>JAJDVM010000029.1 GCA_022826125.1 Defluviicoccus sp.
CGCCTCCGTCTCGCCGGTGATGATGGGCGGCGGCCATGTCCTCCCCCGGACACCCGGCCGCCGCCCCCTTCACGGTCGAACTCCACCTCCTGGCGGCGATCGGCAGGGCGGCCGCGAAGCGTCCGGGATCGGCGCGACGGCCGCCGCCGGGCCGGCCAGATGTCTGGTTTCGAGGGAGAGGCGTGGGGGTCCGCTGCGACACCAACCGAGGCGCTGCGGCAGTTATGGACGGGGGTCGGTAGATCGCCCGCTGCAAGGCCGTTCAGTGATGCTACCGCCAGCCCGCATCGCCGGCGGCCGGCGCGCGGTTGC
The DNA here is from genome assembly GCA_022826125.1 of Defluviicoccus sp. Taxonomy (GTDB): domain Bacteria; phylum Pseudomonadota; class Alphaproteobacteria; order MPNO01; family MPNO01; genus MPNO01. The sequence goes on from JAJDVM010000029.1 coordinate 313, forward strand.
GACGGATATTGCGGGCGGGTATTGCTGACGCGGACATGCCGTGGCGACACGGCTTCAGCGTCGGTCGAGGATGGGGAGACGTACGATGGCGAAGGGCTTGGCGAGTGTCGGCGATAGGGTCGCGGCGCTGGTCGCGGAGATCGAGGCGGAGGCCTACGCCCGAGGCCAGGCCGACGCGAGGAAGGAGCTGCTGGACGCCCTCGGCGCCGCGCAGGGCCGGCCGGCGCTGGTGAGGGCGAGGCGAGCGAGGAGCCGGGCGAAGGCAGCGCCGAAGCGCTCCTCCCGCGGGAGCGGACGCGCGCCGCGAGGCTCGGTGCCGCGTTTCGTTGGGCGTGTTCTCGGCGAGCATCCCGGCGCCACGGCAGCGGAGATAGTCGGACACGCCGCCAGCGACGTCGAGCGATCGATACGGCTGGCATCGATTAGGGTGGAGTTGATCAAGGGACGGACGCAAGGCAGGTACGTCTCCGACAACGGTCGGTGGTCGTTGGCGGCGCCGGAAACCGCCACGGCGCCGTCCGGAGAAGCGCTGTCATCCGATCCTTCGCCGGGCGTGGTGCCGAGTGGAGAGGCGGCGGACGGCGTCGCCGAGGACAGCGGCGGCACGGGGTCCGAGACGGCGGAAGAAGGCGGCAAGGGGACCCTCGGCCTGAACTTGTGAGGCCGGTCTCCACGGCGGCAATCTCCACGGCGGGCAGGACTCGCTCTCGGTCGACCGGGCAAAGCGAGTCGAGAATATCTGCGAATGCATGATCGCGACTGCACTCGGCGCCGACTGGCGGCTCACATTGGAGGAAGGCTGGGACTGGGCGGCCTAGGATTGCGAGCACGCTGCGTCAGAGGCCAGGCTGGAGATCAAGCAGTCGGCGGCACGGCAGAGCTGGGATCGCGAGTCGGATGGACCGCGCCGCAATCCGGTGTTCGACATCAGGCCGCGGAAGGGATACTGGCCGAAGGATGGTGGCCCCTGGGTGACCGATCCGGGCCGGCCGGCCGATGTCTACGTATTCGCCTGGCACGGGGCAGTGGACGAACAGGCCGGCCATCGAGACGCTACCCAATGGCGGTTCTTTGTTGACGCTGAGCGGTTGCTTCCTACCGGGCAGAAAAGCGTCGGATTGAGCAGGCTGGAGAGAATTGCAGATCCGTGCGGCGTCGGGGAACTCGCACGAGCGATGGAGGACGCCTGTCCAGCGCACGAGAACCTCAAGGCCGTCCGCGGGAGGACGGTCGCCGGCTCATGATCGCCGTTGACTAGCCTCGGAGCCTGGGCCCGAGGGGAGGGGCGGATGAGTGTGCCCCGGGCCGGAGGCGGCCACTCGGCATCGGGACGATCTCCGGATGGGTGCCGTGCGATCCGTTGCAAAGGGTCGCCTGAATTCGGGACCGCCTCGCGCAATGCCGCGGTCAGACTTCGACCGTATGATTCCAGCCGTGGTGGTCTTCGATGCGGCCGTACTGGATACCCGTGAGCTCGTCGTAGAGGGACCTGGTCAGCGGCGCCGTTTCCGCCTGCTTCGGTTTCAGATCCCGTCCGCTGAAATTCAGCCGGCCGACCGGAAGAACCGCCGCGGCGGTGCCGGTCACGAATACTTCCTCCAGCGCGCCGTCGTCGAAGGCGGCGACGATCTCGTCGATAGCGACGGGCCGTTCCTCGACGGCGATATCCCGGTCGTCCAGCAACGTGACGATGCTCTCCCGGGTAACACCGGGCAGGATCGCGCCGTTCAGTGCCGGTGTGACGATCCGGTCGCCGATCCTGAAGAAGACGTTCATCAGCCCGGCCTCCTCGATATATCGGTGCTCGCCGCCGTCGAGCCACAGCACCTGATCGAACCCTTGCTCGCGCGCTTGCCTGCCGGCGGAAAACGTAGTCGCGTAGTTGGCCGAGGTTTTGGTCTCGCCCACGCCGCCATGCGGCGCGGTACGCGCGAAATGGTCCTCGACCTTGAGGGACAGGCCAGTATCGCCGGTCCGAAAATACGCGCCCACCGGACAGGTCATGACGATGAACCGGTATGAGTTCGACGGCCGGACCTCGAGATGGGGTTCCGCGCTGAAAACGACGGGCCGGACATAGAGCCCGAACCCGGGCCGGTCGGAAATCCAGCCCCGGTCGATATCGACTAGGCGGGTCACCGCCTCCACGAAATCGTCTTCGTCGATCTCGGGAATGCACATGCGCCCGCAGGAAAGCCGCATACGTGCTGCGTTCCGGTCGGGACGGAACAGACGCACCCTGCCGTCGACGCCGAGAAACGCCTTCAGCCCCTCGAACGCCATCTGGGCATAGTGCAGCGTCATCGCGCCCGGTTCGATTTCGATCGGCCCGTAGGGAACGATCTCCGGGCCGCGCCACGCGCCGTTCCGGTAGGTCATGGTGAACATGTGGTCGGAGAAGACCTCTCCGAATACCAGCCGGTCGAGGTCGAGGTCCCCGAGCCGACTCCGTTCGGTGCGGCGGATCACCAATCCGTCCATGGCTGGCCTCCCTCGTCCCCCGAACCGGCGCTCAGGACAACAGGTCCATCGCCGTCCCGATCCCGGCCTCCCGGGCGCAGCGATAGATCGACCATGCGAGCGGCATGTCGACGCTCCCGAGGCCCGTCGGTATCGCCATGATGCGATCCCGGTCGCTCCGGCGGCCGGGGATGTTTCCCAGGACGATATCGCCGAAGGAAGCGAATTCGTCCGGCAGCTGGAGATGCGGCCGGCGCTGCGTCGCGGCGGCACGCAGCCCCGCGTCGTTGTCGGCGACCAGCATGTCGATCGCCTCGAACGCTTCGTCGTCCCAGGCGGTCAGGACGTCGAGGGGAATCGCCAGCATGCCCTCGGTCCACCAGTCGGCCTTCAGCGGCCGTTCCGATCCCTGCGGTATCGACGACACGACGATGTCCATGTCCCGGACCGCATCCTCCACGGAGGCCGCCGGGGTGAGGGTCCATGGGCCTTCGTCCGCCATGGCGGCGCAGAATTCCTCGCGGCTTTCCCGCGTCCGCGACGCAACGAAGACATCCGAGAGCGAGGGAAACAGCGCCGACAGCACCCGGAGAGACCATTTCCCCAGACCGCCGCATCCGACCAGCCCCAGACGAACCGGCTCCGGGCGCGCGCAGTGCCTGGCGGCGACGGCGCCGCAGGCCGCCGTCCGGACCAGGGTGATCCACATGCCCTCCATGATCGCCACCGGATGCCCGTGATCGGGATCGTTGAGCACGATCAGGCCAGAGGAATCGGGAAATCCGCGCGCGGTATTGCCCGGGTAGTAGGAAATCCACTTCATCCCGAGCGCCCGCTCGCCGGCGACCCAGGCGGGCATCGCGTGCAGGAAGCTGTACGCGCGGCCGGGATGCACGCCGACCTTCACCGGCACCTCGACCTCGCCCCTTCCGTCCCTGCGATAGGTCTCCTCCACGACCTCGACGATTTCGGGAAGCGAGGGCGCCACGGCCTCGATATCGGCGCGGTCGAGAAGGAGAAGTTCGGGAGGCCGCGACGTCATGCCGGTCATTCCACGACGAACAGTTCCCAGCCGGGGTGGGTGGAGAGGATTTCGCAGCCGTGTTCGCGTATCGCCACGTGCTCTTCCGGGTTCACCAGACCGTCCGGGCTCTCGATCTTGGGCTCCGGCGTCAGCGTCATGCCGGCTTGCAGCACGGTCGGGTCGAACCGGTTGATCGAGGGCGGTTCGGTTTCCAGCCCGATGCCGTGGCCGATCCGTTTGGCCGGGTGGTCCGAATAGTTGACGAACCCGGTCTTCGCCAGCAGCGACTGGGAGTATTCGAAGATCTCCGCCATGGAGGTTCCGGGGACCATGCGATCCATGACCTTGAACAGGATTTCCCACATCCCGTCGTGCTCGCGGCGCTGGCGGTCGTTCGGCGCGCCGAACACCGCCCGGCGCGTGAAATCCATCTGGTAGCCCTCGAAACCGCACCCCCCGTCGAGATAGAGCACGTCGCCGGCTTGGAACGCGCCTCCCGGCCCGGTCGCTCCCAGCGCGATCGGCGGACCGGAACCGAGGTCGGCCCCCTCCTCCATGTAGTAGGTGACGATGCGCTTCTGGATCTCGGCGGAGGTAATGCCGACATGGAGCTCTTCCAGGCAGCGCCCCCACGCCCGCCCGCCGATGGCGCAGGCCTGGCGTTGCGCCTCGATCTCCCATTCCGACTTGATCGTCCGGCATCCCCAGATGACGGGTCCCGATTCGACGAACCGGACATTGGGCAGATCGGCTCGCAACCGGACGAAATCCCCGTAGGGAATGCCCAGCAAGGTATCGCGCCCGAGCTCGATCGCGACGGTGGCATTCGACAGACCCCGGTCCTCGAGAACCGTCCGAATGCCCCAGTCGACGCTCTCGCCGGTGTCGAACGGGACCTCGGGATAGATGCGCCGGTCCTCGACCCAGGACGGATAGGGACGGCCGTGAAGCCGCGCGAACATGCCGGGACCCGACCAGCTGACGATGGCGGCCTCTCCCTCAAGCGGAAGAACGAACGCGTTGGGCCGCTGCTTCATCCGCACGGGCGCCCGCTGGCCGCTGAAATAGAAGAAGGTCGTCGGATCGGTTACCACGAGACCGTCGATGCTCCGCTCCCTCATGAGCGCGCGCGCCCGTGTCGTCCGGCTCTCGTACTCCGCTGCCGGGACGGCCATGAAATACCTCGATCGCGTTGCCGTTCGGTTCGCGGTAGCGAGCTTACGCGGGCCTCACCCCGCGTTCCAGCATCCCGCCGAAGGCGGAGGGCAGGCCCGCGTCTTTCCCGTACCGGCACCGAATGATAAGGGTTTCGGCATGAAGACCGTGTTCCGGTGCGCTGCCGTCATCGTCGGAAATCCGCTGGAAGACATTTCGACCACCGTAACAGGAGACCCCGCCCATGCCGGTTATTCGAGTCGAAATTCCCTCCGGAACGCCTGTCCAGACCCAGGAATCCATCCGCACCGCGGTGAAGGCGGCGGTGCTCAGGACCCTCGCGCCGAAAGAGACGAAGTACGACTATGTCGCGGTTCGCGAGGTGGTGGGTGAGATCGGTGATGGCGTGCCCCTGGTGGAGATCGACCTTCGGCCGGGCCGCGAACCGGAGCGCAAGAAGGCGCTGGTCGACGCCATCGCGGAAATCCTGAAGGATGCGATGGGTGTCGACGCTGCCGACATCTATGTCCTTTTCCGCGAGACCCCGGCGGACAACCACTATTGCGGCGGCACGCCTCTGCCCGTCTGGGTGCCGGCCGACGCATAGTTTCGAGAGACGTTGCCGTCGATTCCCGCGGCGGCGTTCGGGATTTCCCGGCGGCCGGCGGCACGGGCCGGACGATGCGATAGAGCAGGGGAAAATCGGCATGAACCGGCAAGAAGCGATGCGCGGCGGCGCGTTGCTGTGGGAAGCCTGGCGGGACGGTGAGCAGATCCACGCGCTGCCGGCCGGCTGCCGGCCAGGGACGATCGAAGAGGCCTACGCGGTGCAGGACGGGCTCGCGGCGCATGCCGGGCTGGCCGTCGCCGGCTACAAGATAGGCGCCACCAACGCCCGGGTGCAGGCGCGCTTCGGCGTGGACGCGCCCTTCTCCGGCCGCCTGTTCTCCGAATTCGTGGGCGAGAGTCCGCTCCACGTGCCGCCGGGCCGAGTCAATTTCCATACCGTCGAGCCGGAGTTCGATTTCGTCATGGGCCGCGCGCTCGCCCCGCGGGCCGCGCCCTACGGCCGCGAGGAGGTGCGCGACGCGGTCGCCAGCGTCCATCCCGCGATCGAGGTGCCGGACTCCCGCTACACCGACTGGCTATCGATGACCGCGGAGGACCTGATCGCCGACAACGCGATCGCCGGCCTGCTCTGCCTGGGCCCGGCGGCGCGGGACGGGCACGCCCGCGATCTTGCCGCCCAGCCCGTCATCGTGCGTGTCAACGGCGCCCTGGCGAGCGAGGGCGCGGGCCGCAACGTCCTCGGCGACCCGTGGAACGTGCTGGTCTGGCTCGTCAACCATCTGAGCGCCCGCGATGCGACCCTCGAAGCGGGCCATATCGTCACCACCGGCAGCGCGACCGATATCGTCCGTTGCCGGCCGGGCGACACCGTCACCGCCGATTTCGGCCCGCTGGGCCGCGTGGAAGTTCGCTTCGGCAGCGAAACCTGACCGGGCTTCCCGGCGACGGATATCGACCCGGTTCAACGGCTGGAGGTTCGGAAATGCCAACCAAGCCCGTTTGTCTCGTTATCGGCGCCGGTGCCGGGATCGGCGGCCATGTCGGCTCGCGGTTCGCCCGGGCCGGCTACCATTCCGTCCTTTGCCGCCGCACCGACGCCGAGGGGCTTGCCCGATCGGTCGAAGCGATCGCGAGCGAGGGCGGGAGCGCCTCCGGCTTCCTGCTGAACGCCGTGCAGGCGGGGAGCATCGAGGAACGGATCGCCGCCGTCGAGGCGGACATCGGTCCGATCGAGGTCGTGGTCTACAATCTGGGCGCCCAGATCGGCGATCGTTCCCTCGATCAGACCAGCGACAAGGCCTTCGAGATGGGCTGGCGGCTGGCCACGTTCGGCCTGTTCCGGACCGCGCGCGCCGTTTGCCCGCTAATGGCGGCGCGAGGCTCCGGTACGATTCTCGCGACCTCCGCCACGGCCGCCTTCCGCGGCAACCGGGGCCAGCACAGCCATGCGGCCGCGATGGGCGGCCGGCGCATGCTCTGTCAGTCGCTCAACGCCGAGTTCGGGCCCATGGGCATTCACGTCGCGCACGTCCTGATCGACGGACCGGTCGACGCACCCGACACGCTGGGGAAAATGCTCGGTCCCGAAGCCTTCCGCGAACTTCGCGAAACCCGCGGCATGGAGCATGACGGCCTGCTGCTGCCGCGGGAAATAGCCGAAACTTACTATCACTTGTCCCGGCAGCACCGCTCCGCCTGGACACATGAGATCGACCTCCGACCGTACTCGACCTTGCCCTGGTGGAATACCGAGTGAGCGATCCGGCTCAGCCAGGGTCCATGCCGTCGACCGGGCCGGGGTCGGCCATGCCGGGACCGAACACCTCGCGGCCGCCGAGAAAGGTGCGTTCGACGCTAATGTCCCTGAGCGCGTCTTCGGCACAGCTCAGCGGGTCGCCGTCCAGCACGACCATGTCGGCCATCCTGCCTGGCTCCAGCGTGCCCTTGACGTCTTCTTCCCAGGTCACCATCGCCCCGGTCTGGCAGATCATGCGCAATGCCTCCTCACGGGTGAGGTCGCTCTCGCCGAGCGTACGGCCGGAATCCGCATCGTAGCGGGCCTGCGCCTCCCACATGGTCCACAGCATGGAATAAGGCACGTTGTCGGACGACAGCGCGACCGGAACGCCGGCGTCGATCAGGGCGCGGATCGGCATGGCGCGCTCGCCGATCTCGTGCAGGTTGAAGCGGTCCGAGGCCATGTACATGAAATTGGGCGTCACGGTCGCGATCACGCCGAGCTCCTTCATGCGCCGGATCTGGTCGGCGGTCGCCTCGATCACGTGGATCATCACCCAGCGCCGGTCGCGGATGGAAACCTGCGCGTCGATCGCCTCGTAGGCCCGGAGCACGCGTTCGAGGTCGTAGCAGATCAGGCAGCTCAGCCTGATGCCGAGCCGGGCGGCATGGACGCCGATCTCGACGAACCGTTCGTGCGACAGCGAGTGGTAGAAGTGTCCGGCCCAGGCCTCGTAGGGGTAGTCCCCGCCGATGATGGCTGCGGCCTGTTCGTTGGCGACGTCGACGCACACGCCTTCGAAGCGGAGCATTTCGTCGCCGCTGCCGCGTCCCGAAAGGCGGGTCGCCCATTCGTCGAGAATTCCGGTCATCCTGCGGTCGTCGACCGAGGCGCCGGGCACGCTGAGCGGCAGGTGGGCCCGCACGACGAGGTCGCCGTCCTCGCGCACCCGTCGGTAGGCCTCCAGGATCGCGGGCGTCAGACCGTGACCCTCGTAGATACTGGTCGTTCCAGCGGCGGCATAGGCGGCGGCGCCCAGCCGGCAGCCCGCCACCCGATCCTCGAAGACGATCCTGGGCGCCTTGCGCATCAGGGTGTACTCGATCACCGAAGCGTAGGAGCGGTCGAGGAAGACGCCGTTCGGCTCGCCGTCGTCGTCGGTGAGGATTTCGACGTTGTAGGGCGCGGGCGTATCTCGGTCGATGCCGCAAAGCCTGAGTGCCGCGGAGTTGGCGACGGCGACGAACGGGCGGTGCACCCACCAGCCCCAGGGGACGCGGATATAGACCGGGTTGTCGGGCGAGACCGCATCGAGGTCGTGGCGGGTGGGAAACCGGCCCTCCTCGAGCTGGTCGGGCCGGCTGATATAGCTGAGCTTGGGCGTGCCCATGGGCATGAACACCGCCCACTCGCCCTTGGGAGTCCGGGCGCAGGCGCTCGCGACCGCGTCCACGATCGCGGCCACCGAGTGCCGGCCGGCCAGCGAGTAGCCGCCGCGCGCCTTCAGCCCCTCGCGGTCCATGTGGGCGTGGGTGTCGATAAAGCCCGGACAGACCGTGCACCCGCCGAGATCGATCATCCGCGTGTCGCGGCCGCGGCCGGCCAGCACCTCCTCGTCGGCGCCTACCGCCGAAATGCGTCCCGCCGAAGCCGCAACGGCGCTCGCCAGCCGTGATCGGTTGTCCAGCGTGACGATCTTTCCGCCGTGAAGAATCAGGTCGTGTTCGGGAAACATCGGGGTCTCTCGCCGTCACGCGGGGCGTCAGGATAGCGCCCAACCCAAGCCCCGCAACCCGTTCGCCGCCGCGTGTCGTTAGCAGATGATCTGTCCGGTTTAGGTAGCACATGAGTTGTCCGGTTAGGTGTCTCGGAGATGGGGGTGCCTTGATGAACCGGACGAGGTGGCTACAGGAGCGCAGGATGGAGAAGTTTTGCGATGTGCTTGGG
>JAJDVM010000075.1 GCA_022826125.1 Defluviicoccus sp.
ATCGGCGGTGATCCGCCGGTTGTAAGGCGAGTCCCCGACGATCGACCAGGTTCCGTCGCGCTCGGCGATCTCGACCACCGAGACCCCGTGCCCCGCCTTCCCCTTGCGCACGTCGTCGGCGCTTTGCGGCTTGCCGCTCGGGTAGATGATGTTGCGGTTCACATATTCGTTGTTGACCGCAAGGACGTTCCGGCCACCGTCGGCGAACAGCGACATCCCGTCATTGTTGTCGCCGAAGGCGCGTTCCTGGCTCGCGCCGGTCCCCCGCGTCTTCGGATCGAACCCGGCCGCGTCGGACCACATCGGATCGCCCCACCGGGCAACGACATGCCAGCGGTAGCCTCTCGGCACCGTGACGGTATCCAGCGCGTTGGCGGCGACCGGCTCGAACCCGAAGCGGTCGTCGTTGGCGAGCGCGGCCAGCGGTTTCAGCCCGCCCGCCACCGCGACGAACGCGGCCGCGCCGAAAGTCACGCTCCCGGCGACGAAGGAGCGCCGCGACAACGCGCGTTCCGCCAGACGCTCGAAATCCGTCTCCGTCTCCGGAAAATCGGGGCTGATGCCGGGCGCCTCCGGCGCAAGGGTGTCGGTCGGGGTTCGGGGCATTCCTGCTTCTCCTGCTGCGGTGCGGCGGAAGAATTGCCGGGGACCGTTGCAGCGTCGTGACCGCTTCGTTACAGGCGCATGAAAGCGGGGTCCAGCGCGGCAACGGTTCCGTCCGGACCCGGGTTGCTCTAGCCTGCGCCCGCGACCGGGAGGGGCGATGGGCAAGCTGTTCGACCGCTACGCCGCGTTGAGCGAAGGGCTGATCTACGAGCACGACGCCTACGGGCGGCGGCCGGGCGTCGATCCGGAACTGATCAGCCACGGGCTCGAGCCGGTCACCGAGCTCGAGCGGCGCGGCATGGACGCGGTCGCCGAGATCGACGTCGAGCTCCTGTTCCACAAGCTCACCGCCATCGCCGAGGAGGCGCGCGACGTCTACATGTCGCTCTCGATCTCCGAAGCGATCATGACCGGCGACATGAATTGCGGGATCTTCACCGCCTCCGGCGACCCGGCGGTGGTTGCGACCGGCATCTACTTCCACACGATGCTCAACAACGCGCAGCTCAAATACGCCAAGAAATACTACGAGCCGGACCCGACGGTCGGGCTCTCGGACGGTGACATCTACTTCTTCAACGACGAGCTCGGCGGCGGCGTCCACCCGTTCGACATGTTCACCGCCATGCCGGTGTTCTTCGAGGGCGTTCACGTCGCCTGGGTAACCTGCGGCGGGCACCAGGGCGATTCGGGATCGCCGACGCCGGGCGGGTTCAACGCCAAGGCGCGCACCCGCTACGAGGAGGGCTTCCACGTCCCGATGATGCGGATCGGCGACAATTTCCGCCTCAACCAGGACATGCTCGACATGCTGGCGGGCGAGGTCCGCAACCCGTTCGTCTTCTCCGCGGATCTGCGCTCGCGGGTCGCCACCCTGTTCCAGATGCACCGCCGCATCGTCCGCGAGATCGAGCGGCGCGGGATCGAGCACGTCGTGGGCGGCATGCGGACGATCCTGACGCGGGCCGAGCAGGCCGCGCGCAGCCGGCTGCGCCAGCTCAACGACGGCGTGTTCCGCGCGGTGATGTTCAACGACGACGACATCGGCGGAAGTCTGGGGCTCACGCGGATCCCGGTGACGCTGTTCAAGGAGGACGATTCGCTCACCCTGCTGGTCCAGGGGGTGTCGCCGTAGAACCGGCTCGGGCCGATGCACGGAACCTGGCATCTCGTCCGCGCGGCGACGGCGGTCTATCTGTTCTCCTATTTCTTCCGCGGCATCCCGCCCAACGCGGGGCTGCTGGAAACCTGCCGCTATCTGGTCGAAGGGCCTTCGATCGCCAACGCGACCGACGAGATCGCGCACGGCATGGGGACCTCGATCGCCGCCTGCGTCACCAACGGATGCCACGTGCTGGGCTCGAAGGCGCTGTTCGCGAGCCCCTACCGGGTCGCCGTCCAGGCGCCGCATTCGCGGAATCAGAACGTGTTCACCTTCGCCGGCGAGAACCGGCGCGGCTACAACTCGGCGAACATCACCGGCACCTGCAACGCGGCCGGGCAGGGCGGGCGCTTCGACGGCGACGGAGAGAGCGCCATCGGCTTCTTCTGGGGGCCGTTCACCGACGCCGGCGAGACAGAGGACATGGATTCGCGCCTGCCGCATTTCGTGCTGAGCCGCGCGATCGACCGCAACAACCACGGCTACGGCAAATACCGGGGCGGCGCCTCGCTGGTCGAGATCTCGACCGCCTGCGGCGACCCGGGCTGCTTCCTCAACTCGTGGGGCAGCGCCGACAAGATCAGCCACAATCCCGGCATCATGGGCGGCTATATGGGCCCGCCCAACCCGCGCATCGTCATCGAGGGCTCCGACCTGCTCGACAAGGCGGCGGCGGGCGAGGACGTCGATCTCGAAATGGCCGATCTGGTGGCGAAGCAGAGCGTGGAAGGATCGTACCGCCTCGAGTCCTCGGGCCAGCCCACCGAGAAGTTCGAGGAAGGCGACCTGATGATCTTCACCATGGGCGGCGGCGGCGGGTACGGCGACGTTCTGGAGCGCGACCCGGACGACATCCAGAAGGACCTCGACGACAGGATGATCGACCCCCACGTGGCGGAAGGTGTCTACGGCGCGGTCATCGACGCGGCGACCGGGCGCATCGACCGCGCGGCGACGGAAAAGAAGCGCGCCTCCCTCCGGCGCGAGCGGCTGCGGAAGGCGAAGCCCTTCGACCGCTTCGTCGCAGACTGGCGCAAGCGCAAACCGAAGGACCGCATCATCGCCTATTACGGCGAATGGCCCGAACCCCGCGCGCCGGGCTACGACAAGGAGTTCTGGGGGCTTTACGGGTAGGGGTCGGCAACGCTTGTCCATCGTTTCACGCGACGGCGGCGGATTGGATCGGTTGGGGCAGTAAGCAGTTCGCAAGTCGGGAGACCGTCGCCGTCCTTGACGTATCTCGTTCGAAGTACATATCGTCGCCAACCGGGAGCGTGTCCCATGCCAGCACAGACCTCCGTGCTCCATGTCCGTGTAGACGACGAACTCAAGGCCAAGGCCGCGGACACGCTGGCCGAAGCGGGCCTGACGCTCTCCGATGCCGTGCACATCCTCCTGACCCGCGTCGCCGCGGACGGAAAATTGCCGACCGGCCTGACCGTCGACCCCGAAGCCCATGACGTATGGTTTCGTACCAAAGTGCGCGAAGCTCTGGACGATCGGCATCCCGCCGTTCCGCACGAACAGGCGATGCGCGACACGCAGGCGCTGATCGACCGAAAGCGCCGTGCTCCGTCTTGAATGGAAAGCCACGGCCGTCGCCGATCTACTGGCGATCGTCGACTACATTTCCGACGATAATCCCGATGCCGCCCAAGCTCTGAAGGACGAGATCGAGGCCAAGGTATCGCGATTGCGGGAGCAGCCACGGCTCTACCGAGTCGGTCGCGTGGAAGGCACCCGCGAAATGGTCGTGCGTTCCAACTACATCGTTGTCTACGCCGAGGACGCTGATACCGTCACTATCCTTCGAGTGCTGCACGCGGCCCAACAATGGCCCCCGATGTGAAGGTCGTCTGACGCCTGGCGGCCTCCAGCTCTCTCACCCGCCCAACGGAACCGTCATCGCGTCGTAGGAGAACACCCAGCCCGGGTCCATCGGGTTCCTGAGCCACCTGTTGTCGCGCGAGCCCTGCTGCACCGCCTCGCAGCGCCCTTTGCGGCTCTCTTCGTAGAGCGCGAAGGCGGCGGCATGGTCCTCGCCGCAATGCTCCAGGGACCGCACCAGGATCGCCGCGTCCTCGATCGCCATCGCCGCGCCCTGGCCCATATGCGGCTTCATCGGGTGGCAGGCATCGCCGATCAGCACCAGCCGCCCGTCGCTCCAGACCGGCAGCGGCTCCCGGTCGAACAGCGGCCATTTGGTCGCGCCGCTGGAGATGTCGATCAGGGTGTGAATCTCGGGGTGGAAGTCGGCGAAGGCGGCGCGCAGCTCGTCGTAATCGGCATCGACGTGGGAGAAGCCGTAATCCCACTCCGGCTCCGGCACGCCGGTGACGAAATAAATCTCGTCGTGGTTCCGGTCGAGATAGTAGACCACCATATGGGTGTCCCGGTGGGCATCGTCGGACCACCACTTGCTGACATCGGCGGGGGCGAGGTCGCCGAGCTTCTCCGCGGGGATGATGCAGCGATGCCCGACATAGCCCGAGTAGACCGGCAGCTCGGGCCCGAGCAGCGCCTCGCGCACCATCGAGTCGATCCCGTCGGCGCCGATCACGATATCGGCCTCGGCCCGGCCGCCGTCCTCGAATTCGAGCGAGACCCCGGCGCCCCTCTGCTCCAGGCCGATCAACCTCCTGCCGAATTCGATGGTTCCGGGGGCGACGTTGCCGGTCAGGATCTCGTGGAAGTCGCCGCGGTGGATGACCATGTAGCAGGCGCCGAACGCGGCCTCGCAGGCATCGCGCATGTCGTAGCGGAACATGGTCTCGCCGGTGTCGAATTTGCGGCTGATCCAGTATTCCGGCCTGAGCCCGATCTGGAGGAGCTGCTCTTCGACGCCGGCCGCGCGCAGCACCTTCATCGTGTTGGGGCTGAGATTGATGCCGGCGCCCAGCCGCTCGAACGCGGGCGCCTGCTCGTAGACCCGGACGCGGTACCCGCGCCGTTCGAGGAGCGCCGCGGCGACCAGCCCGCCGAGCCCCGCGCCGATGACCGCTATTTCCCAATCCGGGCGCATCGCATCCCCCTCAGATGCTGAAGCCGGCGACCTTTGTTTCGAGGTATTCGGCGATCCCTTCCCGGCTTCCCTCGCGGCCCAGCCCGGAATCCTTCATCCCGCCGAACGGCGCCGCCGCCGAGGCGGGGTTGATGTCGTTGATGCCGACGATGCCGAAATCGAGCCCTTCGAGCAGCCGCATCGTGCGGGCGAGGTTCTGGCTGTAGATGTAGGCGGCCAGCCCGTAATGGGTGTCGTTGGCCATCGCCAGGATGTCGTCCCCGTCGTCGAAGCGGACCACGGCGGCGACCGGACCGAACGTCTCCTCGCGGTAGATGCGCATGTCGGGCGTCACCCCGTCGAGCACGGTCGGCGCGTAGAAATGGCCCTTGTCGAGCCCGTTCCCGGTCAACCGCCCGCCGCCGCAAAGGACGCGGGCGCCCTTGGCGACCGCGTCCTCCACCTGGGCCTCGACCTTGGCGACGGCGGTCTCGTCGACCAGGGGGCCGACGGTCACGCCGTCCTCGAATCCGCTGCCCGCCTTCATCTTCGCCACCCGGCCGGTCAGGGTTTCGAGGAACGCATCCGCCGAGTCGCGATGCACGTAGACGCGGTTGGGGCTGATGCAGGCCTGGCCGGTGTTGAGGAACTTGACGAGTTGCAGCCCCTTCGCCGCGTGCACCGGGTCCGCGTCGCCCAGCACGATGAACGGGGCGTGGCCGCCGAGCTCGCAGGAGACGCGCTTCATGTTCCCCGCCGCGCGCCCGGCGAGCATCTTGCCGACGGCGGTGGACCCGGTGAAGGTGAGCTTGCGGACCTTCGGGTTGGTGACGAATTCCTCCCCGACCGGCGCCGGATCCTCGGCGGTCACCAGGTTGACCACGCCCTTGGGGAAGCCCGCGTCCTCGAACACCCGGAAGGTCTCGATCGCCGTCAGCGGCGTCGCCTCGGCAGGTTTCAGGACCACCGTGCAGCCGGCTGCGAGCGCGGGCCCCAGCTTCCGCGTGATCATCGAGATCGGGTAGTTCCAGGGCGTGATCGCGGCGACCACGCCGACCGGCTGGTGCAGCACCATGAACCGCTGGTCGGGCCGCGCCGACGGGATCGTCTCGCCGTAGACACGCTTCGCCTCCTCGGCGAACCAGACGAGGAAATCGGCGGCGTAACGGACTTCCGTGTTGGCCGCGCGGAGCGGCTTCCCCTGCTCCTCCGTCATCACCCGGGCGATCTCCTCGCGCCGCTCCAGCATCAGCGCGTGCGCCTTCATCAGGATCGCCGCGCGGTCGTAAGCCGTCGTCGCGCGCCAGGCCGGGAAGGCGTTCGCCGCCGCGTCGATCGCCGCCCGCGCGCGCTCCGCCCCGCCGTCGGGAACGTTCGCGATCACCGACCCGTCGGCCGGGTTGAGCACCTCGAAGCTCGCGTCGGCGGGCTCCGGTTCCCAATCGCCGTTTATGTACATCCGCTCCTCGCCGCACCGGTTCGCATGGGTCGGCGCACTATAGCGGTCGGCCGGGCGTGGCTATAGTTCGGCGATGAGGGAAGGCGCGGTCATCGTCGGCATCGGCGAGACGAAGGTCGGCAAGCACCCGGGCCGCAACGCGCTCGACCTGCAATGCGAAGCGGTGCGCAAGGCGCTCGCCGATGCGCGGATCGACAAATCTCAGGTCGACGGCGTCTACGCGCTCGGCTCCTACATCCAGCCCACGCAGCTCCACGGGCTCAGCGTGATCGAGTATCTCGGCCTCGCGCCCAGGCTCGCGGAAATCGTCGACGTCGGGGGCACCGTCGCCTTCATCACGATGATCCAGAACGCGATGGCGGCGATCGACGCCGGCAGGCTGGAGATCGCGGTCTGCGTCTACGGCGACAACGCCGCGACCCACCGCGCGCCCGGCACACACGGCTATGTCGCGCAGATGACGACCGGCGCGGAAGAGTTCGAGGAGATCTACGGGTCCTCCATCGTCGTCTCCTACGCGCTTCTCGCGCGGCGCTATCTCGACCTCTACGGGCTGGAGCCGGAGGAGGCGTTCGCGCCGATCGCGCTGACCGCGCGGCGCCACGCGACGCTCAACGAGAACGCGGCCTACCGGAAGCCGATTACGCTCGAGGACTACCACGCCTCGCCGTGGATCGCCGAGCCTTTCCGCCGGCTCGACTGCTCGCCGGTGGTGGACGGCGCGGGCGCCTTCGTGATCGTCTCGCGCCGCGTCGCGCGGGAGCTCGACGCGACGCCGGTCTCCTATCTCGGCGCCGGATCGCAGGCGACCCACAAGATCGTCAGCCTGACCCCCGACATCCCCGAGCTCGGCATGGCCGAGGCCGGGCGCCGCGCCTTCGCCGAGGCCGGGCTGACACCGGAAGACGTCGACCTGCTGACGGTGCATGACGGCTTCACCGCGTCGATCTCGATCACCGTGGAGGCGCTCGGTTTCTGCGGCGCCGGGGAGTGCGGCCGGTTCGCCTCCGAAGGCGGGCTCGGCTTCGACGGCGCGCTCCCGGTCAACCCGCATGGCGGCCTGCTCTCGCAGGGCCATGTCGGAGGCATGCTGCATGTGCTGGAGGCGGTGCGTCAGCTGCGCGGCGACGCCGGGCCGCGCCAGGTGAAGAACGCCGAGGTCGCGGCGGTCTCGGGCAACGGCAACATCTTCTCGATCTGCGGCGCGATGCTGCTCGGCAAGGGGCTCGCGTGAGCATCGACCGCGCCAGCCCGTTCTGGCGGTCCGTCGACCGGCGGGCAATGGAGCTGCCGTATTGCAAGTCGTGCGGGCGCGTCCACTTCTACCCCCGCCCGGTCTGCCCGGAATGCTGGTCGAACGACCTCGACTGGCGTCCGGTCGGCGGCAGGGGCACGGTTTGGAGCTACACCGTCGTCCGCTTCGCCCACGGCGCCAACGAGGGCTGGAAGACCCGCGTGCCCTATGTCGTCGCCCTGGTCGAGCTGGAAGAAGGCGTCCGCATGATGGGCAACGTCGTCGACTGCCCGGTCGGGTCGGTCCGCTCCGGCATGGCGGTCGAGCTCGACTACCGCGAGTACGAGGACGGCCTCATCCCGGTCTTCGTCCCGGCGGGGTAGGCGCCCGCGCGCGCCCTCAGAGCGCGTTGCAGGGCCGCCTGAGGGTCCGCCACATGTGGGAGGAGGGGGTGTTGTCGTTGCCGAGCCCCTCGGGCGGCTGCTTGAAGTGGCGCCCGATCACGTCCTCGAATTGTTCGAGCTCGACATGCACGTCGGGATCGAAGGCGTAGAGGTCGTTGACGACGATCATCCGCGCCGACATGTACCACTTGTGCTTCCTGGCCCGCTCGTACTCCGCGTAGATATAGGGCTCGGGCCGGTAGTCGTCGCCGAACATCCGGCGGTAGGCGTCGGGGTACTCGTAGCCCACGGACTCGTCGGGGAAGAAGCGCAGCGCCTGGTGAACGCGGATCGCCCAGGCCACCTCCTCGTCGACATAGGGCTCGACGAGCTGCGCGCCCCAATAGCCGTGATCGGCGCGGATGAAGCCGAGCACAGCGATGTCGTGCAGCAGGCAGGCCAGCGCCATCTTCTCCGGCAGGCCGTTCTTCTGGGCGAGGTTCGCGCTCTGCAGCACATGCGCCCGGGCCGGCGAGAAGCGGAGATCGAAGAAATCGAACAGGGTCGGTTTCTCGGGCATCGGCGGCAGGCGGGGATCCTCCCCCATCAGCAGGGACGCGCTGCCCGGCCCGTGATTGGGGCCGTCATGGCCGTGCCTGCGCTCGCCGTCGGCGAGATTGTAGAGCAGCGACTTGGCGATCAGCCGGTCGCCGAGTTCCCTCATCTGCTGCTCTTCGTACGCGTCGGCGCGCTCGGATAGCGTCTGGGTTGCCATGCTGCCCTCGTTTCCGCTTCAGCTGCCCGTCGGGCGGATCATACGCCAGATGCGCTCCGGCGTCGCAGGCATTTCGACGTGGCGGACGCCGTGTTCCGCCAGCGCGTCGCAGATCGCGTTGACCGTTACCGCGAGCGCCGGCGTGGTGCCGCCCTCGCCGCCGCCACGCACGCCGAGCGGGTTGGTGGGCGAGGGAACCTCCATGATCTCGGTATCGAAGAACGGGAAGTCGTCGGCCCGCGCGATCGCGTAATCCATCAGCGAGCCGGCCAGCATCTGTCCGCTGTCGGGATCGTAGCGGGCGTGCTCGAACAGCGCCTGGCCCGCCCCCTGGACGATCCCGCCATGCGCCTGGCCGTGCAGGATCATCGGATTGACCGCGCGGCCCACGTCGTCGATCGCGGCGTAGCGCACCACGTCGACGGCGCCGGTCTCGGGGTCGATCTCCACCTCGCAAACCTGGGTGCCGTAGGGGAAGCCCGGCGCGCTCATCTTCTCCGTATGTTCCGCGGACAGCGTGTCGCCGCGTGCTTCCGCGGCCTCGGCGACTTCGAACAGCGTGACGCTCCGGTCGGTGCCGCGGATCGCGAACCGACCCGCCTCGAAGCCCACGTCCTCGACCGCCGCTTCCAGCATGTCGGCCGCGATGGGCTTGCCCTTTTCGATCACCAGCTCGGAGGCGCGGCCCATCACGATCCCGGCCATCCGCATCGAGCGGGCGGAGTGCGATCCGCCGCCTTCCGGAACCGCATCGGTATCGCCGGTGATCAGGCGGACACCGTCGAAGGGGACTCCCAGCCAGTCGGCGACGCATTGGGCGAAGGCGGTCGCGTGCCCCTGGCCGCTCGACAGCGTGCCGATCGTGACGTCCACCGCGTCCGGGGGGCGTACCGCGATCTCGGCGCGCTCGACGGGGAAGCCCGAGGTGATCTCGATCGAGTTGGCGAGCCCGATGCCGCGCAGCCGGCCCCGCGCGCGCGCCTCGGCGCGGCGTGCCGGGAACCCGTCCCAGTCGGCGAGCCTGAGCGCGCGCTCCATCGCCTGCGGATAGTCGCCGCTGTCATAGGTGAGCCCGAGCGCCGTCCGGTAGGGCATCGCGGAGGCCGGGATCAGGTTGCGCCGGCGCAGCGCGACCGGATCGAAGCCGTGCTCCCGCGCGGCGAGGTCGACGAGGCGCTCCATCGCCAGCATCGCCTCCGGCCGCCCGGCGCTGCGATAGGGAGCGGTCGAGGCGGTGTTCGAGACCACCGCCCGCGCGCGGACATGGGCGGCGGGGAAGTCGTAGACCGTCGGCGCCAGCTCGGACGACTTGGTGATCGGAACGAAGGCCACCGTGTAGCCGCCGACATTGGAGATCAGCGACCAGCGCAGGGCGAGGAAGTTCCCCTCCGTATCCAGGGCCAGCGCGGCGTCGATATCGAGGTCGCGCCCCTGGTAATCGGACAGGAAGGACTCGCTCCTCGTCGCGGTCCATTTGACCGGCCGGCCGAGGCGCCGCGCGGCCCAGAGCGTGATCGCGTATTCGGGGTAGGTCCAGTTGCGGGTGCCGAAATTGCCGCCGACATCGCCGGCGATCACCCGCACCCGGTCCTCCTCGACCCCGAAGACGGCGGCGATGTCGCGCTTGACCCGGACCGGGTTGTCGCCGCCGCAGTGGAGGATGAAACGCCCGGCCTCGGCGTCATAGCGGCCGACCGCCGCGCGCGGCTCCATCATCACCCCGGTCACCCGCTGCACCCGGGTTCTCAGGGAGACGATATGCGCGGCGGCGGCGAACGCCGCTTCGGTCTCTTCCGGATCGCCGAAGAACCCGTCGATGCAGGTATTGCCGGGGATGTCGTCCCAGAGGAGCGGCGAACCCGGCCCGGGCGCCGCGGCGGTGTCGGTCACGGCGTCGAGCGGCTCGTAGTCGACGGCGATGCGCTCCGCCATATCGGCGGCGGCGGCCGGCGTCTCCGCGATCGCGGCGGCGACGATGTCGCCGACGAAGCGGACCCGCCCGTCGGCGATTACCGGCAGCACCGTGGCGCGCCTGGGCGAGCCGTCCGCGTTTTCGAGCACCAGATCGACGAGCCCGGCGATCCTTGCGTAGCTGTGAAGAGTCCCGATCCCGTCGGCCGCGAGATCGGCCGCGGTCAGCACGTCGACCGCGCCCGGCACCGCCTTCGCCGCCGCGGTCTCGATCCCGGCGATGCGGGCATGCGCGTGCGGCGAGCGCAGCATCGCGGCGCAGGCCTGCCCCTCGAAACGGATGTCGTCGGTATAGCGGCCCTGCCCGCGCAGCAGACGCAGATCCTCCTTCCTGAGGACCGGCTGTCCGATCCCGCCCGCCTCGACCGTTGTCTCGACCATCGCTCTCGATCCCTGGGGAAACGCTCGGCCGCAGCATAACGGCGCAATTGCATGGCCGTCCAAGTGCTGCCACGATGGCGCCGGAATCCGGTTATTTGGGGGACGGAAATGGCACCCGAGGGCGCGGCGGGACTCTCGAACGTCACCGATCGCATCGTCGCGATCCGCGACAAGTGGCACACCAAGCGCCACCCGATGTTCCGGGCGCTGGCGGCGGGCGAGCTGAACCTCCGCGTGCTCGGCGTCTACATGGCGCAGCATGCGAAATACGTCCGCCACGGGCTCGAGGCGTTCGGGCTGGTCTACGCCAAGGCGCCGGGCGACGTGCGCAAGATGCTGGTCGAGAACATGGCGGAGGAAGAGGGTTTGATCGGCGGCCACACCGAGCACGGCGCGCACGACCACATGGAGATGATATACACCTTCTGCGCGGCGGCGGGCATGACGAAGGACGAGGTGCTGAGCGTCGACATGCCGGCCGCCTGGTGGGGCCGCGCGCTCTATTATCTCAACACCGCGCGCGTCGAGCCGGTCGGCGTGATGCTGGCGATGGCCTTCACCCAAGAGGGCCAGATGCCCGCGCTCAACAGCGAGGTCGTCCTGCCGGCGCTGGAGACCCATTACGGCATCGCGCGCACCGACCGCGAGGCGGTGTTCTTCGCCGAGCACGAGATGGCGGACGAGGAGCATTCCTCTCGCCAGCTCGACCTCGCGTCCAAGTATCTCGATACGCCGGAGATGGAAGCCCGCGCGGAGGCGGTCGCCGAGGAGATGTGCCGCCTGCGCTGGGCCTGCACGACCGCGACGTACCGGATCGAGCAGCTCGGCGAGAGGGAAGAGCTGCCGCCGGGCGTCGCCGCCTGATCGCGGCATACGAAACGGGGAGACCGTCATGACCATAGACATGCATTCCCACTGGCGGCCGCCGGCGCTAATCGAGGCGCTGCGCGACCGCGCCGAGCCGCCCCATGTCGTCGCCGCCGGGGGCGGCGCCGAGGTGCTGCGCAGCCGCCACGACGACATGGCGATGGAAGAGGCCTTCGACGATCTGGACCGGAGGCTGGCCGACATGGACGAGCACGGCGTGTCCACCGCCGCGTTATCGCTGTTCGGCATGTTCCAGTGGATCGAGCGCCTGCCGGTCGAGCAATCGCTGCCGCTGACCCGGCTCTACAACGACAGCGTGGGCGCGATCTGCGCCGCCCATCCGGGCCGCTTCGTCGCCTTCGCCTCGCTGCCGCTCGCCGATCTCGACGCGGCGGTCGCCGAGTTCGACCGCGCGATGGGCCTGCCCGGGATGATCGGCATGCAGATCCCGGGGAACGGCTTCCTCGACTATGCGGCCGCCGAGGCGTACCGGCCGCTGCTCGACGCCGCCAACCGGCACCGCGCGGTGGTCTTCGTCCACTGGGGCCCGCGGCCGGGCGACAAGTGGCCCCGGGTTCCGGCGGATGCCGACAACATGATCGCCAGGCTCGGCACGCTCGACATGCAGGCGAGCCTGTCGGCCAACATGATGACGTTCTCCTGCACCGACATCCTCGACGACTACCCGGATGCCTCGGTCATGCTCCACAATCTCGGCGGCAACATCGCCTTCGAGATCGAGCGGCTGGACCATCGCAGCATCCTCGACACGCCGGACGAGCCGATGCCGTCGACCCGGTTCGACAAGCCCAACGTATTCGTCGACTGCAACTCGTTCGGCCGGCGCGCGATCGAGGCCGGCGTCGCGGCTTTCGGGGCGGAGAAGATTGTCTACGGCACCGACGGGACCGGGTTCGGCTGCGACTGGACCAACAAGGCGCTGGCCGACGCCCGCATCGACGACGACGAACGCCAGGCCATCCTGCACGACAACGCCGCCGGCTTCATCGCCCACCTGGCGGAGCTGGCGCCGCATCGCGCCGCCGTCCCCGCGTGACCGAACGGGGCGGATCGCCCTTCGATACGCGGCTTCGCCGCTACTCAGGGTGAGGGTGAGGCGGGGAGAAGCAAAGGAATCCCCTCATCCCGAATAGGCGCGACAGCGGCCGGTTTCGAGGGACGCCCGCCGCCCCCTACCCATGCGCGCGGATGGGGACGTCCATCTCGCCGAGGCCGGCGAAGTCGAGATGCATCGTGTCGCCGGGGAGGACGCGGCTGACGCCCTCGCAGGTGCCGGACATGATGATGTCGCCGGGGTGCAGGGTGTAGAAGCTCGACGCCCATTCGATCTGGCGGCGGCAGTCCATGATCATCAGCTCGGTGTTCGACTTCTGGCGGGTCTCGCCGTTGACGGTGAGCTCGAAGGCCATCGAATCCGGGTTCGGGATCTCGTCCGCCGTGGTCAGCCAGGGGCCGAGCACGGCGTAGGTGTCGACCGACTTGCGCATGCTCCGGTCCTCGGTCCCGCGAACCACCATGTCGAGCGCGATGGCGTAGCCCGCGACATAGTCGAGCGCCGCGTCGTAGGTCACGTCGCTGGCGGTCTTTCCTATGACGATCCCGAGCTCGGCCTCGTGGTCGGTGCGGCGGTCGGGGAAGCGCACCGCCACCCCCTCGGACGGCCCGACAAGGGCGCTGTTCGCCTTGAGGAACAAACCCTGCTCCTCGATTCCGCCGCGCCTCGCGGCGACGCTCACCTCGGCATCCGCCTTGGCCTCGTCGGCGTGGGCCTGGTAGTTGACCGGAACGCCGATGACCTTGGTGGGGTTGGCCACCGGGCTGAGAAACGCGACCGAGGAGACCGGCACGCCGTCCGCCGCGTCGGCGAGGCGTTCCATCTCGCCCCGCAGCGAATCGAGGTTGGCGACCAGCGCGTCGCCGATGGGGAACGGGTAACGGTGCGCCGGCAGCGCGTCGACGACGGACGTGACGTCGTGCACCTTGTCGTCGCGGACGACGCCGATCCTGTTGTCGTTGTAACGGCAGTATTTCATGGCGCTTCCCCCATCCCGGTCGTCCGGCGCGGCGCAGCCTCGCATAGGAGAACCGGCGGTTCAATCCGCGGCGCGGCGCGGTTTGCGGCGCGGCCCCGATCCGCGCAACATCGCGCCGCCATGTCCGCCGCGAACCGCGTCCCGCCATGCTGAACTGGCACCGCTCCACGGCGGTCGCCTACGCCGCCGTCCTGCTCGGCGTGTTCGGCCATGCCTCAAGCGAGTTCGTCGCCGTGCTGACCGCGCTTCCAGGACCGGAGGCGGCGGTGTGGCGCTTCGGGCTGGGCGGGATCGGGCTGGTCCTGCTGGCGCTCTGCTTTCCGGCGAGCCGCGACCTCCTGACGCCGCTGCGCCGCGACGGCTGGCGCCTGCTCGGGATCGCCCTTCTCGGCGTCACCTTCCCCTATATCGCGTTCCACTGGTCGCTCGATTTCGCCACCGTGCCGCAGGTGGCGACCCTGATCACGAGCATCCCGATCTTCGTCGCCCTTCTCGCCGCCGCCGTCGACCGGGAACGGGTATCGCCGGCCCAGATGGCGACCGGCGTGCTGGCGATGCTCGGCGTCGCCGCGCTGCTCACGGACGGCTACCTCGCCGAGCTCGCGGGCGCCCGGCACAATTTGTTCGGCGTCCTGCTGGTGACGATCTCCGCCGCGGGCGCCGCCGCCTATGTGGTCTCGATGCGACCGCTCGCGGTCGAGCACGGCGCGCTCCGCGTCACCGCGATCACCATGGCGCTGGGCGGCGTCGGCGCCTGGCTCGCGGTGGGCGCGTTCTGGGGGCGCTGGGTCGACCCGGCGGCGATCGCGGGCCTGCCCCGGGGCAGCGTCGCGGCGATCCTCGCCATGGCGCTGTTCAACACGACGATCACCCAGTTCGTCTGGATCGGCGGGCTCGCGGCGCTGCCCGACATGACGCGGGGCGCCTATCTGTTCTTCCTCAAGCCGGTGATCGCCGCCGCCCTGGCCGTCGCCTTCCTGGGCTCGTTCCTGTCGACGCTCCAGATCGCGGCGGCTGTCCTGATCTGCTCCACCGTCGGGGTCGAAATCGCCTGGCCGAGGCTCAGCGCCCGGGCGCGAAGCTGGGCGAACGCGCGATCCAGGCGCTGAGCGCCGCAACCGCGACGATCCCGACCGCGCCCATCGCGTAGAAGGCGTTCTCCAGCCCGGCGAACTCGGCGACGGCGCCCATGACCAGCGGCACCAGCGCGCCGCCGAGCCGGTTGAAGGTGATCCTGAGCGCCGCCACGCGGCCCTGGAGGTCGGCGCCCACGGCGCGCGCGGCGATCGTCATCATCAGCGACAGGTTGAGGCCCTGCCCCACGCCGCGAATGCAGATCGCGACGACGAGCAGGGTCATCGTGTCGAGCAGCGGGGTGACCGCGATGGCGGCGATGGCGGCGATGACCGCGGCGATCAGCAGCCAGTGGTCGGCAAAACGGCGCGACAGTTTGCCTACCGCGAGCGCGGCGAATGCCGCGGCAAGGCTCGAAATGCCGATCAGAAAGCCGATCGTGCCGGCCTCGAAGCCGATCTCCTTCAGCCAGACGCCGTAAAATGACGACTGGATGCCGGTTCCGGTCTGGCGCATCAGAGTCGCCATGACGACCAGCGCGACCGCCGGCAGGGCGAGCATGCGGAACGCGCTGGTGTAGTCGGACAGCCTCGGCATGACGCCGGCCGCGCGCCGCCCCGGCCGGTCCGACTCGTCCGGAGCCTCGACCCTGGGCAGGAAAAGCGCGGCGGCGGCCCCGGCCATCACCCACCCCGCGAGCAGCAGGAAGGCGCCGGTGGGGCCGGAATACTGCCATACCAGCCCGACCAGAAAGGGGCCGATGAAACCGCCGGTCCGCGCGGCGGCGGTCAGGCGGCCGGCATAGACGGGGCGGCCCTTCAGGACCCGCCCGAAAAGCGCCTGGGCGCCGATCCAGTTGGTGGTCTCGGCGAACCCGGAGATCATCTGCAAGAAGACGGCGGCCCAGACGAACGGGAGCGCCGGGAACAGGGCGAAACTCGCCGCCGCGACCGCCGCGAGCGCAAGGATCACCTTTTGCGGCGCCGCGCGGTCCAGCAGCGCGCCGCCGTAGATGGAGAGCGTCACGACGAGGAACTGCCGGCTGGCGACGACCAGGCCGATCAGCAGCGGCGACGAGGTGAGCTCCAGCGCCCACAGCGGCACCACCACCGCCGCCATCGGCATGATGTTGCCGTAGCAGAAGGCGAGCGCGTAAACCGGCGCCTGCACCCGCCCCGGAATCGGCGTCCCGTCGGGTTCCGTCATGCGGCGCGGCGGATCAGTAGAACCGGAGGTAGCGGTCGGTCTCCCAGTCGGAGACGTGGTTCATGTAGTCGAGCCATTCCTGGCGCTTGTAGTCGAGCCAGGCCTTGCGCATGTCGGGTCCGAACACCGCCTCCGAGAGCGGGTCCGCCTCGAAGGCGTCCAGCGCCTCGGTGAGGCTCCGGGGCAGCATTTCGATGCCCTCGGCGGCGAGCTCGCCGGGGCTCTTCGCGTACAGGTTCCCCATCCGCGGCTCGCCCGGATCGAGCTCCCGCTCGATGCCTTCGAGACCGGCCGCGAGCACCATCGCCGCGCCGAGATAGGGGTTGCACATCGGATCCGTGGCGCGGAGCTCGACACGGTCCCCGGCGAGCGGGATGCGGAGCGAATTGGTCCGGTTGTTGCCGCCATAGCAGCGGAACACCGGCGCCCAGGTGTAGCCCGACATGCTGCCCTGGACGATCAGCCGCTTGTAGCTGTTCACGCTCGGCGCGGCGACCGCGACGATCGCCGGCAAATGCCGCAGAAGTCCGGCGATGAAGCGGTAGCCGAGTTCCGACATGCCGTTGCCGCGCGGGTCGTCGGCATTTCCGAACAGGTTGCGCCCGTCCGAAATGTCGTAAAGCGACATGTTGTAGTGCGAGCCGCTGCCGGAATAGTTCATCATCGGCTTCGGCATGAAGCTCGCGAAGTAGCCGTGGCGGCGCGCCATCTCGTCCGCCAGCCGCCGGAAGAAGACGAAGCGGTCGGCCATCGTCAGCGCGTCGGCATAGTCGAAGTCGATCTCGAACTGGCCGATCGCGTCCTCGTGGTCGAACGAGTAGACATCCCAGCCCAGCCCGTTCATCGCGTCCACCAGCTCGCCGATCCAGTGGAAATTGTCCAGGAGCCGGGAGACGTCGTAGGCCGGTTTGCTGAGATGGGGCTTGCCGCTGACCGTGGCGAGACCGTCGTCCTCCGGCTCGCGGAAGACGAAGAACTCGATCTCGGTGCCGAGATACATGCCGTAGCCCATGTCCGCGGCGCGGCTCCGCACCCGCTCGAGGATGTTGCGGCTGCACGCCTCGAACGGCGCGCCCCGGCATTGCAGGTTGGAGGCGAACCACGCGATGTCCGTCTGCCACGGCAGGATCATGCAGGATCGCGGGTCGGGATAGGCCGCGATTTCCTCCTCGTTGACCTCCTGCGGCACGCCGTCGAGCGCCGCCCCGGTGAACAGCTCGGAACCGCCCATCATCCGGTCGAAATGCGACATCGGCACCATCTTGGCCTTGGACGCGCCGTGCATGTCGGCATAGCTCGGCAGCAGGAACCGCACGCCGCGCTCCATGAGCTCCGCCTTCAGCGCGGCCGGATCGCCGGCGTCGGCCGCGGCAGGTCTGTATGCAAGCCCTTCGTCGGCGCTCGATCCCACTGGCATCGCTCCCCCGGTCCATCGATTCTTGTCGTCGAATCAACAAATTAACCCGCGCGTTCCGGGTCAATCAAGGCTTGCCCCGGAGCCGCGCGACCGGCACCATGACCGGGGACGAAATCCGGCGAGACCGACGATGTACTTGAACCGGGCCTGGTATGTCGCCGCGTGGGACCATGAGGTCGCCCGCGAGCCCCTGTCGCGCACGTTCCTCGGCCGGCCGGTCGTGCTCTGGCGCACCGGGTCCGGCGCCGCCGTCGCGCTGGAGGACCGGTGCTGCCACCGCCACGCGCCGCTGTCGGCGGGAAAGGTCGTCGAGGACCGGATTCAGTGCGGCTATCACGGGCTGGAGTTCGACGCCGCCGGGAAATGCGTTTCGGTGCCGAGCCAGAGCCGCGTGCCGCCGGGCGCCGAGGTGCGCCGCTACCCGACGGTCGAGAAAAACCGCTGGGTGTGGATCTGGATGGGAGATGCCGAACGCGCCGATCCCGACCTGATCCCCGACATCTACTGGCACGACTCGCCGGGCTGGGCGGCGGTCGGCGACCGGTTCCACGTCAAGTGCCATTACCAGTCGCTGATAGACATCCAGCTCGACAATACGCATTCGAGTTTCGTGCATCCGGACAGCCTCGGAAATGCCGGCTCGCTGCGCCACAGCCCGAAGGTCGAGCGCGACGGCGAATTGCTGCATAACGGTCGGCGAATGCGCGATTCGGACCCGCCGCCGCTGTTCGCCAGGGCGACCTCGGTCAAGGATACCGGCGACGTCTGGGTAACCTGGACCTACCGTCCGCGCGCCGGGCTGATCACTTTCGACACCGGCGTCGCGCCCAGCGGCAGCGGCGTGTTCGAGGGCGACCGCAGCCAGGCCTTCAACGTGTTCAACACCCACGGGATCACGCCCGAGACCGAGACGACATGCCATCATTTCTGGGTCTCGTCGCGCGACTTCGCGATCGACGACCCGGAGGTCACGGATACGATGTCGTCGATCCGCGAGGTGTTCCTGGAAGACGTGGAAATGGTGGAGGCGCAGCAGCGCTCCATCGATGCCCATCCCGGCGCGCCGTCGATCGACGTCGGCGCCGACCAGCCGACCATCCAGGCGCGGAAACTGGTGCAAAGGCTGATGGCGGCCGAACGCGATGCCGCTTGACGGTACTCCGCCCTTCCGGGCCGAGCATATCGGGAGCCTGCTGCGGCCGGATGCGCTGCGGGACGGGTTCCGCCGCCTGAGCAAGGGCGAGATCGACGCCGACGGGTTCCGCGCCATCCAGGACGCCTGCATCCGCGAGGCCGTCGCGATGCAGGAGGAGATCGGTCTCGAGGTCGTGACCGACGGCGAGTTCCGCCGCACCACCTATATCTCGCATTTCGTCGACTCGGTGGAGGGGCTCGAATTCGCGCCGTCCTCGTTCCGCTTCTACGAGGACGACGGCACCGCGCACGAATTCGTCGCCCCGCGCGCGGTCGGCAGGCTCAACCGGATCAAGGCCAACTCGGGAGAAGAGTTCGATTTTCTCAAGACGGTTACGAAGAGCACGATCAAGTCCACCCTTCCGTCGCCGGCGACGATGCATTTCCTGGGCGGCGCCGAGGACCCGCCGGAGGACGTCTATCCGGACCGCGAAGCGCTGTTCGAGGATCTCGCGCGGGCCTATCGGGAGGACATCGCCGATCTCGCCGGGCGCGGGGCGCGCTACGTCCAGATCGACGACGTGCCGTTCGCGATGCTGTGCGACGAGTCCCTTCGAAAGCAGCTCGCCGCCCGGGGCGAGGACGCCGAGGCGTTGGTCGACGCCTATATCGAACTCACCAACGCGGCCGTGGCCGGGCGTCCGGCGGAGATGACCGTCGGTTTCCACATTTGCCGCGGCAACCTCAAGGGCACGTGGCTGTCGCGCGGCGGCTACGACATGGTGGCGGAGAAGCTGTTCAGGCGGCTCGATGTCGACCATTTCTGCCTCGAATACGACACCGGGAGGGCGGGCGACTTTTCCCCCCTCGCGGCGATGCCGGAGGACAAGGGCGTCGTGCTCGGGCTTGTCAGTTCCAAGCTGCCGCTGCTCGAAGACCCGGCGGCGGTCGAAGCGCGCATCGCCGAGGCCAGCCGGTACGTCCCGCTGGAACGGCTCGCCGTCAGCCCGCAATGCGGCTTTTCCAGCGCGGTGATCGGCAACCCGGTGAGCCCCGACGACCAGCGGGCCAAGCTCGAACTCGTCGTCGGGATCGCCCGGCGGGTCTGGAACGGCGCCGCGCGATGAGCACGCTCGCCGGACGGGTCGCCATCGTGACCGGCGGCGCGCGCGGGATCGGCGCGGCGATATCGACGATGCTGGTCGAGCGCGGCGCGTCGGTCGTGGTCGCCGATATGGGGTGCGCGATCGACGGGCGCGACGGAGACCCCTCGGTCGCGCGGTCGTTCGCGGAAACGCTCAGCGAGAATGCCGTCTCCTATGTCGATGACATGGCGGACCCGGCCGCGGCCGCGGGAGCGGTGTCGCTCGCGCGCGAGCGGTTCGGCGGAATCGACATTCTGGTCAACAACGCGGCCATCCTGCGCGACGCGTTCGTCTTCCGCGGCTCGAACGAGGACTGGGACGAGGTCATCCGCAACAATCTCTCCGGCGCCTATTACCTGATCGGCGCGGCGACGCCCGCGATGCGCGACCAGGCGAAGGCCGGAAGGGGCGGCGGCGAGCGGTACGACTGGGGCCGGATCGTCAACATCGTCTCCTCGGCCGCCTATATCGGCAATTACGGCCAGGCGTCCTATGCGAGCGCCAAGGGCGGGCTGACCAGCCTGATGCGGATCGCGGCGCTCGACATGGCGCGCACGGGCGTGACCTGCAACGCCGTCGCCCCGTTCGCGCACTCGCGGGTGACCGAGTCGATCAAGCCGGCCAATGACGAACAGGCGGCCTACAAGGACCGCGCGCTCCGGGTGCCCGCGGAACCCGTCGCGGAACTCGTCGGCTACCTCTGCTCGCCGCCGGCGTCCGACGTGACCGGGCAGATCTTCGGCGTGCGCGGGCGCGAGGTGTTCCTGTTTTCCCAGCCCAGACCCGCCGCCCGGATCGTCGGCGAACCCGGCGGCTGGAATGAAGACGCGCTCGCCGCCGCGATCGACGGCGAACTCCGAAACGCCTTCGCCCCGCTCGAGACCGATCTCGAGGCGTTCAACACCGAGCCCCTTGTCTGAGGGGGACAACCCTTCGATACGCCGCTTCGCGGCTACTCAGGGTGAGGGTGTTCCTGAATTGGACCCTCATCCCGAGTAGGCGCGCCAGCGCCGTATCGAGGGACACCACGCAGCTTCAGTCGATATGATGGGGAAAGGTGACGGGCCGGATGGTGAAATCTTTCTGTCCCAACCGGATCGGCCAGCTGCCACTCTTAACAGGAAATCAGGAAGCGTATTTACCGAGACGCCGCAACGCTTCCTTCCTCCCGGAATGATCGTCCCGCTTCCTCGGAAAGTATTCGACGTCCATTGTCGGAGAGACCTCGTCCCGATACCTCACCGCGGTATCGTAGGACGGCTTGTCCATCGCGACGATCAGTCCGGGCGACAGCAGGTCCAGCTGTCCCTTTAGATGCTTCCGATATCCCTGCTCGATATGGTCGCGGCCTCTCCTGCTTTGCGTCATCCGGCTGCCCTTGTCGCCCCTGGTTCGAAACGGGACCACGTAGAGATACGCAATGTCCTCGTGGTTCCACTTCATGGCGCCCTGTATCTGGGTGAGATACCCCGTCATCGAACCCCAATGCCGCATGCTCGCGATGAACGCTTTGTTCGAATCCTCGAATGCGTCCACCGCACAGTCGCCCTCGACTGCGTCCCGCAAATCCTTGAACCTTTCGTACATCCGGTCGCTGCGGAAGTCGGTTCGCGACGTCCGGCTTCCTCCCGCCGGGTTGATCGAAAGGATCGCCAGACCTCCCGACGGGTAACGGGCGCCGACCATCCCCACCCCTGCGATATCGACTTGATCTTCTAGTGCGCTCTGGCCCTCGTAAACCGGCCGCAGCGAATCGTCTGACCCGAAGATGTCTCCGCGGGCCAGTTGGGCGCCTTGCCGCCACAACTCCGCGATCTCGCTTCGATCTGAAAACGGCATGGTCACCTCCTCTTTACGGGTTGAAGCCTCAAAATCCGTGGCTCCGGGATCGCAAGTTCCGTTTCGAGCCGTGATAGGCCGTCACCAACCTGCCCTCGGTGACGACAAGCACCTTGCCTGTCAGGCGCTCGATATTGGCGATCCGCTTCTTCAGCCGTCGGATCGTCTCCTGCGCGTCCCGTTTTCTCAGCGCGATCCGGTCCGGGCCGATCTCAGTGCCGTGGGCGAGCAGAATGTCCAGGTCGCTCTCGCGAATGCCACGCTGCGACATCCGGGCTTCGGCGTGGCGGGTGACGGCGAGGTCTGTCATCGGTCACTCCATTCGTTGGGCTCCGTCCGTCTATAAGTCATTGATCGACAGGGCGCGTTCCCGCGCCCGCTCTTCCGCTCGAATGGCCGCGTCGGAGAGCCATTGGCGGTAGCCCGCCTCGTCCCGGTCGCGCTTTGCGCGCACGCACTCGGCGAGGTCGATATCGCCGTTCCGGATGTGGCTGAGAATCTCATCTTCCCATTGTTCATCGCCTGACAGGCCGGTGCATTCGCGCAGTGTGTCTTCGGCGACCACATACCAGTTGGGGATGTCGCCGAAGGACGACCCGATGAACTCCATCGGATCCTCCAACAGACCCTCCGCGAGCTTCTGAACGAAGGTGACGAAAGGTCCTTCGTCTCTGCGGTACCAGTCCTCGGACTGGACGAGGCGTCCGAAAATATCGCCCTTCGCGATGGATTCTTCTTCCTGCGACAGCATTTCATCCGCGCGGCCTCTGCAAATGGGCAGAATCCGGTCGAGGTGGCCTGCGTCGTTCCTCAGCCTTTCTTCCCCCTCATCGAATACTGCGTATATCCCTTCGACCCGTCGCCGGCGGTCCAGCAGGCTGCGTTCGGCCACAACGAAGAAAAGCAGGGGTGCGAGCTCCAGCACGTCCCGCGGATGGACGCCGTAGCGTTCCGCCACAAGGTGAAGGGCATTACCCCGACTTCCGCAACTGAGCGGGCATTTCAACTAATTTGACGGGTTTCCGGCCGGAGAAATGGCGGATTTCCGGGCTTTGCGTCTCCGGATCCGCGTGTAGTGCCGACCTACCCCCTTGATCGGGATGCGGGCGCGGCGG
>JAJDVM010000365.1 GCA_022826125.1 Defluviicoccus sp.
GTGCGGTGGTTCGATGCCTACAGCCGAACGGCGCCCGGAGGCGCGAACCGGGTGCTGGACATCCTGCGCCAGATTCTCAACCATGCCGCCGCGTGCGGACACATAGCGGCCAACCCGGCCCGGACCATCCGGCGCAATCGCCGCGCGAAGCTCACCCG
The DNA here is from genome assembly GCA_022826125.1 of Defluviicoccus sp. Lineage (GTDB taxonomy): Bacteria > Pseudomonadota > Alphaproteobacteria > MPNO01 > MPNO01 > MPNO01. Next base: position 159 of record JAJDVM010000365.1, read on the forward strand.
GTTCCTCTCGCGCGAGGAGATTCAGCGGCTGCACCGCGTGCTCGACCGTCACGCGGAGCGCTCGGAATCCGCGCGGCAGCAGGCGGACATCATCCGTCTTCTGCTGCTGACGGGCTGTCGCAAGAACGAAATCGTGCGGTTGCGCCGGCAGGAGGTCGATGGCGACCGTCTCAATCTGGGCGACACCAAGACGGGTCCGAGACGGGTCTACCTGAATGCGCAGGCGCGGGACATCATCGAGCGGCGGATGGCGCGGGCAGACAGCTCTTGGGTGTTCCCGTCGGCGAGTAATCCAACTCATCCTCGGAACGATGGACTCGCGCTCTGGTACACGGTGAGGCGCGAGGCGGGCATCGCCGATGTTCGCCTGCATGACTTGCGCCACACGGTCGCCACGCACGCCGTCATGCAGGACGTTCCGCTCCCGGTCGTGGCGCGTCTGCTGGGCCACCAGCGCCCGGACATGACGTTGCGATACACGCATGTCGGCGACGGCGAAGTCGAGGCGGCGGCGGAACGCGTCGGGCAGACCATCGCTCGGCTCATGGCAGGGTCACCTTGATCCCCCGCTGCTACAACGACCGATCGTAGTCCTCGCCCACGTCGGTGCCGCAACCGCGATGGCGATCGTGTTCGCGGATGACTCGAGCATACGGCTCCTCGCGTTCGGCGACTTCGCGCCCGACTGTCGCCTCGTGGTCGGCGTACGCCTCCTCATTGTCACGCAGCATGCGGGACGGCCGAACTCAGTTCATCGCCGTACGGGGGGTGTCCCGGGACATAGTGCAACTCTTGACGGGGCTGAGAGGCCGCCAGCGCCGCGTGCACCACAGTTCGTGTTGATCGGTGCGACCACGGTCCCGTCTTGCTTTCCGGTCGTTTTTTCACTCGCGGCGCCCGAGTCCGAGTCACGCGGCCCTTGGCATGCGTATCGACCCGCTATAGAGTCGGCGCCCTGCAACATGCATTCAATGGATGTGGGCTGAGGAGTCGATCAATCTCATGGCCAGTCTTGCAACCGCACTTAAGGAAGAGATCAGCACGCTCGCGCGAAGGGAAGTGCGCCGACAGACAGTGTCGGCGGACAGGGCGGCGGCGCGATGCGCACGCGACATCGCCGCGTTGAAGCGCGAGGTGCAGGCGATCGAGCACGGCCTCGCATCGTTGGGCACCCCGCCGCCCGGGTCCACCGCAGCGCCGAAGAAGACGAGCGGACGCGCATCGCCAGGTCGACGGACGGCGAAGCAGGCGGGTGCGACGTCCGCGTCCGCCAAGCCGTCGCAGCGAAGTCCATTCTCCGGCGAAGCGTTGAAAGCGCATCGCGAGCGCCTTGGGCTGTCCGCCGAGAACTACGGCAAGCTCCTCGGCGTCTCGGCGCTGTCGATTTACAACTGGGAGCAGGGAAAGGCTCGCCCGCGCCAGCGCAGCGTCGACTCCTGGATGCTCATCCAGCGAATCGGCAAGCGCGAAGCCGCCACACGACTCGCAAACCTCAAGGCCGCGGAGCCGAAATCGGACTCCAGGCAGGCACCGACCGAGAAGTAGGCGTCCAACACCGGCCGTTCAGCCATGGCCTGGCGTTTCCTGCGCCCGGAGAACGACACAGGAATCCGCGCCATCTCAGGAGAGCGACTGAAATGCCTCTCGAATGGGTGGTTCCGTTGGCCTCCCTGTTGATCACGGGAATTCTCTCGCTTGCTACCGCCCCTTCCGCTTCGGCGGACTATAAGGCGTGCATGGAGTTCTGCATGGCGGAGCACGACAGCTTTGCCCATTGCCACGGCACCTGCAAGGACATGCCGACCACGGCGGATACCGAGCCTGCATCCAGGTCGGCATTCAAATTCACTCCACCTCCGGCTGATATTTGCAGCAGACACGGTTTCGCCGAAGGCGGAGGGAATTGCGCTCGCCTGAAAGAAGAATTCCACGAGAAGCAGCTTTTCCGATCCGGGGATTGCAGCGTCGAGGGAGCGCAAGGAGCCGCACTTGACTCATTTGTCATGGATCACTATGTCGATCTCGAAGCGTGGATGGTGGGTCCTGCGGAGGATGATCAAGGCGCGTGGAAAGTGTACATCGGACTCGAAGGGCGAAATTGCGAGGGAGTGGTGCGAGTCTCTGACGACTGCCAGATACGGGACGCAAGCGGCGCTCCGGTGACCAACGCCGCGTCACGGGAGCGAGCCATCCGGTGCAAACCGGACTGAGAGGAAGGGAATCAATTACACAAGGCGCATCCTTACCCACGCCTTGAGCTTGTCGTCGAGCTTGCTCTCGCGCCCGAATGCGGATTAGGCGCGTGTATCGCCGGCACCTGCGGCAAGAAGTGCAGCAATGGCCTCCGTGTGGCCCCCGTGGTGGGCAAGGTGTAAGGGAGTCACTCCGTTGTTGTCTGTTGCGTTCGGATCGGCTCCGTCCGAAAGGAGAACGACGAGCGCAACCGCGTGGCCTTTCCATGCTGCGCCGTGCAGGGGGGTTGCCCCGGTGTTGTCCTTCGCGTTGGGCTCGGCGGCGTCCGAAAGATGCATGACGGTCTCGCCGTGCCCGTTTACGGCCGCGGAGTGCAGGGGTGTGTGGCCGTCGTTGTTCCTCGTGTTCGGGTCGGCACTGGCCGCAAGCAGGACAGCGACAACCTCAGCGTGCCCGTTGCCTGCTGCGAAAAATAGAGGAGTAGTGCCGTCGTTCTCCCGCGCGTTCGGGTCGGCGCCGGCCGCAAGGAGAGCAGTGACAGTTTCGATGTCGCCATTTTGGGCGACGATGTGCAAGGGAGTCACTCCAATACTGTCCTTTGGACTCCGATCGGCATCGGCGTCGAGAAGCGCGGTCAGGGAACCAGTCTGACCAGTTCCAGCGGCGATGTGCAGGGGGGCCATCCCATTGTTGTCCTTCGCGTTCGGGTCGGCGCCGGCCGCAAGGAGAGCGGCGACAGCGTCGGTTTGACCGTTCCATAGGGCGCTATGCAAAGGAGTAGGACCATCAGTCATGTCGTCGTCTCCAAATGGATTTTCAGTTCGAGGACTCAGCGCGAACCAATACAGATTCTTCTGGTGGCCCTCGAGGAAGCACAAACCAGCCACGCGGCAGCATGCATGACGGAACGGTCTTTGACAGTCCCATCGTCTAGGTCTTGTGTTCCGCTTCGTTCGAATCTCCCCCCGATCTCCCGTAGATCGCTGCATCGAGCGCAGCGTCCAGCTTGTCGGCCCATTCCCCGTAGAAGCTGTCTAGGTGTCTTGCATCGTTGAGCACGCCCCACACGTCGAGGCCAGTCTTGAAGAGCCGAGGCGCTGCCGCGACCAGCGTGGCATCTTCAGGACTAGAGATGTTGTCCGCCACGATTCGACCGATCGGTCCTTCGGTCTCACACACCGCGTATCTGGTCCCGTTCTTGACGGGGGTCCAATTTCCCGGCGATCGTAGAGGTCGACTCAGCAAGATCCCGAAAGCCAGCTTCGCCAACGGAGGAAACTTGCCCAACTTGAACCATCCGTTCACGGTAGTCTCGGGTACATCAAGCACAGCACCGAGCTTCCGTTGCCACCCGCGGCCATATCTGTGCTCGAAAGCTGACTTCAGTTGTGCTTCGGCGATGTGACTCGTCAGCTCCTCGCGATACGCCACGTCTCCTGTCATCAGAACATTGTTCATTGAATTTATCCTATTATCGGTCTTTAGTGAACGATAACATAACGATTTTCGGATGTGAATACCGAAATCAGTAGAAACATGATGAGATGACCGACATTTGTATGTCGGGCCGATTTGCGCCCGAAGACGGGGATCGCTCGGATTCCAGAGTGCCCTGCTTCGCGATTTGCGCGGGTGAACGATCAAGCAGGCGACTGTACGCATGCGCTCAGTCGGCGATCCGGGCCTTCCCGTGCTTCTGGAACAGATCGTTTGGTCGCCTCGGTCATGAGGTCCTGCACGGATCGGCTCTGCTCGAGCGCGAGCATGCGCAGCGGCCGATGAGGGCGTGCAACATCAACGCGTCTACGCCAGGGCGGCTACTGGAGTAAACGCGAGCGAGCGCCTCGTCCGAACTCGCGAGGCGGGCCTCGCCGGTCGGCGCATCGTCGGGAGCCGGCGAACGCCGCACGAGTCGTGCGGCGGCCCGTATCCGGTCCGGAAACCGCCTCTACGCCGAGATGCAGTCGGCCCACGCCTGCATGACCGGTCGGCGCTTCTCGAGCAGGTCGTCGCAGCATAGGCGGCGACGGTCGCCGAGCCCTCCACGTGCGCTAGCGCGAACTCCGAGAGCAACTCGTTCACGTCGTGCTGGCGCGCCCAGCCGTTGAAGCTCGATCGGAACCCATGGCCCGACGCCGCGACGCCTGCGTTGCGCAGCGCCTGCGTCATCACCACGTTGCCCATCATCGCCCCCGGACGCGCGCCCGGGAAGGGTCCCTCGTACGGTGCTCGTGCGAGCGCAAGCAGCCGCTCGGTCCTCGAGCCCGGGTCCAGCCACTCCTCGAAGTCATCGGCCTCGACAATGCTCGGCTGCCGGTGGTGGATGGCGGCGAGCGCCGGCGCCGCGTCGGTGGTCAAGATGCTGAAGGTCTCCAGCGGCTCGCCGCCCTTCTCCCATCGCTCCCACAGCGCGGCGAACGATAGCGGTGCTCCGCCCGCCGCGGTGATGCAGTACGGCTGCTTCCCGCTCTCTTCTCGTCGCCACTCGAACCACGCATCGGCCGGCACCAGGCAGCGCCGGCGCCGGAACGCACCGCGGTAGGCGGGCCGCTCATGCACCGTCTCGGCCCTCGCGTTGATGAAGCGTGCGCCTCTCTTGGCATCTTCGGCCCATGACGGGACCAAGCCCCATCGCAGCGTCGCGATTCTCCGGCCGGACCCGTCCAGCCGGAGACTCGCGAATTCCTGCGTGGGGCACCCGTTGTAGCGGGCGCGAAGGCTCAGCGCCGGGACGTGGGGCGGGAGCTGGTACAGCTCATGAATCTGCCGCCATGGGAGTCGTTGGGTAAACCGACCACATCCCGTATCCCGACCCGGCGAGGGTTTGGCCGCCTAGCCCGAAAAACTCACCAAGGGGGTAGAAAAAGGCTGCTTCCGGTGGCATAACGGTTGTGCGATCAATCGTTTAGGCCACACGTGGAGGAAGCAGCCTTGAAGACACAGTGTACTGGCGAGCAGCTTGAGTTTCACGC
>JAJDVM010000363.1 GCA_022826125.1 Defluviicoccus sp.
GCCTATATCTCCGAATTCACCCGCAAGATCGACCGCGGCCGGGTGCTGCGCGTCGGGACCGTCATGGAAGCGATCCGGCCCGGTCTCGAGGGGCCGCCGGTCTGTTCCGCGGATACCCTCCTCGCGGACGCCCTGCCGATCGTGATGACGGCACCCAACGAGGAGGTGCCGGTGGTCGACCGCCAGGGCACGATCGTCGGCGCGTTCTCCACCGTCCGGATGATGGTCGCGCTCGGGGGTGGGCGCCATCTCGGACCGGACTGACGGAAAGCCGGCGGCAATGCGACGGGCACCGGGAGAACGACCGAGGTTCTGCGGCACTTCGCAGCATGTCTCCGCATGGTCTCGTTGCAGAGGCGGGACACGGGACTCCCGCCTGCTTGGCCACGCCGATGTCGGCATGACACTGCTCAACACCTATCTCGGAGACCGCGACATCGAACGGGCCGCGGAAAGTGTCGGGCAGGGAATCATTGCGCCGATGGGTTTGTGACGGCCGGGCAATGCCCCCCGTTCCGGTCGACCTGACGACGGGCGACAACGCCACCGTCTGCCACCCGGGACCGGTCCCGGATTCGTCGGAGGCCGACATCCAGCGAGCGACGTTCCGGAGTCGGCCGCATCCCGTCGTTTCTCAGAACCTGACCCGCACGCCGATGTCGAACAGGTGGGCGTCGATGTCGGTCTTCCCCGACGTGCGGAACCTCAGCCCGTCCTGGGTCGTGTCGCCCTTGAACTGTCCCTCGGCGGTCCTGAAGTATCGATAGCCCGCCTGGAGCGTGACGGTCGGGCCAAGCGGGTAGCCGATGCCGGCGCCGACCTGCCAAGCAAACACCGTATCGGAACTGTTGTCGCCCGACACCCGCGCCACGCCGGCGCCGCCGCCGATGAAAGGCTGGACAGGCAAGGCGAGATCGAGATCGAGCCACCCGTTGACCATGCCGCTCAGGACTGCGGTCCTGGTCGGCAACTCTGGTTCGATGACGCCGGTCACGTCGTGGATCGCCCGCAGGCTGCCGGTCGCGTCCCTGACTTCGATCGTCTCGATATCGACGCGCCGCCAGGCCACCTCGCCTTCCACGCGAACCGCGCCGAAATCGTAGCCGAGGGCGCCGCTCGCGCCGAACCCCGTCTCGTACTCGAAGCGCTCTTTCGAGGTGAACGGGGCGTCGGTGAACGCGCCGCCGCTTATGGTGCCGGCGGTGGAGGAATCGGTGTCGCCCGTCGAGACGAGGCCGAGATTGCCGCTCGCATAGGGGCCGGTGGCGTCGGCCAAAACGGCGGGAGCCGCAGCCAGACCGACAATGACCGCCGCAGCCAGCGATGTCCGAACGACTTTCCCGTTCATGCTTCCCTCGCGCCTCCGGGAAAGGATGCCGCCAGTATGGATTCCGACGCGACGCTCGCATATAGATACCATGGCGAGGCCAACGGTGCGCGCATTCGATCCGGCACAGCCCGCGTAAACCGGATGACCGGCGCCGCATCGGTGGATAAAGTACCTACGATGTGAACGAATTCGACGGAGATTTCGAGAACCTGGTCTGGCGCAGAGATATGTCGCTGGGGAACGCGCGCTTGCCTGACGTGCAGCGAGCGGCTCGACAGCACGTGAGCGAGAAACGGACATGCGGAAGGTAAAGTCGCAGGCCCGCTGGCTCAGCCGACACCCTTTACTCTCCGATTGACATCGAAAGACCGTGGGCAGGCGATCTCCGGCGGGAGAACCGAAGCATGAGCGATCCGGCCGACGCCGGCGAGCGGAACGGCGTTTCGGCATCGCCGCTGGCCCAGCCCAGTCGGACTGCGGACCTTCCTCCGGTCGGGGCCACGCGCCGGACCGGCCTTGGTGCGACGGATTGCGCCGGGCGCGGACAGCGAAGGGAATCTTCTAACGGTTCCTCGGTCGATCGCGTTGTCCGGCCGGATTGCCCTGTGCGAGAAGCTGATCGTGGAGGGCACGGTCGAGTCAGATCTTGAGGGCTGCCGCGTTCTGGAGGTCGCGGGAACCGGCCGCTTCAGGGGGAGCGTCGATGTCGAGATTGCGGACATCGCCGGCACATTGGAAGGCTCGGTTACGGCCAGCGGGGTGCTGACGGTGCGAGCCGGCGGGGTCGTCAGGGGGGACGTCTCCTGTGGAGAACTCGTGGTGGAGCGCGGGGCGACGGTGGCTGTCCGGGCGCGCGCTGTCCAACGACGGGCCACCCGCCGGCATCTCGGACGAGCCAAACACGGCGTGAGGAAGCGTTCGTTCCTGCATGTAGCGTTGACAACTATTCGGATCTCGGAAAGGCGGAACGGGACCGCGTACTCCGGCGGCACCGTCGAATGCATCGAGGGCGGTGTCCGTTACATACCGGTCGAAACCGACACCCGATCGCGGACGTGGCACGTGGTTACTCCGTCGTACGATCGCGGGTGAGGCAGAAGATCGCCTTCCTTGCCCAGACGACGGCCTCGGCCGAGGACTCGACCTCCGCCGCAAGGTGGACCCTCAGGCGCGGGAACTCGGCGACGAAATCGCGGTAGATCGTGGCCTGCCTCTGGGCGTGGCTGTCGGCGGCCTCGACTTCGTCCCAGGCGGCGAACAGCCGTTCGAGGACCGGCCCGGCGATCTTTCTGCTCTCCGCGAAGGTCGCGGCGTGGGCCGAGAAACTCTCCAGCGTCGTCCGGCATTCCTCGGGCGGATGGGCGGCGGCCGGGGCAACCCACATGCCCGCGGCCGCAAGGGCCGCCAGCACGCTGGAAAAACGGGAAACGGTCATTCTCACATCCTCGCCCATCTACGCGACATCATGGTTGCCGACGCAGTATATCTGCGTGGGGAGCAGATATCGCTGGAATGGGATCCAGCCGAGGGGTGGTGCGGTGCACGCGCTGCAACCGGAAGAACGGTCCGCCCGTCGGCGCCGTGCCCGGATCCGCCGCCACGGATATTCCGGAAATCGAGGTGGGGCGACCGATTGCCGAAGAAGGACCGGATGTCCGGAACCGCGTCCGGTAATCGATTCCGGCGCGCTGCGATCCGGCGACGATCGCGTCGATCCCGGGCCTCTCGACGGCCAAGCGCGGGGTGGAAGAACGCCAGCTGGCTTCTACCGGGAGCTGTCCAGCCGGTGGATCGTCACTTCGCGGTCATCGAACGTGTAGGTCGCGCGGGCTTCCCGCGACCTCGTTCAAGAGAATGGGACTTCGAGGATGGTTCCTCCCCGCTCGCGGTCGCGATGAAGCGTGGGAGGATGTTGCATGGCACGCAAGAAGAGACCGGCCCAGCGCCTGAAGGTGGTCAACCCCGACTGCGCCGGTATCGACATCGGCAAGGACCGGCACTTCGTGGCGGTCAACCCGGAACACACCGAGGAGCCGGTGCGCGGGTTCGGCGCCTTCACCCGCGATCTGGAGGAGATGGCGGCGTGGCTGGCGTCGTGCGGCGTGACCAAGGTGGCGATGGAGTCGACCTCGGTCTACTGGATCCCGGTCTACGAGACGCTGGATCGCGCCGGCTTCGAGGTGATCCTCGTCCCGCCGCGGATGACGAAGCAGATCGGCGGGCGCAAGAGCGACGTGCTGGACTGCCCGTGGATCTGTCAGCTGATGTCCTACGGCCTGTTGCGGGGCGCGTTCCGTCCGGGCGACGCGGTGTGCCCGCTGCGCTCCTACGCGCGCCAGATGAGGCGGCTGACTGAGGACCGCTCCCGCTGCGTCCTGCACATGCAGAAGGCGCTGACCGAGATGAACGTGCGTCTCGACTCGGTGATCAGCGACATCACCGGTGTGACGGAACAGAGGATTCTGCGCGCGATCATCGACGGCGAGCGCGACCCGCAACGTCTGGGGGCACTCCGCCACCGGAACATCAAGGCGGACGTCGATACCATTGCCGCGAGCCTTCAGGGCACATGGCGCGACGAGCACCTGTTCGCCCTCGAGCAGGCGATGCAGCGCTACGACTTCCTCGACCAGCAAATCGAGGACTGCGAGGCGCGGGTGATGGCCGAGATCGAGCGCCTGACGCCGCCGGACGATCCTCCTCCCGACGGCGGCGCGCCGGACCCTGCCCCCGGCACGACCTCCGGCACCGCGTCGAGCCGCTCCGCGAATGCCGCGACCAAGTACAGCGGGCAGGAGGCCGCCCTGGCCCAGGCGTTGAGCACGAAGATGGGGGTCGATCTCACCGCGATCCCCGCCATCGGCACCGGGACCGCACTGGTGATCGCCTCGGAGATCGGACCGGACTTCTCCGCCTTCCCCTCCGCCCAGCACTTCTGCTCCTGGCTCGGGGTCGCGCCGGGAACCAAAATCAGCGGCGGCAAGAACCTCCCAGGCAAGACCCCGAAGGTGGCCGACCCCGTCGGGCAGGCCCTGCGCATGGCGGCCATGGCGGCACGGCGCAGCGAGACCTTTATCGGCGCCAAGCACCGCGGGCGGCTCGCCAGAATGGACACGCCCGTCGCGATCAAGGCGACCGCCCGCGAACTCGCCTGCCTCGTCTACCTGATGGTCACCGAAGGCCAGGAATACGTCGAGCAGGGCATCGACGCTTACGAGAAGCGGCGCCTCAACAGAAAGTTCGCTCAACTCGACCGCCAGGCCCGAAAGCTCGGACTCCAACTGGTCCCGGCACCGCAAAACGACAAAACCAAAAACACAATGCCTTCAGCTGCTTAGGCATCTGTTACTCAAGCAGCCTCTACATGCGGCGCTTCATACTGGGCTGGAAGACGCTGGGCCATGCCCGGCGCTTCCGGGCGGAGATCGTGAATTATGCCGACGACCTGTGCGTGCTCGGCAAGGCTCCGGCGGCTGAGATGCTGGCGGTGGTCGAGCGGCTCGTGGCGGGTCTGAAGCTGGCGGTCAACGAACGGAAAACCCGATGCCTGCGGTGCTCGGAGGAGGCGTTCGAGTTCCTCGGATACCGTATCGGACGCAACTACCGACCGAATGGAGGAGGCACCTGCATAGGCACCCGACCCACCAAAGCCAGCGTCCAGAGCATCTGCCGCAGGATCAGCGAAATGACGGTGCGACGGCATTGCGGGAAACCGCCAGAGGTGATCGTGGAACGCGTGAACCGGCTCATGACCGGATGGGCGAACTACTACAGCCTCGGGCAGGTCAGCCCGGCCTATGACGCGGTCAACCGGCACGCCGCCCGGCGGCTGCGCCAGTGGCTCTGCCGAAAGCACAAGGTGAAGTTCGGGAAGTTCGTGCGCTTCCCGGACGAGAGGCTACACGACAACTATGGCCTCGTGCGCCTTACGCGTTCGGCTATGAGCCTTTCGAATGCGAAGGCGTGATCTCGTCCGAAAGCCGGATGCGGGAACTCCGCACGTCCGGTTTGATGAGCGGGGACTGGAAACGCGGCTACGGGAGCCGGACTGAGGCCCGGAGCGAAAGCGACGGACAAGCCACCGGACCCTAAAGCTGGCACGCCAGTCCTCGACTCTACAGGCAGGATGTCCGACACGAGACCGCTGCGATCCACTTTGCGGCCACTGTTGCACCGCCCCGAACCGATCCGTCGGAACCCGGCCGTTACTAAGACCCCAGGTCGCGGGCGATTTCGGCCAGCCCTCGCGCGACCGCGACCGGGTTCGTGTACAGCACTTCGTGACCGCCGGGGATTTCGATCACCTTGTGCTTGCCGAGAGCCCGCGCCATCCCGCGCCATGCCGCCTGCGGCAGCGAATCGTCACCGGTCGCGAGCAGCAGGTAGCGGGGTTTCCCCATCGCGTCGAACGGCCCGGTGGTGATCTTGTGTGTGTAATACCCGAAGGGCTGCGGAACCAGCTGCGACAACACGAAATCGGTCACTGCCTTGCTCGCGCCCGCCATCAGCTTGTTGCGTATGAACCCTTCGTTGACCGGCATGCTGTTGTCGGGCGAGGCCGCCGCCGCGGCGCGGAACGCCTTGGCGATCTTCGGCGGCACGATTTCGATCATCGACTGGCCGTCGCCCAGCAGGAACGCGTTGTGGATCACCAGCGCCGCCACCTTGTCCGCGGCCCTCGGGGCGGCGGCCTGCATCACCACGCCGGCCGCCGAGTGGCCGACCAGAACGACCGGCTTCGCCCGCGCGTTCAGCGCTGCAACCAGCGCCCATTCGTAGTCCTCGAACGTGACGCCGCCACGCTTCGCCGACTTGCCGTGCCCGGGGAAGGTGATCGCGCTCGCCCCATGGCCGGCCTTCGACAGCGCGGCGATCACGCCATCCCACGCATCGCCCACATGGAACGCACCGTGCAGAAGGAGAAACTCCGCCTTCCCCGGTTTCGACGGCGCACCCGCCGAACCTGCGCCCGGCTTCTGCGCCTGCGCCGCCGCAGCGCAAATCAGAACGGACGCAACCGCCGCCAGCGTCATCCACCGCCCGGCGGCGGAACTCGAACCCCAAGACCGAGACCAAGTCATATCGTGCCCTCCCTGACACCGACATATTCATTCCGGAGACTTTCGATCCGGATGTCAACAAGAGAGAACCGGAGGGATGGCGTTGCCGGGCCGCTCCACCAATCCACGCCGGCAACTGACAAGTCGGTCGCATTCCCGGTGACGTTCCCGGAGCTCAATCCTGGGCGTTGAAGGCCATCGCCGAACGACCGGGCTGGTCGCCGGCACAGGCCAACCCGCGCCCGCTGCCACGCAATGCGCCCTCGTCGTTCTATTCCCGCGTGAAAATCACCGACGCTGCTCACCTCAGAAGCCGGGATAGCGCCAGGATAAACGTTGACCCGCCAGCTCACCCCGAGATCTTTCACGCGGAAAACGCGCACACGCCTCAACGACGGGACGATGTTGTCGTCGCACCGCATGGCCTGTAACGTACGATCTGTCTTGAGGTTGGGTGTCCGGTGGCGAGTTTCGGAGCAGTCTCGCCGTTACGCCCGGGAAGTTCCGGCAGCGTTTGAGGAGTATAGCTACGAAACCCTCGCCCTTTGAGTATGTGCGTCCCGCCACCTTGGCGGAGGCGACTGCCGCGCTGGAGCATGAGGACGCTAGGATTCTAGCTGGCGGTCAGAGTCTGGTCCCGATGATGAACTTCCGGCTGGTGCAACCGAAGCGTCTGGTCGACATCAACAGGATCGAAGGGCTGGGCGGGATCGAGCGAACGGATGGAGGGATTCGCATCGGTGCCTTGGTTCGGCATGCGGAAGCGGCGGAAGACGCTTTGCTCGCGGCGGATTTCCCGGTCGTGGCCGAAGCGATGGCCCATGTGGGCCATGTGGCGATCCGAAATCGTGGCACGGTCGCGGGCAGCCTTTGCCACGCCGACCCGTCGGCGGAATGGCCGCTACTGGTGGCGCTCCTGAATGGCGAGATCGAAATCCTGGGCCGGAACGGTCCGCGAATCGCATCACCGGACGATTTCTTCGTCGCTCCCCTGGTCACCGGGCTCGAGGATGGTGAGATGGTGACCGCTCTGCATCTTCGCCCGCTGAATGGGAGGGTCGGGATGGCGTTCGAGGAAGTGTCCCTGAGGGCCGGAGATTTTGCGCTTGCGGCCGCAGGTGCGCTGGTGCGTGTGGACTGCGGCCGTTTGGCGGAAGTTCGTTTGGCGCTGGGCGGCGTGTCGGACATCCCGGTCCGGGCGGAAGCCGTGGAAAAGGCGCTCGCGGGTGGACCCGCCACTACGGACACAATCGAGGCCGGGCTGTCGTTGAGCGCGAACGGCCTCGAGCCCTCCGACAGTCCGCACGCCTCGGCCGGTTACCGGCTCTCGTTGGTGCCAGTGCTGGCTCGCCGGGTGCTCGTGCGTGCGATGGAAGGTGCCCTTCGATGACAGGAAAGATCGCCATATCGTTCACCGTCAACGATGAACGGGTGGATGGCAATCCCGAGCCGCGCATGCTGGCCGTCGACTTTCTGCGCGACGAGCTGGGCCTGACTGGAACTCATGTAGGTTGCGAGCACGGCGTCTGCGGGGCCTGTACGATAATGGTGGACGGCGTGAGTGCGCGGTCCTGCCTGTTGTTCGCTGTCCAGCTCGACGGCTCGGATATCGAGACGGTCGAGGGGCTGGCTAGTCCGGGAGACATGCATGCGATCCAACGGGCTTTCAGCAGGCGACACGCCCTGCAATGCGGATTTTGCACGCCGGGGTTCCTGATGACAGTGCGCGAGATTTTGCGCAATCGACCGCTTTCGACCGACGAAGAGATTCGCGATCTGCTCTCCGGCAATCTCTGCCGTTGCACCGGCTACGATCATATCGTCAAGGCGGTGCGCGATCTGGTCGATGAAAGGGACGGGATTGTACGTGTACGTTGACAACGGCACCGGATCGGGTACGGCGATGACGATCTTGCGACACATGAGGCCGGATGGCTGAACAACGGTCCGTCGAGGGTACCTCGACTGAATTCTCCCGGCCGAGATTTATCGGCAAGCCGATCCAGCGGATGGAGGATCCGCGGCTACTGACCGGACGCGGCCGCTTCGTCGCGGACATCCGCCTGCCGCGCATGGTACATCTGGCCTTCGTCCGGTCGGATCGGGTTTACGCACGGATCGCTAGGGTGGAAACCTGCGCCGCGCGGGACATTGCCGGGGTCATCGGCGTATTCACAGCGAGCGATTTCGCACATATCCCTGACATCGAGGCGCAGTCCACGATGCCAGGCTATGTGAGAACCGCCTGTCCGGTTATCGCCCGTTCCGTGGTCCGCTATGTGGGCGAACCGATGGCAGCGATCGCTGCCACGAGCCGTTACGTGGCGGAGGATGCCGCGGCGCTTGTGGAGATCGACTACGAGCCGCTCGAAGTCGCCGTAACCGCGACCGAAGCGTTGGCGCCCGGCGCGCCGGTCTTGCACGAAGGGTTGGCCTCGAATGTGATCGTCGAGCGGACTTTTGTGGAGGGCGACGCGCCGGCCGCGATCGCTGGGACGCCTCACTCCGTATCCGGCCGCTTCCGGCTGACCCGCAAGACAGCGACGCCCATCGAGCCGCGCGCCACCGTTGCCGATTACGATTCCGGCCGGGACATGGTGACAGTGTACAGCGCGACCCAGATTCCGGGCATTGTCAGGGATGAGATCTCGCGGCTCCTGGGTCTCGACGGCAACCGTATTCGCGTTGTCGCGCCGGATGTGGGCGGCGGATTTGGCGTCAAGGCCTCGCTCTATCCGGAGGAGGTCGCGGTCGCCGCGCTTGCCCGGCACCTGGACCGCCCGGTCAAGTTCGTGAGCGACCGCCTGGAGGACCTGACGTCCGGCAGCCAGGCTTTCGACGAGGAGATCGACGCAACTCTGGCGTTCGACGGTGACGGCCGATTCATCGCGCTCGATGCGGAGATCGTCGGCGATGTCGGTGCCTACTCGATTTATCCCTGGACAGCGGCGCTGGAACCGGTGCAGGTCGCGGGGTTCCTGCCCGGCCCCTATCGCATCCCGCACTATCGTGGCCATGTCCGCGGGGTCTGCACGCCGAAGCCTCCGACCGGTCCCTATCGAGGCGTAGGGCGCCCGATGGCGGTCTTCGCGCTGGAACGGCTGGTGGATATGGCGGCGGCAAGACTGGGCGTTTCTCCGGTCGACCTTCGGCGACGCAATCTGGTCGAGGCTGAGGAATTTCCCCATCGCATCGGTTCGGGCATCGTCTGGGATCGCTCGGGGTTCCAGGAGTGTCTCACGGCCGTGGAGCAAGCGGTCGACTTGCCGGCGCTCCGGATCGAGAAGGCCGCACGGAAGGACAAGTGGATCGGTGTCGGCTTCGCCTCTTACGCGGAACTGACCGGGATCGGTTCTCGTATAGCCGTCGCACCGGGCATGCCGATGAATACCGGAGCTGAAACCGCCAGCATTCGCATCGATTCCACAGGCAGCATCGTTGCCACCTTCGCCGTCGCCTCGCACGGTCAGAGTCTGGAGACGACGTTGGCCCAGATCGTCGCCGAAGAGCTTGGCGCGAGTCCCGAACGGATCCGGATCGTTCACGGAGATACCGCGGGCACGCCGCATGGTACGGGGACATATGCCAGCCGTTCGGCGGTGATCGGCGGTGGCGCGGCGATCAAGACCGCCAGGACGCTTGCGCGGAAAATCAAGCGTGCGGCAGCGACGTTGTTCGATGTGGAACCTGACCGCATCGAGACCGGAGACGGGCGCATATTCGTACCAGGCACAAACCTGTCGACGGACTTTGCGGGTCTGGCGAAGGCAGTCTATTCGGACATGTCGGCCCTGCCGGTGGAAGCCCGTCAGACTCTTGAGGCCCAGGAGACCTACGATCCGGTGTCGGGTACGACGAGCTCGGCAACCCACGCGGCCGTCGTGGAGATCGACTCCCAGACCCTGATCGTGCGGCTGCGCAGTTTCCTGGTCGCCGAGGACTGCGGGAAGGTCATCAATCCCCTGGTCGTGGACGGCCAGGTGCACGGCGGTGTGGCCCAGGGTGTGGGCGCGGCGCTTCTCGAAGAGTTGAAATTCGACGAAACGGGTCAGCCGATCGCGGCGACCCTGGCCGATTACCTGGTGCCTACATCGGCCGAGCTTCCCGACATCGACGTCCTTCATCCGGAGAACGCGACCCCAGACAACCTCGGCGGGTTTCGGGGGATGGGGGAAGGCGGCACCATCGGGGCACCCGCGGCGATCGCCAATGCAGTCTGCGATGCGCTTTCGCATCTGAGCATTCGGGTCGACGAATTGCCGATCACTCCGGACAGGCTTCACCGGCTTATCGCGGCGGCGGGCCGTGGAATGGGATAGGAGCGGGAGATGGAACTGGGACTGCGAGGCAAGGTGGCGCTGGTTACCGGCGGCGGGCGCGATACAGGCGGGCGGATCGCGGAGATCCTGGCTGCGGAGGGCGCCGCCGTGGCGGTCAACTATCGCAAATCCAGGGCCGAAGCCGAACGAGTCGTTTCCTCCATCGAGAGTGGGGGCGGCGTCGCGAGCGCCTTTCGGGCCGACATCGGCGATTATGAACAGGTCGGATCGATGGTTGAGAGCGTGGTTGCCGCATTCGGCCGCATCGACATCCTGGTCAACAATGCGGGCTATGTCGTCTACCGGAAATTCGTCGAGACCGGGCCGGAAGAGTGGAAGGCTCAAATCGACACCTGCCTCTACGGCACGATACATTGCTGCCATGCGGTGGCTCCCTACATGATCGAACGGAAGGACGGGCGGATCGTCAATATCGTGGGCGACAGCTCGCGCGTCGGGGAGGCCAACCTCGCACCGGCGGCGGCCGCGCGGGGCGGCACCATCGCTCTCGGGAAGTCCCTTGCGCGGGAGCTCGGTCCGTCCAATATCTGCGTCAACACGCTTTCGCTGGGTCTGGTACAGACCGCGCACAGCGACGCCGACTTCCTGGAACGGAACATGGAAAGGATCGTCAAGGCCTATCCGCTGCGCAGGATCGGCACACCCGACGACGTTGCGCCGATGGTGGCGTTCCTGGCCTCCGACGAGGCGTCCTGGATCACCGGTCAGACCATCAGTCTGAATGGTGGATTCGCGATGGTGTAACCGCCTGGCCGTCTCGAAGGCATCGATACCAGCCCGTGCCACGGTGCCATGTTCGTCAACCCGATGACTGCGCATCGGCGGAGAGTGCGGCGTTCGGCCCGGGAAAATTGCCTGCACCGGTAGCAACGACCGGCCGCATGGCGCGTCCGGCCGTCAGACAGAGGACGAATACGTGACCCCTTTTTCGTTTAACACCACGAAGTCCCTCGTGTTCGAACCGGGTGCGGCCTCCCGGTTGGCGGAGGCTGCGGGCGAGGCGCTCGGCACTGCCTGCCTGTTCGTCACCGATCCGGAGCTCCGCCGACTGGGTCTCTCCGATCCGGCTATAGCTTCGCTAAGCAAGGCCGGTCTAGACGTGACCGTGTTCGACGAGGTCGAGGCCGATCCATCGCGCGAAACGCTGTTGGCGGCAGTGGCGGCGGGACGCCAGGCCGCGGCCTCTGGGGTTGTCGGCTTCGGCGGCGGCTCCTCGATGGATGTCGCCAAGCTTGCGGCGTTGCTCCTCGGCTCCGGCGAGAGTCTCGACGAGGCTTGGGGCGTCGGCCGCGCCAGGGGGCCGCGCCTGCCGTTGGTCCTGGTGCCGACCACGGCCGGAACCGGATCGGAGGTGACGCCGGTTTCGATCGTCACCGTGGGCGCGGAAGAAAAGCGCGGCGTATCTTCGCCCATGATCCTGCCGGACCTCGCGGTGCTGGATCCGGACCTTACCCTGGGGCTTCCTCCCCATATCACCGCCGCCACCGGCATCGACGCCATGGTGCACGCCATCGAGGCCTATACATCGAAGAACACCAACAACAACCCACTGTCGCGGCTGCTGGCGCGCGAGGCGCTGCGCCTTCTCGGCGCCAATATCGAAACCGCCGTTCTAGACGGCGGAGACCGCGCGGCGCGGAGCGCGATGCTTCTGGGCTCCATGCTGGCCGGACAGGCATTTGCCAATTCGCCGGTCGCGGCGGTTCATGCGCTCGCCTATCCCATCGGCGGGATATTCCACGTTCCGCACGGGCTTTCCAACGCGCTCATGCTCCCGCATGTATTGCGCTTCAACGCACCGGAGGCGGGCGCGCTCTACGCGGAAATCGCGGTTGACACGTTTCCGTCTCTCGACCGGATCGAGGGCAGCCAGGCACGCTGCGCCGCCTTCATCGACGCACTCACCGATCTCGCCGCCCGGCTCGGCATGCAGACCCGCCTCCGCGAGGTGGATATCCCGGAGGACGCCATCGCCAAGCTTGCCGCGGACGCGATGCTGCAAACCCGCCTCTTGGTCAACAATCCGCGCGAAGTCGGCGAGAGGGATGCGCTCGGGATTTACAGGGCGGCTTGGTAGATGCCAAGGTCGTGCGCGCCGGGCAGGCGCCCGGACTATCCGACCTTCTATCCGCTCCAGACCCGCTGGATGGACAGCGACGTATACGGCCACATTAACAATGTCGTGCACTATTCCCTGTTCGATACCGCGGTCAACGGCTGGTTGATCGAGCGCGGGCTGCTCGATCCGCGCGGGAGCCAAACATACGGAATCGTCGTGGAGACCGGCTGTCGGTACTATTCCGAGATTGCGTTCCCGGATCGCGTGACGGCGGGCCTGCGGGTCGCTGCTCTCGGCAACAGCTCGGTGCGCTACGAGATCGGCCTGTTCCGCGATGACGACGAAACTGCGGCGGCGGAAGGATTCTTCGTCCACGTTTATGTCGACCGGGACACCCACAGGCCGGTCCCCATAGATGATCGTCGGCGCAAGGCATTCCGGGGCTTGATCCCATGCCCGGACAACGGCTTGCCAGATACCGGCGCCGGAGCTTGACGGAATGGCCGACCCGGACCAGCCGGGCGTCGCCGCAGGCGGGGATTGATGGTCCTTGCTCGATGAGACCCATGGTAAACTCGTATGATTCTCGTCGACGGAACCCGGCACTCGATCAGGGGCGACCGGTTTTCGCAGGAATCGGTGCGTCCGCTCGTCGCGGCATTTGACCATCGTCGTACCGCCCTTGGCCGACGGTGGCGTTGTCGCCTTTCGCCGGGTCGACCGGAACGAGGGCATTCCCCGCCCGGCACAAACCCATCGGGGCGGCGATTTTCTGTCGCGCCAATTCGATCGAGGAGACTGGAATTCATGGAGACCGCTGCCCGTCTCGTTTGCCTAGTCCTCGCGCTCGCGCTCGGCGCCTGCTCCAGCGGCGGCGACGAGCAGGCCTCCCCCCGCCCGACGAGCTTCGACGGCGAGGTGCTGCGCGTCGCGATTCCGCGCGCGGACGGCCGCACGGAGAACTTCTCGAGCCTCCGCGACGAGTGGTATTCGTGGTCCTGGTTCCCCTTCATGCCCAACCACTCGGGCCGGCGCTGGACCATGGGCCGAACCGACCGGGACGGCGTTTCGCTCGCCTACGCCCTGGTGAGCTGGGACAATGACGACCCGACCGACTACCTGTCGGCCGGGTTCTGGATGCGCTTCGA
>JAJDVM010000280.1 GCA_022826125.1 Defluviicoccus sp.
GTCGGTGGCCGCGACATCGACCGAGGCCATCCAGACCGGAAGCAGCGCCTCGCGCAGCTCCGAACCCGGCAGCCTGAGCTTGCTCACGTCGAACGGGTTGATGGCGTTGATGCCGTTCGGGATGAAGGTGCTCTCCCCCCAGTTGAGCACGTGCTTGCCGAGCCTGAGATCGATGGCCGCGTCGCCGGCCTCGAACGGGGCGGTGACGTAGGCGTCGAGCACGCCGATATCGCTGCCCACCCGTCCCTTGGCGTCGTCGCTCAGCTCGGTGCGTTCCCGCTTTCCGTCCCGGTTCTCGTAGTCGACGAACCCGGCGGCCCGGACGAACGCGCCGAACCTGCCGGCCTGGATGTCGAGATCGGTGGTGAACTTGGAGGTATTGGCGACGATGCCGCGGTCGTAGTTGAGATTGCCGTCGTTGCTGTTGGTCTTGCCGGCCAGGGTCTTTTCGCGTTCCCCGACCCGGAAGGTCATGCCCTGGGAGATCGTGGTGTCGACGCTCCCCTGGATCTGACCGGTGTTGAACTCCACCGCCCGCGCCGGCGGGGCTTCCAGGAGTCCACCGAGCACCGCAGCGCCCGCCGCGAGCGCGACCGGCGCCAGGGCGCGGCGCGGGCGAGGCAAGGGTTCGCGATCGGACGGCGCGCGGTGGCCGGGTTCGGTCATGTTTTTCAGCCCCCCTGAACCGACACAAACTTCCACATGTTCTCAAGTTTGTTCCGCCCGAGGTGCCAAAGTCAACATGACCGCCGCTTTTACAATCCGGGCACGAGTTCTTATCGGGTCTTTCGTTCTTTGCTTCCCCGCCCCTGTCGTCCGGCGCTGGACCGGGGCGCCCAACCGTGCGAGGCTGGGCCTTCGCGGGGCGGTTGCGGAACCGGGGGCGATGAGGGACGTCGACACCGACCAGCGCACCAAGACGAAGACCGAGACCAAGACCGAGCGGCCGAGGCTGCACAAGGTCATCCTGCTCAACGACGACTACACGCCGCGCGAGTTCGTCATCCTGGTGCTCAGGGCGGTGTTCCGGATGGGCGACGACGAGGCCTACCGCGTGATGGCGACGGCGCACACCAAGGGATCCTGCGTGGTCGCCGTCTATACCCGCGACATCGCCGAAACCAAGGCGACCGAGGCGACCGACCTGGGGCGCGAGCACGGCCACCCGCTGCAGTTCACCACCGAGCCCGAGGAATGAGGCGCGCGGTGGACGGCGCCGGCAAAATGTCAGTATACTGATCGAAACGGCGGCGTTGCCGCCCGGAAACGCGGAGATACCCGATGGCACAAATGGAAGTCGAGTTTTGCGGCGTCCCGTTCAAGAACCCGGTGGTGGTCGCCTCGCTCGAGACCACCAACAGCCCGGACCTGATGAAGCAGTGCTTCGACTACGGGGCGGCGGGCGCCATCGTCAAGACGCTAACCGACATGGAGGACATGGCGCGTCTGACCCAGAACTCGAAATACGCGATCCTCAACGACCGCGGCGAGATCATCAAAGGGAAGGTGCCGCGCGACTTCGTGTTCTACAGCCGGTCGGGCTATTCCAGCACCTACTACAAGGACTGGATCCCCTATCTGAAGGAGGTCGGCGCCTACGCGCGCGAGCGCGACGCCCACCTGATCGGCTCGGCCGGCGCTAAGGACGTCGACGGCTGGAAGGACATCTGCCGCACCATCGAGGATTGCGGCCTGCCGATGGTCGAGCTCAATTTCGGCTGCCCGCACCCGGCCCTGATGCCGGGCGTCCACGGCGGCAGCATGATCAGCCAGGAAGAGGACATCGCCTACGAGGTCACCCGCCAGGTAGTCGAGGCGGTGGACATCCCGGTCGTCGTCAAGCTGACCCCCGACCAGTCGCGCCCGGTCGAGATCGCGCGCGCCGTGCAGAAGGCGGGCGCGGCCGCGGTCACCGCCACCAACCGCCACACCGGCTTCGCGGTCGACATCGAGGCGGCGGAGCCCAGGCTCGCCGGGACGGCCGGCATCGGCGGCACATGGGTCAAGCCGCTGACGCTCAGGTGGGTGCACAACATCTACACCCAGGTCGGCATCCCGATCGCCGGGACGAACGGGATCTTCGACCACCGCGACGCGGTCGAGTTCCTGATGACCGGCGCCAACATCGTCGAGATCGGCTCGGTGCTGATGATCAAGGGCATGAAGTGGCTGCCCAACATCATCGGCGGGATCGAGCGATTCATGGACGAGCACGGCTATCCGGACGTCGAGTCGATGCGGGGCATCGCGTCGAAAAGGGCGGCGAAGGATTACGCCGAGCAGTTCGCCCGCGACCGCGTGCACGCCGTGGTCAACGAGGACACCTGCCAGAACCCGAGCTGCACCATCTGCATCCAGATGTGCTTCTACGAGGCGCTGTCGCAGAGCCCGGCGGGGAAAGTCGAGGTCCATCCCGAGACCTGCATCGGCTGCGAGCTCTGCATGGACGTCTGCCCGTTCGACTCGATCGCCATGCGTCTGACCGACGAGGCGCAGTACGCCGAAGGCTATTTCGACATCCCGGACGGCGTCTACGAGGGGCCGGAAAAGTTCGTCACCCAACGCAACAACATGAAGTCCATCGCCGCCAACAGCCCCAAGACATCGGCCGAAGCGGCGGAGTAGCGGCGGCGAAAGCCGGCGGAACCCGGAGGAGGTGGCTGGCGCGTCCTGGCTCGGCGGTATCGGGGCCGCGCTGGGGCACCGGGATTACCGGGTCTATTCGATAGGTGCGTCCGGGTCCTTTCTCGGCACCTGGATCTACCGCACCGCGCTCGGCTGGCTCGCTTGGGAGCTGACCCGTTCGCCGGCCTGGCTCGGCATCGTCGTGTTCTGCGAGGTGGTGCCGATCATCGCGCTGGTGCCGCTGACCGGGGCGGCGACCGACCGGCTCGGCGCGTACCGGATCTTCCGGGCGGGCCAGATCTCGGCCTCTTGCGTCATGGCGGCGCTCGCGATCCTGACCGCGCTCGATCTGATGACCATCGAGCTGCTGCTGGCGCTGACCGTTCTCAACGGCATCAACATGGCGTTCATGCAGCCCTCCTATTTCGCCCTGGTCGCCAACCTGGTGCCGCGCGAGGATCTGTCGTCCGCCATCGCCTTCCAGTCCTCGATGGTGCAGACCGCCCGCTTCATAGGCCCGGCCATCGCGGGCGCGCTGCTGGTGTGGCAGGGCGCCGCGCTCGCCTTCGCGGTCAACGCCGCGACCTATATAGGCATGGTGGCGGCGCTGCTCGCGCTCTCCTATCGCGACCCGGACAGGCCGGCCGGCGGCGGAGGCGGCCTGCTCGGCGACGTGGCGCAGGGGCTCCGCTACACCGCCGGCCACGAGACGATCCGCGCCCTCCTCCTGATGACCGTCGCGTTTTCGGTTTTGCTGCGCCCGGTGGTCGAGCTGCTCCCGGCATTCGCCTCGGAGATCTTCGGGCGCGGCGCGGACGGGCTGGCCACCCTCCTCTCCTCGGCCGGGGCGGGCGCGATCGTGGGCTCGCTCATCCTTGCCCGGCGCGGCAGGACGCAGGGACTCACCCGGCTGCTCGGGGCGACCGGGGTGCTGTGCGGCATCGCGGTGGCCGGCTTCGCCTCGACCGATGCGTTCTGGCTCGGCATAGCCCTGATGGCGGCCTACGGGCTGTTGTCCAACACGAACTCGATCTGCAGCCAGATCCTGATCCAGAACTGCGTCGACCCGGCGATGCGGGCGCGGGTGATGAGCCTCGTCGGCCTCACCTTCCGTTCCGTCCCGGCGGCGAGCGCGGCCCTCTTGGGCGGCCTCGCCTCGCTGTTCGGGCTGGGGCTTCCCATCGCGGTCGCGGCCGGTCTCGGGACGGTCGCCGGGCTCTGGACGCTCGGCCTGATCCGGAGCGCCCGCCTCGACGAACGCGCCGAGAGTCCGCCCGCGGGGTAACCCGGTCTCGCTGGGAGAAGCGTGCGAAAGGCGGTAGAGAAGCAACTCCCGGTTGCTATGGCGGTCATGAGCAGACAAAGTCGCATCATGAAGACCACCGTAGATATTCCCGATGGCGAGCTCGAGGACGTCATCAGGTTCACCGGAGCGAAGACCGAACGCGAAGCCATCGTTACCGCGATCGCCGACTTCAATCGCCGCAAACGAATGGCGGAATTGGTCCGGTTCGCCGGGAGCTGCGCCGATCTGATTGCCCTAGAGGAACTTCAGGCCGTGCGCCGGCGGGGCCGATCCGCCGGGTTTACCGATCTCTCCGGCGGCGGCGACGCCGGGGTGCCGACGAACCGCCGACTCAGTTCTGAATCGACCGGGCCATGAACGCGAGAAAGTCCCGCGCGGCGGGCTTTCTCCGCCCCTTCTCGGTCAGCAATCCGAAATAGTAATTGTCGAATTCGACAAATCCGTCTTCCAACGGAACGAGCGCGCCCGCGTCGATATAGCGCTCTACGCAGTACCTCCAGCCGAGCGCGACGCCTTTTCCGGCGGTCGCGGCGCACAAGACATCGTTGTAGTTCTCCAATTCCAGGATGCGCGGCAAGGGATCCGGCCGCTCTCCGGTCTCGAACCAGTCATCCCATGACGCCCACCGCCGGTCGGCAGCCGGGAAGTCGAGGAGGGTCAACCCACCCCATCCGCCGACCGGTCCGTCGAGAATTTCGGCGTTGGCCTTGGCGTATTCGGACGAGCAGACCGGTCTTACCGCCTCCTTCACCGCGAGGGATTCCGGACCGATTTGTCTCGCGTGCCAGGTGAATAGCACATCGGCGTCGGGATCGAGCGGCATACCCCCCGGATCGTGGGGGTAAAGCAACACGCGAAACACGGAATTTCCGTCGAGAGCCTCCCGGATCGCGTCGAGACGCGGCATAAGCACGAGCTGCCACGCGTCGTGGGAGCAGGCGACCTCGACATGCTCCTCATCCGGCGCGTCGCCCGCCTCCGTGATCGCGCGATCGATCAGCTGGAGCCCGCTGGCGACCGCGTCGTAGAGGTGATTCCCGGCCTCGGTCAGGCAGACCCCGGTCCGGGACCGATCGAACATCCGTGTCGAAAGATGCTCTTCGAGTCTTGCGATGTGGCGGCTGATGGCAGACTGGGAAGTCTGCAGTTCCTCGGCGGCACGGGAAAAGTTGCCGAGGCGACCGGCACTCTCGAACGCGATCAAGGTGCTTATCGCCGGGATACGTACTCGGGGGCGATTGACCATGGGCACACTGACTTATCAAATATTCAAAACTATTATTTTATGCCCATCTCAGATTCGAGATATCGCTATATCATCGACAACAGGCTAAATATGCATGAACCATGCGAGTATTATAATAAACTCGCATGGTTAACTATGTAAACAGAGGAATGTGCGCTGTGGCGTTTTTCGGGTTCAAGGTCGAGGTGCTGCGTGGCGAGAGAGTGTGTATCCCGGCGCATCCGGGCGTTTGGGGCGAGCAGCGCCGATGATTTTCACGCGGGAGTAGAATGGCGCGGGTGC
>JAJDVM010000356.1 GCA_022826125.1 Defluviicoccus sp.
CCCCATCTTCGCCGCCGCATAGTTCGCCTGGCCGAAATTGCCGATCAGCCCCGAGGTCGAGGTGAAATGCACCATCGCCCCCGATTCCTGCGCCCGGAAATGGTCCGCCGCATTGCGCGCCACATTGAACGAGCCCTTGAGGTGCACCGAGATCACCGCATCCCAGTCCGCCTCGCTCATCTTGTGGAAGATCACGTCGCGCAGGATGCCGGCCACGTTCACTACCCCGTCGATGCGCCCGAAGGTCTCCACCGCCTGGCCGACCATCCGGCCCGCCGCCTCGTAGTCCGCCACGCTGTCGCCGTTGACGACCGCCTCGCCGCCGGCTTCCCCGATCATGGCGGCGGTCTCCTGGGCCGGCGTCGCATCCGCCCCCGCGCCGCCGACATCGCCGCCGAGATCGTTCACGACCACCTGCGCGCCTTCCCTGGCCGCCAGCACCGCGACCTCGCGCCCGATGCCGCGGCCCGCCCCCGTCACCAGAACGACCTTGCCTTCCAATACGCCCATCTATGCCGGCTCCCCAATGATTGCCGGGGCCAGCATAGATTGCCGGGCCGACATTCGCGAGCGGGGAGAGCGCATGCGTCGGCCGCGCTGCCTCGAGGCGCGAAAGCCTTTGCACAAGCGGGATTATCGAGCCGCTCGCGAGGGCTGGCGGACCTCGGGCCGGCGTCTTCCCGCAGGCCCCCGATTTGACGCTCCCGCCGGGCATCTGCTTAAATCGCCTGTCAGCGGGTTTGGCTGACAGCTCGGCGGACTGCCGGACGGCAGGTGCGGCGACGGCCGGTTTCGGGATTTCGAGGGTATCGGTGCCCGAGCCCGCGTTGTGATCGCGTTTGCAGTATGCGGCTGCCGGGAAACAGGCGAACGGCCCGCCGGACCGATTGGGAGTTTCTGTATCGAAACCTATCAGCCCGCAACTCGACAGCGAAGAGACAGCAGGGAGGACACAAGTATGAAAGACATCAAGAAGTTCCAGCAAATGTATCGGGACGGCCGCATGGACCGCCGGGATTTCCTGGCGGCGATGGGCGCGCTCGGCATCACCGGCGCCGCCGCGACAGGCTTCCTGCATTCGTCCAGCGCGCTTGCCGCGACGCCGCGCAAGGGCGGGACGGCGCGCTACGCGAACAACCTTCACGGGCCCGACGACCAGATGGACCCGATCGTCTTCACCTCGGGCATCGACTACACGCGCGGCAGGGCCACCTATAACGGCCTCGTCCAGATGCGCGACAACATGGCGCTCGCGCCCGAGCTGGCCGAGGAATGGTCGGCCAACAGCGACGCCACCGAATACACCTTCAAGATCCGCAAGGGCGTGGAATTCCACGACGGTTCGCCGCTGACGGCCGACGATGTGGTCTGGAGCATGAACCGCCATCTCGGCGCGGACTCGCCCTCGGCCGCCAGGGGCCTGTTCCGGTCGGTGCGGGAGTGGAAAAAGGCGGACGGGCACACCGTCAAGGCCATCCTGGATACGCCGGATTCCGACCTTCCCGCGAAGCTCACCGAGAAGCAGGCCAAGATCGTCAAGATGGACACCGAGGACTTCAAGAAGGGCAACGGCACCGGTCCGTTCATCCTCGAGTCCCTCGAAACCGGCGTGCGGTCCACCCATGTGCGCAATCCCGACTACTGGAGGGACGGGGCGAACCTCGAGGCCCTGGAGATCACGGCCATCACCGACCCGCTGGTGCGGATCAACGCGCTGCTCGCCGGCGATATGGACCTCATCAACTATATCGACCCCAAGGACATCGCTCGGATCGAGGCGGCCGAGGGCGTGCGCGTCATCTCGACGCCGAGCAGCGCCTATGCCGGCATCTGCATCCTGAAGAACACGGCGCCCGGCGAGAACGACGACTTCGTAAAGGGCATACAGTTCATCCAGGATCGCAAGCGCATTCTGCGGTCGGTCCTCAGGGGCCATGGCACGATCGGCAACGACCACCCGATCGGGCCCGCGTTCGGTCCGGACCATTGCGCCGAGCTGACGCAGCGCCCGTTCGACCCGGACAGGGCGAAGTTCCACCTGAAGAGGTCGGGCGTCGCCTCCGCCGAGATCCATGTCGCGCCGCTTCGCCCCTCAATCGTCAGGATTTGCCTCCTGATGCAGGCCAACCTCAGCAGGATCGGTTTCGGCCTCAGTATCAAGAGAGTGCCGGCCGACGGCTACTTTGGCACCGTGTTCATGAAGGTGCCCATGAACGTGGTCACCTGGAACATGCGTCCCACCGCGAACGCGCAGATGGCCATCCAGTTCGCGCCGGACGCCGTCTGGAACGATACCTTCTGGCGCGACGAACGGATGGGAAAGCTGCTGACGGCCCAGCTCGCGGAAACCGACCCGGCCAGACGTCACGCCATGCTCTGCGAGATGCAGACGCTCATCCACCATCGCAGCGGCATCGTGATCCCCTGCCATTCGAACGAGGTGGACGGGGTCAGCGACAGGATCCAGGGCATCCCGAACGTGCCGTTCGGCCCGCTCGGCGGCTATGAGTGGCCCGAGTTCGCCTGGATGGACGAGTGAGCCCGGCCGCGCCGTCGTCCAGCTTGCGCCCCGTCACGGCCGGCGGGCGGAAAATGGCGCGAGCACGCCTCGGCCGATATGAGATGACCTTCGGAAACGCGACAGCGGGATGACTCTGCTGTACGCGATATTGCGCCGGACCGCCGTCGCCATCGTGACGCTGTTCGCGGTGTCGGCGCTGCTTTTTATCGGCACCGGCATTCTGCCGGGCGATATTCCCAGCATCATCCTCGGCCAGTTGGCGACGCCCGAATCCGTGGCGGCGCTGCGCGCCAAGCTCGGCCTGGACGAGCCCGTGCATGTCCAGTACTGGATCTGGCTGAGCGACCTGCTGTCGGGGAACCTGGGCTTCACCAAGGCCGGGGCCGGGACGGGCGCAATCGGAGTGCCGATCTCCGAATTGCTGATGCCCCGCCTGGCCAACACCCTTCGGCTGGCCGTCGCGGTCGCGGCGATCGCAGTGCCCTTCGGGGTGACGGTGGGCCTCCTCGCCGCCATGTATTCCGGTACCAAGCTCGACCGCGCCGTGACCTTCACGGCGCTCGGGTTCGTCTCCGTGCCGGATTTCCTCGTCGCCACCCTGCTGGTGCTGATCGTGGCCGTCGAACTCCGCTGGCTGCCGGCCACCGCCTATATCAGCGGAGAGGAGACCGGCATGAAGCTGGTCCTGGGGCTGGCAATGCCAGCGCTGACCATGGCGATTGCGGTCTCGTCGCGGCTCATTCCCATGGTGCGGGGCACGGTGCTCAACGCCTTGAGTTCCCCCTATATCGAGATGGCGATCCTCAAGGGGGTGCCGCGCCAGCGGGTCGTCTTCCGCCATGGGCTGGTCAACGCCCTGGGGCCGATCATGGCCAGCGTCGTGCTCAGCCTCCTCTACCTGGTGAGCGGCGTGGTGGTCATCGAGATACTGTTCTCCTATCCCGGGCTCGGGAAGCTGATGCTCGATGCCGTGCTGACGCGGGATCCGCCGCTGATCCAGGCCTGCGCCATGATCTTCTGCACGATCTACATCGTGCTGGTCTTCATCGCGGACATCGTATCGATCCTGTTCGATCCGCGCCTGCGGCACCCGAAATAGGGGTCTGGCGGTGGTCGACGGAGTCGAAAAAACGGATGCCGGGACCGAATTGCCGGCCGCGCCGCCCCGGCGCCGACCGCGGCTCTCCTGGAGCGGCAAACTCGGGGTCTGCGTCGTAGCGTTCTGGACGGTCATCGCATTCATCGGTCCGTCGATCTCGCCCTATCACGAGGCCGATCTCCTGGACGAGGCGCTGTTCGTCGTACCGGGCAGCGACGATCCCTATCCCGAGACTGACTACCGGCCGCCCAGCTCGGTTGCATGGCTCGGCACCGACCATCTCGGCCGCGACGTACTTTCCCGCGTATTGTTCGGCGCGCGCACGACCATCGGCATCTCGGTGGTATCGGCCCTGCTTGCCTATCTCGTCGGGGGCACGCTCGGCATCGCGGCGGCCGCGGGCGGGAGGGCGGTGGACTTCGCGCTCTGCCGCCTCAACGACATGTTCCTTTCGGTCCCGGCCATCATACTGGCGTTCGTGGTGGTCGCCGCCTTGGGCAGCACCATTCCGATCCTGACCGTGTTGGTGGGCCTCATCCTGGCCACCCAGGTATTTCCGTTCGTACGGTCGCTCGCGCTGGATGTAATGGTCAACGACTACTTCGAGGCGGCCCGGGTGCGCGGCGAGCGCCTGTGGTGGATCGTCGCCCGAGAAATCCTGCCGAATATCGCCAGGCCGACAACGATCGCTTTCGGGCTGGGCGTCGCCAGTCACATGCGGCTGATCTCCAGCCTGAGCTTCCTCGGCGTCGGCGTGCAGCCGCCCCAGTCGGATTGGGGCAGCATGGCCCGGGAGAGCCTCCCCGGGCTCCACCACGGCTCCGTCGCGGCGCTGGTGCCGGTGCTTGCGATCGCGACGTTCACGCTCGCCGTCAACTTCATCGCGGAAGACGTTTCCACCCGCGCCGGAGACGGCCTCTCGACGAGGATGAGCTGATGCCCGCCCTCCTCGAAATCGACGGCCTGAGCGTCGAGGCGCGCGGGGACGACGGCGGCCCGACGCCCATCGTCAGGAATGCGAGCTTCAGCGTGGGGCGCGGCGAGGTGGTGGGGCTGATCGGGGCGTCGGGAGCGGGCAAGACGACGATTGCGCTATCCGCGCTGGGATATTCCAGGCCGGGCCTGGAATTCACCGGCGGCGAGGTGCGCCTGGACGGCCGGGACGTGATCTCCATGCCGCCCGACGAAAAGCGCGCCCTGAGAGGCCGGCGCGTCGCCTATCTCTCCGAGGCCCCCGCCGCCGCCTTCAACCCGGCGCTCACCGTGGGGGAGCAGGTGACCGAGTCGCCCGTGCTCCACGGCTGGATGAGCCGCGAACAGGCCGGGGAACGGGCGGTGGAACTCTACCGGGCCCTGAAACTGCCCGACCCCGACCGGCTCGGCCGCCGCTATCCGCACCAGGTGTCGGGCGGCCAGCTGCAAAGGCTGATGGCGGCCATGGCGCTTTGCGGCGAGCCGGACCTGCTGCTCCTGGACGAACCCACCGGCTTTCTCGACGTCTCCACGCAGATCGAGGTGCTCGAGACCTTCAAATCGGTCGTCAAGCGGCAAGGGATGGCGGCGCTCTTTATCACGCACGACCTGCCCGTCCTCGCCCAGATCGCGGACCGCATCGTCGTCCTCCACGCGGGCGAGATCGTCGAACAGGGAAACGCGGACCGGGTCATCGACCGGCCGGCCCACGACTACACGCGGCGCCTGATGGCGGCCGTGCCGGCGACTCTCGCCACCGTTCCGGACGATACGGCGTCGGGCCGGCGTTCGCGCGACGGTCCCGTTCTCGAATTAAGGGACATCGGCGCGGGATACGGCCGGCGCATGGACGGCTCCGTGGCGGTCAAGGCGCTTCGAGAGGTCAACCTGACCGTGCAGGGCGGGCAAACGGTGGGGATTGTCGGCGAGTCGGGGTGCGGCAAGTCCACCCTCGCGCGGGTCGTGTCCGGCCTGTTGCCCCAGACCGAGGGAGACATATTGCTGGACGGGCAGGCCCTCCCGCCCGGCGTCCGGCGGCGGAACCGCGACGAACTCCGGAAGATCCAGCTCGTGTTCCCGTCGGCGGATGTCGCGCTCAATCCGCGCCACAGGATCGACACCATTCTCGGCCGTCCGCTTGAGTTCTATTTCGGCCTCGGAGGGGCGGAGAAAAGGCGGCGCGGCGGCGAATTGCTGGAAATGGTGGAACTGCCGGCGGAGGTTGCCGGACGGTATCCGGGGGAGCTGTCCGGCGGGCAGAAGCAGCGGGTCAACCTGGCCCGCGCGCTCGCGGCGTCGCCGGAAGTGGTGCTCTGCGACGAGGTGACTTCCGCGCTCGACACCGTTGTCTCCGCCAACGTCGTCGAGCTCCTCAAGCGGTTGCGGCGGCAAACGGGCATCTCGTTCGTCTTCATCAGCCACGACCTTGCCACCGTCGCGTCTTTCGCCGACGACGTCGTCGTGCTCCATGCCGGGCGGGTCGTCGAACAGGGACCGACCGACAGCGTGCTTTCGCCGCCCTATCACCCCTACAGCCGGCTTCTGATCGGGTCCGTTCCGTGGCTGCGCGTCGGCTGGCTGGAAGACAGGATAAAGAGCCGGGAGGCACGGGCGGGCATTGGCCGTCCGGTCGCGACGACCGATAGGGGCTGCCCCTTCTTCGCCCGCTGCCCGGTCGCGATCGAGGGTACCTGCGATCGGGAGACGCCTCCGGTCCGGCGTCTCGGCGGACGCCATTCCATCGAGTGCCATCGAAGCGAGGCGGAGTTCCTGGAGGGAACGCCGGCGGACGAATCGAAGTGGAGCGGACGGAGATCCGCGGAGCGATTTGTCCCGGCCAACCGCCGCTCCGAGCCGACGCTGTAGGACGAAGAAGAAAATGAGCCCTGTCAATGTGCTGGATTTCGTGGCGCGCGAGCTCAAGGGACGAGTCATGACGGGTTCCTCCCTCTCGGCTTTCGTCGCCGCCGAGAAGGCGGCCGACAGATTGGCCATGACCGCGACTTCGCGGGAAGCGGCACAGCTGGCCGTTCTGTTGCCGTCGGCGCCGCTGGAACGCATCTGCCGCGAATTCGGTTCGGAGACCGCGGATATCGTCGAAGCGCTCCGCCCGGGAGCCCCCTTTTCCAGAGTCGCCCTTGCCGCCATGGCGCTCCACGGCAATTCCGGAAACGACGAAGTCCGCAGGGACGCAGCGATCGCGGCATGCGCGGCGGAAGCCGCCGTGGCGTCCCCGCACGATGGCGGGAGTATGGCGGAGTGGCTTGAATTCATGGCGGACCGGGAGACCGAACCCGCGCGTAGCGGCTTCCTCAAGGAGTTGTGCGCGCAATTGCCCGAACCCGGCCCATCGGACCCGAAAGCGGGAAGCCGCGATCGGGCGACGGTGATATCGATCTCCATGGACATCTGCGGATCCACGGAGGCCACGACCGGAATGAGAGCGCGCGCGCGTAACGAGGAGGAGCTGGCCGGTTGGTACGAGACGTTCCACCGCCAGTTCCTGGCGTCGGAATGGCGGCTCTATTCGCAGCTGTTCGAAGCCGGGCACGGCGGGCTGGATTGGGATTGGAAGCATGCCTCCGTCAGGGCCATCGGCGATGAGATATGGCTGCTGTATGAGGTCGGCGAGGACGACCTGTGGAAGCTGCGATCCCTGGCGACGCGTCTGTTCCATGCCGCCCTCACCGTGGCCGGCCGTCCTATCCAATGGACATCCGCCTCGGACGGCGACGAGCCCGGCCACTGGCCTCGGGAGCCCGGGTGCCTGCCGCTCAAGTTCTATGTGGACATTCTCGACAACGCGTTCGAGGTCGGCGGGCCACGGCGCGATTTCCTGACGGAGCGCCTGCCGGAAATCCTCGGCGCCGGGGCAAGTTCGAACAACGGCGACTTCATCGAGCTGGAGAACCGCCTCCACGCGGGCGGCGTCCTGGGGGACGGGAGACGGTCGAGGACGGCGATCCATGCCGACTATATGGGCTGGGAGGTGGATCGGTTTTTCCGGGCGACCAAGTTCGCCCTGCCGGGCATCGTCACCGTAGGCCGAACGCTTTTCGAAAGGGTCGTCGACCGTTCCGAAGAGTCCGGACAGGGCCTTGGCGGCACCGCCCTGCAAAGGGCCGTGATCGAGTGTCCGAACGACCGAGGTCTGCCCGCCCGCTTCGATCGCAGCCTCCGGTACGTCAAGAAGGACATCGCGCCCGAGGACCTGAAGGGCGTGGGCGAGGGCTATACGGTGTATCGGGTAGTACGTGGGCAGGACCTGTTGGGCCTGCATGGCGCATGGGCGGACGAGACGATCATGGACGACACGTTCGACGTCTTCACGTCGGAAATGGCACAGGCGGAACGCCAACGGCGTCAACGGCGGAATTAGCCCGACCGTAGGAGGCAGGGTCGATGCGCGCTCAAGTTCGATGCGCCCGCGTCCGGGAATCCCCATGCTGACCTTTACCGAAGAGATTCTCCTGCTGCTGGGCGACGAGGACGGCTCGTTCCTCCCGGTCGACGAGCATGCCTTCGAATGCTCGCTCGCCGGCGCGGTGCTGATGGACCTCGCCTTCGCCAACCGGATCGATACCGACCTTGAGCGGCTGGTGGTCGTCGACTCCGCCCCCACCGGCAATCCGATGCTCGATCGTATCCTCGCCAAGATCGCCGCCCGCGGCGACACGACCGACACCCGTACGTGGATCTTGACGCTGTCCGCGGAAGACGCGGCGGTCGTTCGCGAACAGGCGCTGGCCAGCCTGGTGGAGCGGGGTATTCTGGAACGCCGGGAGGAGCGCTTCCTGTGGGCGTTCCGATCCGAACGCTACCCGACGCTGGACGGCGGAGCCGAGCTGGCGATCAGGGCGCGGATCGAGGACGTGCTGTCGGACGATATCCCCGACCCGCGGGACGTGGCCCTGATCGGCCTGGTCGATGCCTGCCGGATTCTCCCGGAGCTGCTGCCCGAGGACGAGATCGAGAAGGCCGCGCCGCGGATCCGCCTCTTGCGCCGGATGGACCTGATCGGCCGCGAGGTCGCGGGCACCATCGCCGAGATCCAGCGTACGATCGTCCAGGCGGCCAGGGCGCGGACGGCGCGCTTTCAGAAGCTGCTGCTGGCGCTCTCGGCGATCGGCGGGCTGGCGGCGGCGGTCACTTTGCTCGCCCCGCGCTTTCCGATCCCCGACCGGTACGGGCCGGTCCTGCTGGAGCGCCTCTGGTACGATTCGGTGTGGCAGCAATGGAGCGGCTATGCGCTGCTCGGGCTGAGCGCGCTCGGGCTGGTCGTCGCGGCGGTCGTCAAGAAACGCCTGGTCGCCCGGATCGCCGCCTCGCATGGCTGGCGGCTGTTTCACGTCGCGCTCGGCATCGCCTGCGTGCTCGCGCTGTTCGTCCATACCGGGTTCCGCTTCGGCGCCAACGTCAACGCGGCGCTGATGGGCTTCTTCCTCGCCGCGCTGCTCTCCGGCGCGCTGGCGGGCGCCGCGATCGGCGGCAGCCAGCGTCTCAGGAAGATGGGGATGCGCAAGACCGGGCGGCGGAACCGGATCCTCGTCGGGCTGCACGTCCTCGCCATCTGCCCGCTGCCGGCCTTGCTCGCCGTCCATGTGCTCACCGTCTACCTGTATTGAGGGGCCGGCGTGTCGCCGAAAATCATCTGGCTCCTGGTGGCGGCGTCGCTGCTCGGCGCGGGCTGGGCCGCCTCGTCGATGGTGATCGGCGGCGACCGCCGCGCGCTCCTGGTCGGCCAAACCACCGATGCCCATCACCAGATCGAGCTGGCCTGCGAGACCTGCCACGCCGCGCCCCCCTTCGCCAGCGCCGCGAAGGCGGAAAAGGCGCTCAACCGGACCTGCCGGATATGCCACGACAAGGAGCTGAAGGCCGCCGACGACAGCCATCCGCGCAGGAAGTTCCGCAACCCGAGAATGGCGATCTATTGGGAAAGGCTCGACGCGCGGCTCTGCACCACCTGTCATGTGGAGCACCGGCCGGAGATCGCCCGGACGGGTGCGGTCACCGTCGCGATGGATTTCTGCTCCGCGTGCCATTCGGAGGGGGAGCAGGACGTGCGGCGGGCGCGGCCGAGCCACGCCGGGCTCGACTTCGAGACCTGCGCGACGGCGGGCTGCCACAACTATCACGATAACCGCGCGCTCTATGAGGACTTCCTGGTCAAGCACGCCGATGCGCCCTGGCTCGCCGCTTCGCCGGTGCACAAGCTCGCCGCACGCCACCGCGCCCCGGGGAAGCCTTCGGCCGCACCGCTCGGACGGGACGACGCGGTCGCGCCGGAGGCGGCGCTCGCCGATGCGGCCGCGCTCGATGGCTGGGCCGGCTCCGGCCACGCCGTGGCCGGGGTCGATTGCGGCGCCTGCCACGCCACGGCCGCCGGCGAGAAGGCGGCACCGGCGGCGATCGAGGCGAATTGGATCGACGCCCCGCCATTATCGGTCTGCGAGGATTGCCACAGGGCGCAGGCCAGGACCCTCGCGCTCGGCCGGCACGGCATGCGCCGGCACCGCCGAATCGCCAAGCCTCGCGATCCGCTCCGCCAGCTGAAGAAAATCGGGCTCTCCGAAGTCGTGCCCGATGCGGTCGCCGCCTGGCTCGCCGACGCGGCGCTGCCCGGCACGATGACCGTCGCGGAGGCGCGCATCCCGATGCGGGAGGATGCCGCGCACCGGACGCTCGACTGCGGCAGCTGCCACCGTCCCCATGCGGTCGACATCGCCCGCGCGGCGGCGGAGGCCTGCGCGTCCTGCCACGACGACGTCCACACCAGGGCTTATTTCGCGAGCCCGCACCACGCGCTTTGGCAGGCCGAGCTCGACGGCCGGGCGCCGCCGGGGAGCGGCGTGAGCTGCGCCACCTGCCACATGCCCAAGACCGAACGCCGCGGCAGGATCGCCACCAACCACAACCAGAACGACAATTTGCGGCCGAACGAGAAGATGATCCGCACCGTCTGCCTCGACTGCCACGGGCTCGCCTTCGCGCTCGACGCGCTGGCGGATGCGGATCTGGTCGAACGGAATTTCCAGGGAAGACCGGCGGTTCGCGTCCCGAGCATCGGCTGGGCCGTGAAGCGCGCCGGGGCCGGCAAGCCCGAGACCGGCAAATGACGGTCCGGATAGCGTGTAGACTGCGTCCCGGGACCCGACAAAGGAGGGGGCCATGATGAAACGCAAGGCCGTCGCGACCGCCGCCCTCGTGCTGGCCCTGGGCGCGACCGTGGCGGCGGGCGCCGCGGCGGAAGGGGTTTCCTACCGGAAAGCGGCCGACATGCTCTACCGCGTGATGTCGGCGGACCGCGAAGTCTATACCCGCATGGTGGTCCAGCGCCTCGCGGTGGACGCGAAGGTGGTCGCCGCGTCCGAGCATTTCGAGGACGACACGGCGCTGCCGCTGCCGGCGCAGATGTTCCGCTTCGGCGCCGAGATGGTGATGGACGAGACCGAGGACTTCTCCTACGCGCTGTTGTCGCTGAACCCGATCAACAGGAAAAACGGTCCCGCCACCGATCTGGAGAAAAAGGGCCTCCGGTTCGTCGTCGACAACGAGGGCGAGAATTTCTATGGCGAGGAAGAGCTCGGCGGGGAACGCTATTTCGCCGCGGTCTATCCCGACTACGCGGTGGTCGAGGCCTGCGTCCAGTGCCACAACGGCCACAAGGACTCGCCCCGGCGAGACCTCAGGGTGGGCGACGTGATGGGAGCCGTGGTGATCCGCATCCCCATCGAGGAATGACGGCGCGGCGGCGGATGCCCCGCCTCAGAAGCGGATCGCGCCTCTCAGAATCGCCCCGTGCTCCACCGGCGCGCGCGCCCCGTTGCGGTTGGCGGGCTCCTTCCGCGTCGCGTCGAGATGAACCTCGAAGCCGGGATCGCCCTCGAGCGCCGAGGTCAGCCGCCAGCCGATGCGGTAGTCCCGCGCGCCGCCGTCCGACAGCCCGAAGCCCAGGTTCGGCGTGCCGGTGAAGCGGTCGCCGAGCTGGGCGATACCGTAGCCCATCTCGCCCTCCAGGCGGGTCTCCGGCTCGAACTCGCCGCCCGGCGCGAGCCCCCGCGCGTCGCGCGCCGACCACAGCCGGTCCACGCCGCTCGACGGCACGCCCCAGGTCGGCGCCAGGCCGAACGAGAGGCCGCGTCCGCGCTCTCCCGGCGCAAGGCGCACCGCGCCCGACGCGCCCCACTCGCGGTAGTTCGAGTCCTCGTGCGCCACGAGCGCGCGGACGTTCGCCTCGACGCTCAGGCCGGTGGCCTGGTCCGCATATGAGAGGCGACCGCCGAGCTCGACGCCGGTGCCGGTCTCCGCGTCGCCGCCGTCATGGCGCAGACCGAGCTCCAGGCCCGGCGTGAACACGCCGCCGCCCACCTGGAACGCGCGGCTCCCCTCCAGCGCGACCCGCACCCGGCTCGCATCCGCCGTCGTGTCGCCCTCGTTGGAGATGGCCTCAGAGGTCGTCTCGACGTAGAACCCGTCGGCCTTGAGCGCCAGATCAAAGCCGCCGCTCTCGTCCGCCGTCAGCAGCGCACCCCGGCCGCCCAGCGCCGCGAGGCGCATCGAGAGGTCGGTGCGGGCGATGCGCTCCGGCTGGCCGGTCGCGTCGTTCGCCGCCTGCACGATGGTCATGTCGCCGGTGCCGTAGCCCGCCAGGCCCCAGACCGAGATGCGCTCGTTCAGCGTCACCCGCGCATAGGGGCTTACCGTGGTCATGGTGCTCTCGATGCTGCCCGTATCCACGCCCGGCAGGTCGAACGTGCCCTCGCCCTCGCTCACCGAGACCGCGACGCCGGCCAGCAGCCGGTCCCACTCGGCGTCGGTGCCAAGGATCCCGGTGGTCACCTCGCCGTCGATGCGGACGTTGCCGTCATCGGCCGGCGCCTCGCCGTCGAAGCCGCCCACCGTCACCCGGCCCCAGGCCGCAAGGCCCGGCGTGCCGCCATCGCCCTCCCTGGCGAGGTGGAAGGCGCTGCCGAGCAGCAGCTCGCGGCCCGTTATCTCGCGCGCGGGCGAGCCGCTCCGGGCAGGGTGCCCGGGGACGCCGAGACCCGGATCGCCCTCGGATCCGGGCCCCTCCGGAGCGCCCATCGCGCGGGCGATCGAGGCCAGCGTCTCGCCGAGCCACGCCTCGTCCCCGGTATCCGCGAGGTTCACGCTCTGGCCGCCCACCGTCACCTGCGCGCCCGTCAGCGGGTTCGCCAGCCGGTCCGAGACCGCCGACGTCACATGGTCCGCCACCGTGCGCCCGAAGCGCGAAAGCCACATCTTCTGCAGCGGGTCGGAGTTCTCGATCGTGCCCACCGCCTCGCCATCGCCGATCGCCGCGCCGCGCGGGTTCATGAGCTTCAGCGTGAACGTCTCCCTGCCCTCGTCGATGGCATCGTCGAGGATCGGCACGCTCACCGTCTTCTCCGTCTCGCCCGCGGCGAAGCTCAGCGTGCCGCGGGTCCTCTCATAGTCCTCGCCCGCCTTCGCCGTGCCGTCGCGGGTCGCGTAGTCGACCGTCACCGACCCCGACGCGGCCCGGCTCAGCGAGACCGCGAACGCGACCGCCGCGTCCTCGCCCTCGCTCGCCCGCGCGTCGGCTACCGAGAGCAACGCCGGCCCCTGCACCGTCGCCGTCACCGTGTTCGAGAGCGAGCGCCCCGCCTGCGTGGTCACCGACCCCGCCGGCAGCGTCACCGTCACGTCGCCGGACGAGGCCGGCCGCACCGTGATCGTCCAGCGGTCGTTCCGCCCCCGCGCCGCGCGCTTCGCCTCGCGCACCCGGCCGTTCCCGACCTGGAACGCCCGGTCGCGCAGCACCAGGT
>JAJDVM010000308.1 GCA_022826125.1 Defluviicoccus sp.
CTTGAGCGGACCGAGGATTACTGGCGGGAATGGGTGCGCTACATAGCGCTGCCCTTCGAATGGCAGGACGCGGTGATCCGCGCGGCCATCACCCTGAAATTGTGCGAAGTCGAGGAGACCGGCGCGGTGGTGGCCGCCATCACCACCTCGATCCCCGAGGCCGACGGAACCGCGCGCAACTGGGATTACCGGTTCTGCTGGCTGCGCGACGCCTATTTCGTCATCCGCGCGTTGAACCGCCTCGGCATCACCCGGACGATGGAGGAGTATCTCAACTACATCCTCAACATTGTCGCCGCGACCCTGGACGGCACGCTGCAGCCGGTTTTCGGCATCCAGATGGAGACCGAAATTGTCGAGCGCGAAATCGACACCCTCCGGGGCTATCGCGATCACGGGCCGGTGCGGGCCGGCAACAAGGCCTATGTCCAGACCCAGAACGACGTT
Source organism: Defluviicoccus sp. (assembly GCA_022826125.1). GTDB lineage: Bacteria > Pseudomonadota > Alphaproteobacteria > MPNO01 > MPNO01 > MPNO01. The sequence goes on from JAJDVM010000308.1 coordinate 448, forward strand.
TACGGCACCGTGATCCTCGCCTGCGCGCAGGCGTTCTTCGACGAGCGGCTCGATTTGCGGGGGGACGAGGGCCTGTTCCGCGTCCTCGAACGGGTCGGCCAGGCGGCGGCGCGGTTCTTCGACACGCCCGACGCGGGAATCTGGGAGCTGCGCGGGACCGAGCGCGTCCACACGTTTTCGGTCCTGATGTGCTGGGCGGCCTGCGACCGGCTCGCGCGCATCGCCCACCGTCTCGGGCTCGAGAATCGCGCCTGGCTGTGGCAGGCGCGCGCCGACAACATTCGCGAAACCATCGAGCGCGAGGCCTGGAACGAGGAAAAGCAGAGCTATGTCAGCGCCTTCGGCGGCAGCGAGATCGACGCGGCGCTGCTGCTCATGCACGAGGTTTCCTACTGCGATCCGCTGGAGCCGCGCTTCATCGGCACCGTGGCCGCGGTCGGGCGCGAGCTGCGCCGTGGCGACCACGTGTTCCGCTATGTCGAGACCGACGATTTCGGCGCGCCCGAGAACGCGTTCAACATATGCACCTTCTGGTATATCGACGCGCTCGCGGCGTGCGGCCAGCGCGACGAGGCGCGGCGGCTGTTCGAGAACATGCTCGACTCCCGTAACGCGATGGGGCTCCTGTCGGAGGATCTCGACACCAGGACCGGGGAGCTCTGGGGCAACTTCCCGCAGACCTACAGCATGGTCGGGCTGATCACCTCGGCGATGCGGCTCTCCCGCCCGTGGGAAGACGCGTTCTGATTCGATCGAATTCGACGCCCGGGTCGACTTTTTCTCCGCGGTGACGATTTTGCAGGGGCGGCGGTTGCGATTTGGCGGCACGTCCGAATCCGCGAGACCGACAACATTAAATTATTGGCCCCGACGACGGGGGAGGCCCACTATCCCGATATATCCGATCCACCGGACTCAGCGGACCTTATGACCGATCGCATCGTCGTCGTTTCGAACCGGGTCGCGCCGATCGACGAAGGCAGGGCCGCCGCCGGCGGTCTGGCCGTCGCGGTGCTTGCCGCGCTGAGGCGCTCCGGGGGCATCTGGTTCGGCTGGAGCGGCAAGGTCGTCGACGCGCCCGGCGAAGCCGTACAGCTGACCCGAAGCGGACAGCTTGCCCGCGCCACCGTGGATCTCGGCGAACGGGACCACGAGGAGTATTACAACGGCTTCGCCAACGCGACGCTCTGGCCGCTGTTTCACTACCGCGTCGATCTGGTTAACTTCGACCGCGGGAATTACGCCGGCTATCGGCGCGTAAACGCGGAGTTCGCCCGCAGGCTCGCCCCCCTGATCGAGCCCGACGACGTGATCTGGGCGCACGATTACCACCTGATTCCCCTCGCCGAGGAATTGCGGCGGCTCGGCCTCACGAACCGGATGGGCTTCTTCCTGCACACCCCGATGCCGCCCCGGGAGCTGCTGGCGACCCTGCCGGTGCACGACGAATTGATGCGCGGTCTTTCGTCCTTCGACCTCGTCGGCTTCCAGACGGAGATCGACCGCGGGCATTTCTGCCGCTATCTCATCGTCGAGGCCGACGCCCGCGTGCGGGAAACCCGGGGCGGGGCGACTGTCCGGGCGTTCCAACGTACGTTCAGGGTCGAGTCCCACCCGATCGGCATCGACACCGCCAATGTCGAGCGCAGCGCGGCCAACACCGCGGGCATCCGCGAGGTGGAGCGCCTCAAGGTGAGCCTCGCCGGCCGTCGGCTGATCGTCGGCGTCGACCGGCTCGACTATTCCAAGGGCCTGCCGCAGCGCTTCGATGCCTTCGCGCATCTGCTGCGGACCTGTCCCGAGCACCACAACCGGGTCTCGCTGATGCAGGTCGCGCCGCCCACCCGGGGCGGCATCGCCGAGTATTCCGAGACCCGCCGGACACTCGAAACGCTCGCCGGACACGTGAACGGCGAGATGGCGGACGTCGACTGGGTGCCGATCCGCTATCTGAACAAGAGCTTCAGCCGGCGCACCCTGTTCGGCTTCCTGCGTCTCGCGCGGGTCGGCCTGGTCACGCCGCTGCGGGACGGCATGAACCTCGTCGCGATGGAGTATCTCGCCTCCCAGCCGCCCCACGATCCGGGAGTACTCGTGCTCTCGCGCTTCGCGGGCGCGGCCCGGTACCTCCCGGATTCGCTGATCGTGAACCCCTACGACGTGGAGGGCGTGGCCGGCGCCATCCAGACGGCGCTGACGATGCCGCTGGAGGAACGGCGGGAGCGCTGGGAGAGGTCGATGCAGGTGCTGAGGTCGAACGGCGTCGAGGCCTGGTACGAACGGTTCGTCGCCAGCCTCGCCGAGGCGTAGCGCGGCCGCCCTTCGATACGCCGCTGCGCGGCTACTCAGGGTGGGGGGCTGTTATAGGGAGTCAAGAATCTCCCTCGTCTCGGGCAGGCGCGTCAGCGCCGTATCGAGGGACGCCCCGCCACCCGCGCCAGCCAGTCCAGCAACTCCCCGACCGTATCGACGTGCAGCGCCGCCCGCGTGGCCGGGTCTTCGCCGACGCGGACGGTCACGCCGCCTTGCGCGTTGACGACCGCGAAACCGTCCTCGTCCGTGGTGTCGTCGCCGCAGAATACCGGCGTCCGTCCGCGGAACGGGGCCTCGCCCATGAAGGCTTCTATGGCGGTCCCCTTGGTGAAGCCGCCGGGCCTGGCTTCGAAGACCATCTTTCCCTCGACGACCTGCCAGCCGGACGGATCGCCCCCAAGGGCGGCGGTGAGGGCATCCAGGCAGGCATCCTTCAGCGACGGGGCGAGGCGGTAATGAAGGGCGAGGGAATGTCCCTTGTCCTCGACGAGGACACCCGGCCGCGCCGCCGCGAACCGTTCGAGCCGCGCCCGGAGGCCCGGCAGGCCGCCGTGCGGCGGCGGCGGAGGGACGGTCGCGCCGTCCGCCGTCCGCCGCTCCAGCCCGTGCAGTCCGGCGACGGCCGGGACGGCGTCGCCCAGGAAGCCGTCGATCTGCGCGATGGGCCGGCCTGTGACGATCGCCACCGCGCCGCCCAGCGCCCCGCGCAGGGCGGCCAGCAGCGGAGGCAGGGTTTCCGGTACGACGACCGCGTCCGGCGTCGGCGCGATATCGACGATGCTGCCGTCGAAATCGAGAAAGAGCGCCCAGTCCGCGCGCGGTTCGGGCAGATCCCGGGGACGCACCGCCGCGCCTCAGCGAAGGTTCGGCGTCTTGCGCGCCAGCCTTCCCGAAACGCGGCCCGTCGCCGGCCCGTCCCGCCCGGCGATCTCCAGGATCATCTTCTTGAGGATCGCATCGGCGAACGATCTCCTGTCGTCGGCCTTGATCACGAAGGAGCGGGGACCGCCGGTGACCGCCGCGCGGTAATATTCGTCGAGGTCGGGCATCGACGGGCGCTCGATCACCAGCCCGTTGACCGCGATCCCCGCCGCGACCGCCGAATCGCGGGCGAACTCGACCGGCAGGCCGATCGTGTTGGGGCCGTCGCCCGAGACGTCGATCACCAGCCGCGTGCCCTCGAACCCGTTGCCGGCGATCGAGGCGGTGGCGAGCGCCACGGCATCGCCGATGGCGTTTCCTCCGGGGCAGAACATCGGCGGCAGGGCGAGGACCTTGGCGCCGAAGGCCTTTGCGCTGGCGCTGTCGGAGATCCGGGTCCAGCCGACGCTGATGCGTTCGCAGCCCGGTCCGGCGAACTCGATATAGGCCACCGCGACGGCACGCAGGAATCCGCTCCCGATCGCGCCGAGCACGCGCGGGTTGGCGAGGGCGTCGGCGTAGCCCTGGCGCTGCAGCCGGGTCTCGGCCTCGTCGATGCTGCCCGACGCATCGACGACGAAGGCGAGCTCCAGGTCCACCGCCGCGCGCTGCGCCTGAGCGGTCTGGCCGACGCACAGCAGGATCAGCGCGGCCACAAGGAACGGTCTCCCCGGCATGGTCGTCTCTCCGTTCGAACCCGTCGCCCGCCAGGACGAGGGGGATAGAATAGCAGGACAGGGTCCATCGAAGGCGGGGAGGGTCTCGGAATGTCGAGGAAGATCGCGATCGTCGGAAGCGGTGCCAACGGTACCTCGATCGGGGTCGATGTCGCGCGGGCCGGCCATGACGTGACGTTGATCGACCAATGGCCCGCCCATGTCGAGGCGATGCGGAAGACCGGCGCGACGATCTCGATGCCCGACGAAACCGTCGTCCAGCCGATGAACGCGCTCCATCTCTGCGAGGTCTGCACCCTGAAGGAGTCCTTCGACGTGGTGCTGGTGGTGACCAAGGCCTACGACGCACGCTGGTCCGCCCAGCTGATCGAGCCCTGGCTGAAGGACGACGGACTCCTGGTCGCGGTGCAGAACGGAATGACCGCCGGGACCGTCGCGGAGGTCGTCGGCCCGGAGCGCACCCTCGGTTGCGTGATCGAGATTTCGTCCGGGCTGTTCACGCCCGGGACCGTGGAGCGCCACTCGCCGCCCGCGCGGTCCTGGTTCGCGGTCGGCAGCGTCCACCCGGCGACGAAGGGGCGCGAGAGCGAGGTCGCGGAGCTGCTCGCCTGCGCCGGCGCCTGCGAGATCGTCGACGACATCCTCGCGGCCAAGTGGATGAAGCTGGTCAGCAACTGCACGACGCTCGCGACCACGGCCTGCCTCGGCAAGTCGATCGTGGACGCGGAGACCGTGCCCGGAATGCGCGATTTCATGCTGCGCGCGGGTCAGGAGGCGCTCGACGTCGGCGCCGCGCTCGGCCACCAGCGGCGCCCCATCCTCGGCATGTCGGAGCGGGACATGAGGGACTCGAACCGCTTGGTCGAAACCATGCTCGACCGCCTGATGGAGGGCTTCATCCTGCCCAACACCAGGGGCGTCGTGCTGCAGGACTGGGAGAAGGGGCGCAAGAGCGAGCTCGACAATCTGAACGGCCACGTCGCCCGCGAGGCGAGGGAGGCCGGCGTCGCCGCGCCCGCCTGCGAGGCGGTCTCCGAGGTCGCCCGGCAAATCGAGCGGGGCGAGCTGGAGCCCGGCGTCGAGAACCTCGCTCTCCTGAACGACCTCGCCCGGCGCTACGCGCGGGGGTAAGCGCCTCCGCCCGGTTTTCCTCGCGCCATGGTCGGCCTGCGCCGACCATGACGAACGTGGTAGGTCTCGGTTATTGCGCCGCGATGCTGGCGTCAGCCTCCGCCCCCATCGCGCCCGCTTCTTCGAGGGCCGCGCGCAGCGCCTCGCGGTCGTCCTCGCCGAGCATCCTGAGCGGCCGGCGCGGCGGGCCGACCGGGCGGCCGAGGATGTCGAGCCCGGTATGGCCCACCCGGATATGCGATTTGGCGCAGATCATGTCGCAGATCGGGAACAGCCGGTCCCATATCGCGCGCGCCGTGGCCACGTCGTCGTCGTAGACCGCGGCGCGGAAGAACGCCATCGCGTCTTCGGGCAGAAAATTGGTCACCACCGGCGCCCAACCGGTCGCGCCAGCGCTGAACGCCTGGAGGCTCGTCGACTCCCACCCGGCGACGATCGCGACCTCGTCCCCCGTGAGCGCGCGGATCTGGCTGATCCGCGTCAGGTCGCCGGTGCTCTCCTTGACGCAGCGCATGTTCTCGTGCCGCGCGAGCTTGGCGAGGAACTCCGGCGGCATGTCGATGCCGGTGGTCCACGGGTTGTTGTAGACGCAGATCGGCAGGCCGATCGCGTCGGCGACCCGCTCGTAATGCCCCCGCACCTCGTCCAGCGTCAGCGGCCAGTAGGTCATCGGCAGGATCATCACCCCGTCGCAGCCCACGGCTTCCGCGTGCCGCGACAGCCGCGTGCAGGCGGACGTCGTGCGCGCCCCGGTGCCGGCGATCACCGCGATCCGTCCGTCGACGTGCCGCGCCGCGACCTCGATGCCCCGCTTCATCTCGTCCTCCGAGAACGAGCCGTTGCCGCCGGTCGAGCCGAACACGCAGACCCCGTCCACGCGGTTCCCGATCTGGTGGTCGAGCACGCGGCGCAGCCCGTCCTCGTCGATCGCCTCGCCGTCTTCCTCGAGCGGCGTCGGAACGAAGGTGAAAACGCGGGACCAGAATTCGTGCTTCGCGACCATGTGCCCCTCGTCGCGTTGTGGGGACGCCCGGTCATCTTATGCCCCGATCCCGCGCGCCGACAACAAAACGATGGACGGCGCGGGCGCTGCGGGCTAGCAGGGGCGCTTCCGCCCCGCTCAACCCGAAGGGACGCCGCCCATGACCCGGATCGACATCCAGTTCTCGCTCTTCTCCGCCTTTTACTCGCCGCTGATCGCGACCATGGCGGGCGGGTTCCTCGCCGAGGAGGGGCTGGAGGCGGAGTGGTCGGTCTCGCCGCCCGGGGTGTCCTCCATCGCGGCCTTGAAGGACGGCAGCGCCCATGTGGTGCAGTCGGCGCTCAGCCAGGCCTTCGGGCCGCTGTCCCGGGGCGAGGACCCGGGCGTCGTCCACTTCGCCCAGATCAACGAGATGGACGGGTTCTTCCTCACCGCGCGCGAGCCCGACCCCGAGTTCGACTGGCGCAAGCTCGAAGGCGCCCCGGTCGTGCTGTTCGGCGGCGGCCAGCCGCTTGCGATGTTCAAATACGCCTGCCACAAGGCGGGCATCGACTACGCGCGGATCGACGCGATCCATCCCGGCGGCGCCGCCGACATCGACCGCGCCTTCCGCGACGGCGAGGGCGCCTACGTCCAGCAGCAGGGGCCGTTCCCCCAGCAGCTCGAGGCCGACGGGGTCGGGCATGTCGTGGCCGAGGTCGGAAGGCAGGTCGGGCTCTGCGGCTTCTCCAGCCTGTGCGCCCGGCCCGACTGGCTCGAGACCGACATGGCGGGCGCCTTCACCCGCGCCTACCGCAAGGCCCGGGCCTGGCTCAACGAGACGCCTGCGGCAGAGGTCGCCGGCGCCGAGAAATCCTACTTCCCCGACATCGACACGGATGTGCTGGAACGCTGCATCGCGAGCTACCAGGCGCTCGGCTGCTGGACGCCGCATATCGAGATCACAAGCGAGGCGTTCGAGGCGACGCTCGACATCTTCGCCTATAATGGGCTGATCGAGGAGCGCTTCCCCTACGACCGCGCCTGCGCCCCGCCGCCGGTGGGGTAGGGCGACAAGAAAGTCCGCACCGCCGGGTTTCCGAGGCCCTACCGTTACGGAATTTTCCGGCCCGACCGGGTCGCCGCCCTCCCTCGGCCCCTCCCGCAAGCGGGAGGGGAGAAGGGGAGAGGAGTCGGCGAACGAATCCCCCTCTCCCCGCCGGGGAGAGGGGGTTCTCGGATGCCCTGCTTCTCCACTGATGCCAAACCGCTCCGTTTCCGCTTAAATGGGCGCACGCCATCGCATTCCGGGGAGGGACACCGCGATGATGATCCAGACCGCCCCGCCGGGCGAGCCGCATTTCCTCTGCTCGATGCGCGAGCACAACGCGCTCTGCGGGCAGTTCGTGCGCGCCTTCGGCAACAACGAATTCGAGCGCTGCGAGCCCTTCGAGGAGATGGTCTACGTGGTGAGCCACCACGATTACGGCTGGGACGAGTTCGACGGCGCCCCGATGCTCGACGACCGCACCGGCCTGCCCTGCGGCGTCGGCAACGCGCCGGTGCCGGGCGGGACCGATACCGGCAGGCGCTCGGCCGAAATCAACGAGGCCCGCCACCTCTATTGCGGGCTGATCTCCTCGATGCACTCCTGGGGGCTCTACAACGCGCGCTACGGCTTCTCCGAGTTCCGAGTCCGGGCGGGCGGGTCGACCTCGATCCCGGTCGGGCCCGGCGACCGCGAGGAGGTCGACCGGATGCTATCGGGCGAGATCGCGCGCCAGGAGCGGATCAGGGAGACGCTCGCCGCCGACCCGGAAACCGCGCCCTGGGTCGAGGAGGCGCATATCGTCCAGAACTACAAGCAGCTCCAGTTCTTCGACACGCTGGCGCTCTATTTCAACCTGCGCCACGAGACCGACCGCGGCGTCGAGACCTTCACCTGCGTGCCGAGGGACGCGGCGACCGACGCCGAGGTGACGGTGACGCCGAAAGGCGGGGGGATCTACGCGCTCGACCCGTTCCCATTCGCGGGCGGCCGGCTGGAAACGTCGTGCTCCGGGCGCTACCTCGCCGCCTGCGACGGGGGCGCGGCGCCCGAAGATCTCGCCGCGACGCTCGCCGGCCTGCCGACCGAGACCCAGACCTACACTCTCGTGAAAGGGTAATGCACGCCCAGGTTGCGTCGCCGCCCGGTCCCGGCTAGGCTCCGGCGATGACCGCCGCCTTCGATACCCTGACCGCCGCCCGCCGGATGGAAGACGCGGGCATGAAGCGCGAGCAGGCCGAAGCCGTCGCCGAAGCCGTCCGCTCGGCCGCGGGAGCCGACCGCGAAGAGCTGGCGACCAAGGCGGACCTGGCGGCGGTCAAGGCTGAGCTCAAGGCGGACCTCGCGGAGTTCAGGGCCGAGTTCAAGGCAGACCTGGCGGTGCTCAAGGCGGATTTCGAAGGGAAACTCGAATCGGGTCTCGCCACGTTCAGGGCGGAGTTCATGGACCGGATGCAGTCCACCGAGCGGCGCATGTACGCCGCCGTCTTCGGCGTTGGCGGGTTGCTGTTCGCCGCGCTCAAGCTGGTTCCCTGACGCCCATGGCAGGGTCGATCCGTTCCGGTTCGCCGGCCTGCCCGCCGGAACGCCGACCTGCATCTTCGTGTATGGCGGTCCCGCGACGGCGAAGCGGAGACAGGCTGGGATGACCGCCGCCTTCGATACCCTGACCGCCGCCCGCCGCATGGAAGATGCGGGCATGAAGCGCGAGCAGGCCGAAGCCGTCGCCGAAGCCGTCCGCTCGGCCGCGCAAGCGGACCTCGAACACCTCGCGACCAAGGCGGACGTCGGGGACGCGAAGGCCGAGCTCAAGGTGGACCTCGGGGATACGAAGGCCGAGCTCAAGGCGGACCTCGGGGATACGAAGGCTGAGCTCAAGGCGGACCTGGCGGAGTTCAGGGCCGAGTTCAAGGCAGACATCGCCGCGCTCCGGACCGAAGTCAATGCGGACATCGCCTCGCTCCGGACGGAGGTCAAGACGGACATCGCTTCGCTCCGGACGGAGGTCAAGACGGATATCTCCGCGTTCCGGACGGAGGCCAACACGGACTTGGCGCACGTCAAGGCGGAGCTCGTGGATCGGATGCAGTCCGGCGAACGGCGCATGTACGCCGCAGTCTTCGGCGTCGGCGGGTTGCTGTTCGCCGCGCTCAAGCTGGTTCCCTGACGCCTATGGGAGGGTCGATCCGTTCAAGTTCACCGGCCTGCCGACCGGAACGCCGACCTGCATCTTCGGGTATGGCGGTCCTGCGATGGCGAAGCGGAGACAGGCCGGAATGACCGCCGCCTTCGATACCCTGACGGCCGCCCGCCGCATGGAAGACGCGGGCATGAAGCGCGAGCAGGCCGAAGCCGTCGCCGAAGCCGTCCGCTCGGCCGCCGGAGCCGACCTCGAACACCTCGCGACCAAGGCAGACTTGGCGGTGCTCAAGACGGATTTCGAAGGGAAACTCGAATCGGGTCTCGCCACGCTCAGGGCGGAGTTCATGGACCGAATGCAGTCCGGCGAACGGCACATGTATGCCGCCGTCTTCGGCGTCGGCGGGTTGCTGTTCGCCGCGCTCAAGCTGGTTCCCTGACGCCAGCGCCGCGCTGCGCGCGGCTCCGGTCGATATGACGCGCGAGGGGGCGGAGACCCGAAACCGAGCCCCGCCCGGCGCATGCAAACGCGGGGCGCGTCTGTTACCCTCGCCGGCAACGCCAACCCGAAAGGCCGGTCCCGCGATGAAAGTGCTGTGGTTCCATTTGATGCCCTACACGGAGCTGCCCGACGACTTCAAGGAGCGGCATCCCGGGGTCTGGGTCGAGATCGACCCGGCGCTGTTCGATCCCGAGCGCGCGCACGTCATGTACAACGACTTCATGGACGAGCTCGAATTTGCCGCCGAGCAGGGCTTCGACGGGATCTGCGTCAACGAGCACCACTCCAACGGCTACGGGCTGATGCCGTCGCCTAACCTGATCGCCTCGACGCTCGCCAGGCGCACGAAAGACGCCGCGATCTGCGTGATGGGGAGCTCGGTCGCGCTCTACGACCCGCCGGTCCGGGTCGCCGAGGAGTTCGCGATGATCGACTGCATATCGGGCGGGCGGCTGATCGCCGGCTTCCCGGTCGGCACGCCGATGGATACCTGCTACGCCTACAGCCAGAACCCGAGCCTGCTCAGGCCGCGCTACTACGAGGCGATCGACCTGATCGCCCGCGCCTGGCGCGAGGAAAAGCCGTTCCCCTATAACGGCCGCTTCAACCAGATGCGCTACGTCAACCCGTGGCCCCGGCCGATCCAGAAGCCGCGCCCGCCGGTCTGGGTGCCGGGCTCCGGCTCGGTCGAGACCTGGCGCATGTGTTACGAGAACGACTTCGTCTACGCCTATCTCTCCTACTGGGGCTACAAGGCGGGGCTCGGCGTGATGAAGGGCTTCTGGGAGGAGATGAAGGCGATGGGGGCCGAGCCCAACCCCTATCACGCCGGATTCCTCCAGGCGGTCGGCGTCGCGGAGAGCCGGGCGGAGGCGGTCGACCTCTATGCCGGGCCGGCGAGCTATTTCTACGACCGGTGCCTCCATCTCGACCCCAAGTTCGCCCGCCCGCCGGGCTATATCTCGGAGGCGACGGTGCGTTCGCGTCTCACCTCGCAGGTCACCAGGGCGGCCGACCAGGCGATTGCCGCCCGCCCGTTCCAGGCGAACACGGACAACGTTCTGGAACAGGGCCATGTGATCGTCGGCAGCCCCGACGAGGTCGCAGACCAGCTCCGCGAGGTGGCGATCGACCTCAATGTCGGACACCTGATGCTGCTGCTCCATTTCGGCGACATGTCGAAGGATCTCACCCGGTACAACACCCAACTGTTCGCCGAGAAGGTGCTGCCCCAGATCGCCGACCTGTTCGACGACGAGTGGGAAGACCATTGGTGGCCGAACCCGATGCCGAGCCAGAGCCGCGCGGTGCCGGAGCCGGTCGCCGTATGACCGGGTATTCGGAACGCTCCGCCGCGGTCGCCGGCGGGGAATTGCGGATCTGGGAGAAGGGGGAGGGCCCCGGGCTCTGCTGGTTCGCGGGCCTCCCCGGCCTGCCGCGCTGGCTCCCGGTGCTCGACCGGCTCGCCGAATCCCACCGCGTCGCCGCGCCGTCGCTCCCCGGCGCGCCGGGCGGACACTCCGCCGATCTGCTGGACGAGCATGTCGATTGGCTGCTGGCGGCCCGCGACGTCCATCGCGCGGCGGATGCCGAGGGCGGCGCGCTGGTCGGCGCATCGACCGGCGGCGCGCTCGCGGCCGATATCGCCGCCGTCTGGCCGGGCGCGGTCGGCCGGCTGGTGCTGATCGCGCCGTTCGGCCTGTTCGACGAGGCCGAGCCGATCGCCGACGTGTTCGCCCAGCGCCCCGCCGAACGCTCGCCGCTGCTCACCAACCGTCCCGAGGATTTCGACGCCTGGACCGCGTCCGGCACCGACGATGCCGACGAGACGATGGAGTGGGACATCATGATGCAGCGCGCCAACAACGCCGCGGCGCGGCTGTTGTGGCCGCTCGGCGACACCAGGCTCGCGACCCGGCTCGGGCGCATTGCCTGCCCGACGCTGCTGATCCGGGGCGCGGACGACCGGGTGATGCCGGCCTCCTATGCCGCACGCATCGCCGGCGCGATAGCCGGCCCCGCCACGGTCACGACCATCCCCGGCGCCGGCCACATGGCCGAATTCGACCGCCCCGACGAGGTCGCCGCGACGATAGCGGAGTTCCTGGCCGGAGGCTGAGCGCCGGGGTAGGGCGGACCGCCGTTATTCAAGATTTCTCCGTAATATTTAACAGCGGCGCGGGCTATTCAATTTCGTTTGACAGGAATTTTCTTGTGCGAAGCTCGGCGGGCCGAATGTCGTCGAACCGTCCCATGGACAAGGGAAATATAATTAAAAATTTTGGAAAAAATTTTAATTATGCTAGACCAAATTAAAGTTTTCTTAACCAAGGGTCTCCGCGCATGGACCGGGGTGAGACCGGCCGATACGAAGCCACGGTGGTGGGTGGCGAGACGGTGCGCGCCTTCGTCCCGACGCCTCTCCCACCTGCGCCATCGCTCGACCTGACAGTCCTGCAATCGCGTCTGGAGCGGGCTTTGCTCGGTCTTGGGCGCCTGGACGGCCTGTCCACTCTGCTGCCTGACATCCGCCTCTTCCTCTACGCCTATGTCCGCAAGGAAGCCGTCCTTTCCTCGCAGATCGAGGGTACCCGATCCTCGTTGTCCGATCTCCTGCTGTTCGAACTGGACGAGGTGCCCGGCGTTCCGCTCGACGACGTCGTGGAGGTCTCGAACTACGTGGGCGCCCTGGAGCACGGGCTAAGCCGCTTGCGCGACGATTTTCCGCTCTGCAACCGGCTGATCCGGGAAATTCATGAGGTGCTGCTCAGCCGAGGCCGGGGCCGCGACAAGGCGCCCGGCGAGTTCCGCCCTTCACAGAACTGGATTGGCGGCCGCCGGCCCGGAACGGCGCGCTTCGTTCCACCGCCGGTTTCTTCGGTCGCCGATTGCATGTCCGATCTGGAACGCTTTCTTCATGCGGACGACAATGGATTGCCCCTGCTTCTGCGGGCGGGCCTCGCTCACGTCCAGTTCGAGACAATCCATCCGTTTCTCGACGGCAACGGTCGTGTCGGCCGTCTGTTGATCGCGCTAATGCTGCATCACGGCGGCGCGTTGCGTGAGCCGCTTCTCTATTTGAGCCTCTATTTCAAGCAACACCGGGACGACTATTACGGGCTCCTCAACGAAGTACGGCACCGGGGCGATTGGGAAGCCTGGCTGGAGTTCTTTCTCGACGGCGTGGCGGAGACCGCCGAGGGCGCGGTCGAAACCGCCTGGCGATTGCTGACCTTGTTTCAGGAGGACCGTGCACGAATACAGCGCGTGGGCCGCGCAGCGGGATCGGCGATACGTGTCCACCAGGTGTTGCGAGAGCGTCCGATCACGCCGCTTCAGGCGCTGGCCGATCGAGCGGGTCTTTCTTTCCCGACCGCATCGGCCGGAATGTCGATCCTCGAAGAGTTGGGCATCGCCCGCGAGTTGACGGGCAAGAAACGGAACCGGCTCTTCGGATACGATCGTTACCTCGCCATTCTCGGCGAAGGAACCCAACCGCTCTGAGCGTCACGGCGGCCGATCGACTCCGCATCGCCCACCCCGGGCTTCCCGCAAGGGTTGCACGGCTTGCCGGAGCGGTTATACCGATATCGACCTGTCGAATTAACCGGTTGGAACGATCCATGCACGAAGTCACCGCGACGGAGGCCAGGGCGCGATGGGCGGAACTCCTCCGCCGGGTCGAGTGCGGCGAAACGGTGGCGATCACCCGACACGGCGAGACCGTCGCGCACATGGTTCCCGCCGGGCGCTGGCGGGCGGTGGATCGTTTTCGCCGCCGCCGCGACTCATGGGAACCCGCCGGCATGTCCACTGGCGAGATACTCCGCGCGCGTCATTGCGGCCATCGCTTCTGAGCCCTTTCGTCCTCGACGGCTCATTCTCCCTGTGCCCTACTCTCCGCGCCATGTGCGGACGCTTTACCCAGCGCTTTTCGCTCAGCGAGATCCAGGAGCTTCTCGGCCTCGCCGGGCCGGCCGCGAATCTCGGGCCGCGCTACAACGTGGCGCCGGGGCAGGAGGTCGCGGCGGTACGCGCGGAGGGGCGCGCGCGCCGGCTCTCGATGCTGCGCTGGGGGCTGATCCCGGCCTGGGCCAGGGACCCGAAGATCGGCTACCGGACGATCAACGCCCGCGCCGAGACGGCGGCCGAAAAGCCCTCCTTCCGCGCCGCCTGGCGGGCCCGGCGCTGCCTGATCCCGGCCGACGGGTTCTACGAGTGGGCGCGCTCCGGGAAGGGCAGGCAGCCCTGGCTGTTCGAGCCGGCCGGGGGCGGGGCGTTCGCCTTCGCCGGGCTGTGGGAGCGCTGGACGGTGCGCGCGGGCGCGGCCCTTCCCGGAACGCTGGCGGAGCTCGCGCCCGGCGACGCGGTCGAGACCTGCACGATCCTGACGACCTCCGCCAACGCGCTGGTCGCCCGGGTCCACCACCGGATGCCGGTCGTCCTGCCGCCCGACGCCCTCGACCCGTGGCTCGCCGGCGAGACGGTGGAGCTCGGCCCGTACCCGGCCGAAGCGATGACCGCCTGCCCGGTGAGCACGCTGGTCAACAAGGCGGCGAACGACGATCCCCGCTGCGTCGAGCCGGTCGGCGAGGAGGAACCCGCCACCCTCTTGTGACGCTCTGCCGTGTCCGACCGGCCGGTCGTCAGCACCCCATGACCTGGATATGACCCTCGGCCCCGTAATCGAGCAGGTGGCGGTCCCGGGTGACCAGCGTGTATCCGAACGCCCGCGCGGTCGCCGCGAGAATGCGATCCGCCGGATCGGCCGGCGGCGAGCCGGGGAGGGCGCAGGACGCCATCAGCACCGACGGCGGCATCCCGGCGAGAACGACGCCGGGTATCGCGCATATCCCGTCGAACCAGACGTCGGGGCTGAGCGACAGAGCCATTCGCCCCTTGGCCACCAGCATGGCGACCTCCCACGCGGTGATCGGGGACACCGCCAACCGGCCGTCTTCGGCGTGCAGGTCCGTCAACGCGCTCGCGGCGGGTTCGCGCAACGGTTCGTCCCGGGCGATCCAGATCACCGCGCAGGTATCGAGCAGGAATTCGGGCATCGCCGGCTATCGCGCCGCGTCCCATTCCACGTCCACGGGTTCCGTCAGGTCGGTCCCCGGCTTCACCGTCACCGTGCCCTTGAGCGCGTCCGCGATGCGGGAGACGATGCTTTGGCTCGCGCCCGGGTCGCCCCCTTCCGGCTTCGTTCCGCGGCCTCCCGGGAGGGCGCCGCCCGTTTCCGACTTGCGGAACACCAGCTTGCGCTCCGTCATGTCCACCTCCGCCGATTTGTACCCCGCCCTGAGCCAGGTATGGGTAATAACACTGTTGGTCGGGTTGTTCGACCACCAGGCCCGATGCCTGAAGGCCGAAGGCGGCAGCGCCGTCCCGACGATTTCCTCCACCTTCTCGAACGTCATCGGAACCTCGGCCTCCCGGCATTCGAGCAGATGGGCCTCCAGAGGTGCGTATTTCAACGTGAGGCTCCCCTTCAAAAGAACAGTGGTAATATGCATATACAAACACTGATGGTCAAGGAGAAAACCGGAGAGCCGGAAACATCGGGAGACGCGGGGCAGGACCCGTCGACCGCTCCGTTCGGCTACGAATCGTCCACCCGAACCAGCCGTTCCTCGAACCACTCCGCGAGTTCTTCATAACCCGTTTCACCGCGCGCGACGCCAATCACGATCTCCACGATCGCCATGTCGTCCTCCACCAGCTCGTAGCCGCTTCGCTCGACCGGGAGTTCCACCAGATACAGGGCCGTGCGCTTGTTTCCATCCACGAACCCGTGACTGGAAACAATGCCGTGGAGCAGCGCGGCGGCCTTCTGGTGGATGAACCGATGGTAGCCGTGGTAAGGGCGGGCGATCGCTGATCGAACCGCGTTCTCGCTGAGGAGTCCCTGGCGGCCTCCGTAGGTGAGCGCTTCGTCGTGTCCGTGGACCGCGTCGGCCCAGGTTACCCGGTAGTGCCGCCTACCTATCGGCCAGCTCTTGCATTGCTCTGCGGCGCCTCACCGAGATTTTCTGAATGATGCGTTTGGAAGTCGCGGTGACCGTATTGCGGCCCCGGGTCTCGGAAACGGAGACCTTCGAAGACCCGGCTGTCCCCGCCGCGGTCGAGGCTGGGGAGGCAGGGCGCTCCGCCGCTCGCGTTTTTCGGCTTTTCGCCATCGCTCTTTCCTTCGCCGACGGATAGATGCGCGCGCCGGCGACCTGTTTCAAGCGTCATCGACGGTAACGGCCACGCGCGCCCGCCGCAACCGCCCCCTACCCCAGCACCGAGTCCAGCACCGCGCCGAGGAGGGCGAGCGCCATCGAGGCCATCGTGCCGTAGGCGATCAGCATCACCGGGCGGAACGAGTCGCGGGTGACGAACGTCTCCATCTGCTGGTGGATCGCCCGGGTGCGTTCGTCGAGCCGGGCGAGCAGCAGCCGGTCCTCGCCGTTGAACGGCGCGGCGGACGAGGTGTAGCGGTCGTCCGCGCCGCCGCTCACGCCCGACCTCCCCGGGCGCGCGACGCCTCGATGAAGCGCGCGATGACCTCCATCGCGGACGGCCGCCCTCCCGCCGGGGCCGGC
>JAJDVM010000061.1 GCA_022826125.1 Defluviicoccus sp.
GTGCGGTATTCCACCCCGATCATCCAGTAGATGCGCCGGTGGGTCATCCGCGTGTAGTTGACGACCGCGGTATCCGACAATTTGGAGTTGGGGACGTAGATCGGCGCCTTGTCGAACTGCCGGACCCGGGTGGAGCGAAATCCGATCGCTTCGACCGTGCCCTCGACGCCGCCGTCGATCTTGATCCACTCGCCATGAGCGAGCCTGCGTTCGCCGATGATGAGAAGCCCCGCGATCAGGTTGCGGAAAAGGTCCTGCGCCCCGAGCGCGACGGCAACGCCGATCAGCCCGAGCCCGGCCAGGATGGGACCGACCTCTATCCCCCAGATCTCGAGAACGGTTATGGCGCCGATGGCGACGAACGCGATTTTCAGTCCGCGGATCGCCCAGTCCACCACCTCGGCGCCGATCTTCTCCTCGACCCGGGCGGCCAGACCGCGGAGCGGCTCGGCGAGGCGGTACAGAGCCCAGAACAGGACGAAAGCGGCCAGCGACCGCAGCAGATCGTCCGCGATCCGCTCGGCCAGTCCGGCGAACGGCAGGATCGCCTTCGCCAGAAATAGGCCGATAACCAGCGGCACGAACCGCAGGGGCGGCTCCAGCGCCGCGATCGCCTCGTCGTCGAGCCTGCTCTCGGTCCTCTCCGCCCAGCGCGCCAGGCGGCGAACGACCACGCGGGTGAACACTCCGCGCAGCAGCAGGCAGGCCGCGAAAACCAGCACCGCCGCCACCACCGTGCCGACTTGCAACCCGACCACGTGGGTTTCCCAGATTTCGGCGACAGGCCGGAGAAGGGCCGAAAGGGTGTCCAGCGTTTGCTCCATCCCGTCTCATTATACAAGACCGCTGCCGCCGGAATCGGGCGGATGGCGGCGTTGTTGCCGTCCGGCCCATCCCCTATCATCCGGCGTCCGCAGACGACAGCGCCGAATTCGGCGGCCGTGGAACGCATTGCCGTCCCGTGGGGGATTCGGCCAGCGACTCCGGTGGAGCGAGTAGGAAGGAATCGATGACCAAGTTCGGTATCGGTCAGGGCGTGCCGCGCTGGGAAGACCCGCGCCTGCTGCGCGGCGGCGGACGCTACAGCGACGACCTGAACCGGCCCGGCCAGGCTTATGGCTACGTGCTGCGTTCCCC
This sequence comes from Defluviicoccus sp., assembly GCA_022826125.1. Lineage (GTDB taxonomy): Bacteria > Pseudomonadota > Alphaproteobacteria > MPNO01 > MPNO01 > MPNO01. The sequence continues at coordinate 1,138 of JAJDVM010000061.1, forward strand.
GCACGCCCACGCCGAGATCCGTTCGATCGACACCGCCGCCGCGCGGAGAACTCCCGGCGTGCTCGCGGTCTATACCCATGCCGATGTCGAAGCCGCGGGGCTCGGCAGCATTCCCTGCGCGGTGCCGCGCAACAAGGCGGACGGCTCGCCGATGTTCACCCCGCCCAACCTGCCGCTCCGCAACGACCGGGTCCGGCTGGTCGGCGATTACGTAGCGTTCGTCGTGGCGGAGGCCTACGAGCAGGCGCGCGACGCCGCCGAAGCTATCGAGGTCGATTACGCGCCGCTTCCCTCGGTCACCGCGACCGCGGACGCGCTTGTCGAAGGGGCCCCCGCGGTCTGGCCGGAAGCGCCCGACAACGTTTGCTTCGTGTTCGAACAGGGCGACGAGGACGCGGTCGAGCGGGCCTTCGCCGGGGCCGACCACGTCACCAAACTCGACTTCATCGTCACCCGCGTCGCCGTCGCGCCCATGGAGCCGCGTGCCTGCATCGGCGAGTTCGACCGGTTCACCGGACGCTACACCCTCTACACCGGAACCCAGGGCCCGCACGGCGTGCGCATGGCGACCGCCTCGCCGATCCTCAAGGTGCCGGAGGGCGATCTCCGCGTCGTCAGCCACGACATGGGCGGCGCCTTCGGGATGCGGTCCGGCCCCTACTGCGAATACGCGATGTGCCTCTTCGCTTCGAAAATGCTCGGCCGCCCGGTCAAATGGACCGGCGACCGGGCCGAGGGTTTCATGGTCGACGACCAGGCGCGCGACAACATCTCGACCGCTGAGCTCGCTCTTTCGAAGGACGGCGAGTTCCTCGGCTTCAGAGTCCGCACGACGGCCAATCTCGGCGCCTACCTGACCCTGCTCGGCCCCCATTCCTCGACCAACAATCTGGGCTCGCTCGCCGGCCCCTACCGGACGCCGGCGATCTATACCCATGTGACGGGTGTGTTCACCAACACCGTGTCGACCGGCCCCTATCGCGGCGCGGGGCGGCCCGAGGCGGCCTATGCGATCGAGCGGGCGATCGACACCGCGGCCGACGAGATGGGCATCGATCCGGCCGAGCTCAGGCGGCGCAACTACATCGCGCCCGACGCGTTTCCGTTCACCACCGGTCTCGTCTTCACATACGACTCGGGCGAGTTCGAGACCAACATGGATCGCGCTCTCGAGATGGTCGATTACGCCGGCCGCGAGGAGCGCCGGACCGAAGCCAAGGCTCGCGGCAGGTTGCGTGGAATCGGGATTTCCAACGTGATCGAGCAATCGGCCGGCGGATTCCCGGAATGGGCGCAAATCCGCTTCGATCCCTCGGGATCGCTGACGCTCACCATGGGCACCCACAACCACGGCCAGGGGCACGAGACGGTGTTCCGCCAGATGCTGTCGGACAAGCTGGGCCTCGAATTCGAGCATATCCGCATCTCCCAGGGCGATTCCGACGAAGTCATGGCCGGCACCGGAACCTTCGGCTCGCGCTCTTCTGGCGTCGGCGGCGCATCGATCATGCTGGCGGCCGACAAGGTGATCGACAGATGCCGCAAGATCGCCGCCCACAAGCTGGAGGCGGCGGAAGAGGATATCGAGTTCGCCGACGGCACGTTCACTGTTGCCGGAACCGACAGGCAGATCGGGCTGGTGGATACGGCCAAGCTCGCCCAGTCGTTCATGACGGTGCCTCCCGGATTCGAGCCCGGCATCAACGAATGGGCCGCCTGGACGCCGCCGGCGCCGACCTTTCCGAACGGCTGTCATGTGTGCGAGGTAGAGATCGACCCCGAAACCGGCGTCGTCGAGATCCTGCGCTACGCCGCGGTCGACGACGTCGGCACGGTGCTGAACCCGCTCCTGATGGAGGGTCAGCTGCACGGCGGTATCGTCCAGGGGGTGGGCCAGATCATGATGGAGAACGTGGTCTGGGACCGGGAGTCGGGGCAGCTGATCGCGGGATCGTTCATGGACTACACGATGCCGCGCGCGGACGATCTTCCGAGCTTCGAGATGGAGATCAACGAGGTGCCGACATCCACCAACCCGCTCGGGATCAAGGGCGCGGGGGAGGCGGGGTGCGTCGGTGCGATGCCCGCGCTGATGAACGCCATCGTCGACGCGTTGAGCCCGCTCGGCGTCTCGGCGATCGACATGCCGGCGAGCCCCGAAACGCTATGGCGCGCCATCGACCGCGCCGCCCGCTAGATCGGACGCCGGCGGACAGGAGGCTGACTTGGAGTTCGAGAATTCATTCAACGTCGGGGTACCGGTCGACGAAGCCTGGGCGATCCTGACCGACGTCGAGCGGATCGCCCCCTGCATGCCGGGAGCCGAGCTCACGGAAGTGATCGACGAGAACAGCTTCAAGGGCAAGGTATCGGTCAGGCTCGGGCCGGTGGCGCTCACCTTCGCGGGCGACGCCCGTTTCGAGGACCGCGACGACGAAGGTCACTCCGCCCGCGTCAAGGCTCAGGGACGGGATTCCAAGGGCCGGGGCGGCGCCAACGCCAATGTCGATTTCCGCCTGATCCCGGCCGAGGACGGCACGACGACGGTCGAAATCCGAACCGACCTGCAGCTCTCGGGCTCGGTCGCGCAGTACGGCCGCGGCGTCGGCATGATCAAGGATGTCGCGACGCAGCTGATCGACCGGTTCGCCGACGCGCTGCACGAGCAGATCGTGGCGGAACGCGGTACGGAGGAAGCGGAGGCGCCTTCGGGTTCGGACGACGCCCCGCCCGCGCATGCCGCCAGGCCGATTTCCGGTTTTTCGCTGGGCGCCAGCGTGATGTGGAATGCCTTCGTCCGCTGGCTGAAGGGGCTATTCGGCAGCCGTCCGGAGGGCTGAGCCCATATCCGCGGCGGCGATCAGGCCCCGGATACGATCGGGGCTGAGCGGCAGCCGCACATCGTCGCATTCGAGGCCGAGCGCGTCGAACACGGCGCTGGCGATAGCCGCAGGCGCGCCGATCGTGCCGCTCTCGCCCACGCCTTTGTAACCGCCTTCGGTGATCGGCGACGGGGTTTCCTGGTGGACGATCTCGATCCCCGGCGCCTCAAACGCGCCCGGGATCATGTAATCGGCGAAATTCGCCGATTGGAGCTGCCCGGCCTCGTCGTAGCGGACCTCTTCCAGCAGCGCCGCCCCGATCCCCTGCAGGACACCGCCCCAAGTCTGGCCTTCGACGACCTCCAGATCGGCGATCCTGCCGCAATCCTCGGCGACGACGTATTTGAGGATTTCGACCTCGCCGGTCTCCGTGTCGACCGCCACGACGGCGATATGCATCGCCGCCGAGGTCGCGGCGCCCGGCGTGTCGAAGGTGGCCGCGGCCTGCAACCCGTGCGACAGGTCTTCGGGCAGGTTGGGGCTGGGCGAATGTGCGAAATCGGCGATTTCCTCGAAGGTCGCGAACCGGTTGGAATTGTGCCCGTCCGCGAACCGGCCATCGGCAAAGACGACATCGCCGGGTTCGACTTCGAGCTTTATCGCGGCGAACCGCTTCATCCGGTCGAGCGCCTGTCGCGCCGCCCGTTGCAACGCGCCGCCGCCGGAGACCAGCCCGCGGCTCGCGAACGCGCCCGAACCGTGCGGCATCGTCTCGGTATCGGCGCAGGCGACGTGGACGCGCGCGGCTTCGACCCCCAGCGTGTCCGCCACCATCTTCCGCATCGCCTTGAAGGGCTCTTGTCCCATCGACGGGGTAGTCACATAGGCCTCGACCGCGCCCGACCGGGCGATCCGCAGAACCGCCGAATCGTAGCCCGGAACGTCCGTCATCCCGCGGCCGCGAAACACCGTGCAGCCCATGCCGGTGGGTTCGATAAAACAGGAAACGCCGATCCCGACCCTGCGCCCGTTCCCGTCCTGTTTCTCGTCGACGTTCGCGGCTTCCAGCAGCTTCGCGAGCAATCCCTCGTAATCGCCGCTGTCGATGATTCCGCCAGTCGCCGTCCTGAACGGAAAGGAACCGGTCGGCACGAGGTTCCGGCGCCTGACATCAATCCGGTCGACGCCGATCCTGCGGGCGAGCGCGTCGACCAGGCTCTCGGTGACGAGCGGGGTCAGGCCGAACCCGACGCCGCGATAGGCGCCGGTGGGGCATTTGTTGGTGGCGACGGCGCGGGAGATGTAGTCGATGAACGGAATGGCATAGGGTCCGGGCAACCCGACCAGCGCGGTGTGCGGTTCCAGCGAGGGACCCAGCGGATAGGGGCAGTAAGCGCCGGTGTCGCACCAGACCTCCGCCTTCAGCCCCAGAATCCGGCCTTCCCCGTCAGCGGCGAGCGAGGCCTCGATCACCGCGTCCCGGGCGTGGTAGCCGCGCTCGAGATGCTGGAGCCGATCCTGGGTCCACTTGACCGCGCCGCCCAGCCGCCGCGCGGTGAAGGCGGCGATTGCCTCCTCGGCGTAGAGCGGCATCTTCACTCCGAACCCGCCGCCGATATCGGTCGGCCGGACCCGGACCCGAGACTCGGGGAGACGCAGGAACCGGGCGATTCCGTCCCGCAGGATATGCGGCACCTGTGTGGGCGACCGGACCTCGACCACGTCGTCGCGGCGGTCGTGGATCGCGAGGCAGCCGCAGCACTCGATGGGCGACGGCGCGACCCGGGGGTGGCGGAAGCGGCCGGAGACGACGACCGGCGCGTCGACGAAGGGATCGGCATCGGCATCGCTCACGAAGCAGCTTTCGAAAAGCGTGTTGCTTCCGAGCGCGTCGTGCACGAGTGGGGCGCCGTCCCGGAGAGCCGCGGCGACGTCTGCCACCGGATCCTCGGGCGCATAGTCGACGGCGATCAACGAGGCGGCGTCCTCCGCCGCGTAGGGATCGCGCGCGACAATGGCGGCGACGATCTCGCCGGCGAAGCGGACTTCGGCCTCGGCGATCAGCGGCCAGGCGGTGGGGCGGTAGCGGTACCAGTCGGCCTCGTCCATGCGCGCGGCGATGGGCGCGGTGACACCGGCGAGGTCGCCGCCGAGAAGAATATCGACGACACCGTCTGAGGAACGCGCTCGGGCAGCGTCGACGCCGGCGATCCTCGCGCGCGCGAACGGGCTTCTCAGGAAATAGACATGGAGGCATCCCGGCGGATCGAAATCGTCGAAGAAGTTGCCGCGGCCGAGCACCAGGGCCCGGCGGTCGTCGGTCTCGTCGCGCTCGTTCAACGCTCCGCCCCCTACCAATGTCCCGCCCGATCGCGATGATAGTTCGGCAGCCACGGCAAAGGGAGTTGCACGATGTCGAAGCGTCACCAGGGACGGGTCGCGGCGGTGACCGGCGGCGCCAAGGGGATCGGCCAAGCCTTCGCCCGGCGTCTGGCGGCGGAGGGCGCGGCGGTCGCGGTCGTCGACCTGGAGGACGGGGCGGAAACGATGGCCATCCTGTCCGGCGTCGGTGTCGAGTGCGCGTCGTTCTCGGGCGACGTCACGTCCGAGGACGATGTCGCTCGCCTGTCCGCCGAGATCGAGGAGCGATTCGGACGCTGCGACATCCTGGTCAATAACGTCGGAATCTACCCGAACGAGCCCTTCGAGGAGGTTACCTTCGCCAAATGGCGGCGGGTCATGGCGATCAACCTCGATTCCATGTTCCTGACCGCCAAGGCGTTTGCGCCCGGCATGGTCGGGCGCGGTTGGGGCCGGATCGTCAACATGGCGTCCAATACCTTCGCCACGCCGGTAACCGGCTATAGCCACTACATCGCAAGCAAGGGCGGCGTGATCGGGTTCACCCGCGCGCTCGCCAGCGACCTCGCGGACAAGGGAATAACCGTCAACGCGATCGCGCCCAGCCTGGTCCGCACGCACGGCACGCAGGTGACCAACCCGAGGTCGGACGAACGCTTCGAAACCGTTTCCTCGATGCAGGCGATCAAGCGTACGCAGATGCCGGAAGACCTGGCGGGCGCGTTGTCGTTCCTCGCGAGCGAGGACGCCGCGTTCGTGACCGGACAGACGCTCTATGTGGACGGCGGCTGGGTGAGGCCGTGACGCTCGGAGAGCGGGTTCCGCGGATCGAGGACCCGGCGCTCCTGCGGGGCCGGGCCTGTTTCGTCGACGATCTTCGCTTCCCGGACCTCCTGCACGCCGCCTTCGTGAGGAGCAGCGAGGCCCACGCACGGATTCGCGGGATCGACGTTTCGGCCGCTATGGCCTCGCCGGGGGTTCGCGCGGTCCTCACCCTCGACGAGCTTCGCTCCCACGTAACCCGGATCGCCATGCCGCTCGCCCAGCCCTCGGGAGCGATCAGGCATGTGCTCGACCCGCCGATCCTCGCCGACGGAGAGGTCCGCTATGTCGGCGAGCCGGTGGCGGCGGTAGTCGCGGACAACCCCTACCGTGCGGAGGACGCGGCCGCCTTGGTCGAGATCGACTACGACCCCCTCCCGGCCGCGATCGACTGCCGACGGGCGCTCGATGACGGCGCACCTCCCGCCCACAGCGACATCCCCGACAACCTGGTCGCCGCGCTCTCCATGGCCTACGGGGATTACGACCGGGCTTTCGCCTCGGCGGCGCATGCGGTCCGCGCGGACATGCATCAGAACAAGGGGCTCGGGCACGCCATCGAGTGCCGGGGGGTGCTCGCCCGGCTCGATCCCAACGACGGCAAGCTCACCGTGTGGAGCGGCACCCAGATGCCCCACCGCGCCCATGCGGTGCTCCGCGACCTGCTCGGCTGCGGCGAGGACAAGCTGCGCGTGATCGCCCCGGATGTCGGCGGCGGGTTCGGGCCCAAGTTCGTCTTCTATGCCGAGGAAGCAGTGGTGGCGCTGGCCGCCCGCATCCTCGGCCGCCCGGTGAAGTGGATCGAGGACCGCCGCGAGCATTTCACCGCCACCACCCAGGAGCGGGACCAGTTCTGGGACGTGGAGATGGCACTCGACGCGGAAGGGCGAATCCTCGGGATTCGCGGCACGCTGATCCACGACCACGGCGCCTATAGCCCCTACGGCGTCAACCTGCCCTACAACTCGGCCACCAACCTGCTCGGCCCCTATGTTGTGCCGGCGTATTCGCTCGACATCAGGCTCGCCGCCACCAACAAGGTGCCGGTGACGCCGGTGCGCGGCGCCGGCCGCCCGCAGGGGACCTTCGTCATGGAACGGTTGCTCGACCGCGCCGCCGGCCTGCTCGGAATCGAACGTGCCGAGATCCGCCGGCGCAACCTGATCGGGCCCGAGGCGATGCCTTACGTGACCCCTGTCAAAAACCGCGACGGCACCGCGATGACCTATGACAGCGGCGACTATCCGGCGACGCAGGCATTGTCGCTGGAAGCGTCGGAGCACGACGCCTTTCGCGCGCGCCAGGCAGCCCTCCGCCGCGAAGGCCGGTATGTCGGCATCGGGATCGGCAACTATGTCGAGGGCACTGGGCGTGGCCCCTTCGAATCCGCGCGGATCAGGATCAACCCTTCGGGCCGGGTGACGATCGCGACGGGGGCGACCGCGCAGGGCCAGGGGCTCAAAACCGCGCTCGCCCAGGTCTGCGCGTCGGCGCTCGGACTCGATCCCGGCGCGGTAGAGGTCACCGCCGGCGATACCGACACGGTGTCGCTCGGACTCGGCGCGTTCGCGAGCCGCCAGGCGGTAACCGCCGGCTCCTCCGTCCACGTCGCCGCTTCGTCCCTCGCGGAAAAGGCCATCCGGGCGGCCGCCCACATTCTGGAGGCGGCGCCCGCCGACCTCGAGCTCGCGGACGGACAGGTTCGCGTCCGGGGAGTGCCGGACATGGCGGTCGGGCTCGGCGAGATCGCGCGGGCGCTCGCCGGGCAGCCGGGCTACGCGCTGCCCGGCGGGATGGAGCCCGGGATGGAGGCGCTCGGCGCCTTCACGCCCGAGACCGTGACCTATTGCAACGGTTGCCACGTCGCCGAGGTCGAGGTCGACATCGAGATCGGAGCGGTCGGAATCCTGCGCTATACGGTGGTCCACGACTGCGGGCGGATGATCAACCCGACGATTGTCGACGGGCAGGTGATCGGCGGCGCGATCCACGGCATCGGAAGCGCACTCTACGAGCGCATGGCGTTCGACGATGCCGGGCAGCCGATGACGGTCAATCTCGGCGAGTGCCTGATGCCGGGCGCCTGCGAGATGCCGAGGCTCGACCTGATCCACACCGAGTCGCCGACCCCGCTCAACCCGATTGGGGCGAAGGGCGCCGGGGAGGGAGGGGTGATACCGGCGCCCGCGGCCAACGCGGCCGCGGTCGAGGACGCGCTTGCACCCTTCGGCGTCGTCATCGACGATGTGCCCATCACCCCCGACCGGGTCGCGGCGGCGGTCGCCGCGGCGCGCGGCTGACGGAACGAGCCATGGCCTTTCTCGAAAACTGCTGGTACGCGGCCGCTTGGGACGACGAGATCGGGGAGTCCCCGCTGGCACGGCGCATTCTCGACCGTCCGGTGGTCCTGTTCCGGGGAGACGACGGAAACGCGATTGCGCTTGCCGATCGCTGCATCCATCGCCATGCCCCGCTCTCGCACGGCCGGGTCGAAGGGGCCGGCATTCGCTGCGGCTATCACGGCCTGCTGTTCGCCAAGGACGGCACCTGCATCGAGGTGCCAGGACAGACCAGAGTGCCGCCCGGCGCAAGCGTGAAATCGTATCCGGTGGTGGAGCGGGACCGTTTCGTCTGGATCTGGATCGGCGACCCGTCACGCGCGGACGCATCTTCGGTGCCGGACTATCACTGGAACGACGACCCCGAATGGAAATCGGTCCAGGGGCGGTTCCACGTCGCCGGCGACTACCGGCTGATCGTCGACAACCTGCTCGACCTGTCGCATGTGCAGTTCGTCCACGGCGCGACGCTGGGCACCGACCGGGTCGCCCAATTCCCAGTCGAGGTCAGCCGCGACGGCGACCGGGTCCATGTCGACCGCTGGATCATGGGGGGAAAGCCGCCCGGCATGTTCGCGCGAGCGGGCGGCATAGATTTCGACGTCGACCGCTGGCAGCTCATCACCTGGATCCCGCCGACGCATGTCGTGATCGACGCGGGCTGCGCACCGGCGGGGCAGGGCGCGCGCGAGGGCAACCGCGCGGACGGGATCGAGTTGTATTCCAACCACACCATCACGCCGGAGACGGAGACCAGCGCGCATTATTTCTGGCATCACGCGCGCGGCTTCAACCTGGAGGACGACTCGATCACCGCCTATCTGGCCGAGGCGGCGGAGACGACTTTCGGGGAAGATGTCGGGCTGATCGAGGCGCAGCAGCGAAGCATCGAGACGATGCCGGACGGCCTGCCGCAAATCGACATCAACGCCGACGCGGGCGTGCTCGCCGCGCGCCGCATCCTCGATCGCCTGATCGCGGAAGAGGCTTGAGGGCCTAACCGTCCCCCGCCAGATGGGCAGCTAGCCGCTCCTTCGGCGGGACGATATCGGTCACCAGGTCCCGGATCAGCGCCTTGTTGTCGAGCGGCTCGATCAGCGCGCCTTCCACGCCGAGACGTGAGGTGCAGGCATAACCGGTCTTGCCGTCGACCCGCACCATGCATTCCTTGCAGGCGTTTGCGTTGATGCAGGCGTAGCGTATGGCGAGCGTCGAATCGACATGCGCGTGGACCCACATCACCGCGTCGAGCACCGACATCCCCTCGGTGTAGGGGACGGCGAAGGTCTCGATCCGGGACGGCTCTTCGGGCGTCCCCCGGCGGACACGAATGGTGACGGTCTCGGCGCTCACTCCGCCGCCTCCAGCGGCGCCCGCACGTGGGACGCTTCGACGATCCCGGCCCAACCGCATTCGAGCGCCCCCCGGTCCGACAGCCGCACCACCTGGTTGCGCGCGTAGGCGGGATCGGTTTCCACGAAGTCCTCGCGCTGATGCGCGCCCCGGCTCTCCTTGCGGTTGAGCGCCGACAGCGCCACCGATTCCGCCGCCAGCAAAGACGCCCGGAGATCGAGCCAGTCGAGCAGGGCGTGGTCGAAACGCGCCTTGCGCACCGGCGCGAGGGCGGGGAGATCGGCGCCGCGCATCTCGCGGATCCGGCCGAGCGCGCGGGTGAGGCCTTCCTGCGTCCTGAGCAGGCCGACATCGTCCCACATCAGCGCCTGCAACTCGCGGAGGAGCGCACCGAGCCCGGCCGTCCCTCCGCCGCCGCTACCGTGCACGTCGTCGACAAACCGCTCCGCCCGGGCATCGTCCTCGCTTCGCCAGGCCTGGGCCTCCGACCCGCGCTCCGCGGCGAAACGTCCGGCGCGCTCGCCGAACACGAAGGCCTCCGGGATCGCGTTGCCCGACAACCTGTTGGCGCCGTTCGCCCCGCCGACCGCCTCGCCGGCGGCGAACAGCCCCTCGATGCGGGTTTCCATGCGCTCGTCCACCCGAATCCCGCCCATGTGGTAATGCGCGATCGGTGCGACCTCGATGGGGCGCCGGGTCAGGTCGATCCCGTTCTTCGCCAGCCGGTCGATCACGGGGCCGAAGGCGAGACGAAGCTCCGGTTCCGGGATGTGCTCGAAGCTCAGGAACGCCCCGCCATTGGGCGAGCCGCGTCCCGCCTCGCACTCCTTGGTGATGGCATAGGAGGTGATGTCGCGCGGCGCGGTGTACACGCCCGAATCCTGTTCGCCGTAATTCTCGATGAATTCTTCCATGTCGCCGTTGAGCAGGCGGCCACCAAGCTTGTAGCGGAACGGATCCCACATGATCGGGTCCATGCCGACGAGCCGCGGCGCGAGGTGACCGATCGGGAAGAACTGAGGAAACTCCATGTCGATCAACTCGGCGCCGGCGTTGAGCGCGAGCGCATACGCATCGCCGCCCATATTGGCCGATGCGCTGTTGCGCCGGAACAGACGGGTGAGCCCGCCCGCGGCGAGGATCACCGCCCGTGCCGCGATACCGACCGGCGCGCCGTCCTCGAGATTGATCCCGACCGCGCCCGCGACCCGTCCGTCATGGACCGCGAGATCGGCGATCGAGAGCCCGCTTATCCGCGCGATCCCCGCACCCTGCGCGACCTGCGTCCTTAGCGTCTTCGCCACCGCGGGGCCAGTGTTGAGGAAATCGACATAGACGCAGCGCGGGATCTTGTGGCCGGGCGCCATCACCGCCCGCATGCGGCCGTCCTCGCGCGCCCAGCCGACCCGCCAGGAGTCCATCTCCCCGATACGGACCGGCGCTTCCTCGCAGAGGATTGCCGCGAGGCGTTCGTTGCACAGCCCCCGACCGGCCTCGACGGTGTCGGCGAGGTGGTGAGTCCAGTGATCGGGCTCCCACTCGCCGACCGCGGCGGCAACGGTCATCTGCGCCATGATCGTCGCCCCGCCGCGCCCGACCAGGCTCTTGTCGACCAGTACCGTGCGCGCGCCGGCACGCGCGGCGGCCACGGCGGCGTACATGCCCGCGCCGCCGGCGCCGATCACCAGCACGTCGGTTTCGAGTTGTGGCATCGGCATATTTTCTCAAAGCGCCGGAAGACCCGCAATGCTTGCCGCCGGCCGGTCCGCCGCTATCATCGCGGCGGCATCGCGGAGAACGACATGACGGACACCGAGCACGCCCTGCTTGCGGCCGCCTGGCCCTATTGGGAGGCCGAGGGAGAAATCGCGCGGCGCTTCTATGCCCGGGCCAGCGACGACGACCATATTTTTTACCTCAGGGCACAGCTCTGGAAGGAACTGAACCCGGTCGACGGCTATTTCAATGGGCTCCACCGCGAGCTCGCTGCACTGGTCGACTGCTTCCCCGAGGTCGACAAGACGATCCCGCGGCGCGAGTTCCATTTTCGCCTTACCCAGCTCGCCGACGAGTTCAACCACTACCTGCTGCTGGCGGACGTGTTCGAGCGCCTGGCCGGCCGGCCGATCTCGCCGGACGACACGGTCCAGCTTCCCGAGGAGAAAAAACTGGGCGATCTGCGCCGGTCCTATGTCCAGTCGGGTTCCCCCATCGACCGCGCGGCCGTGGGCTTCACGGAGGGCGGCGGGGCCCGGCTCTTCCGCGAGGGTGCGAAGCTCGACGGCAGCGAGCTGAACGTCATGACCGCCGAGGCCATGCAGGTGATCTATGACGACGAGCGCGACCATTACAAGGAAATGGCGCGCGAGGCGGTTTCCCTGATCGGGGGCGAGGACGACCTCGCGCGGATGACCAGCGCGATCCGGGCGATCAGCGCCCAGCGGGTATCGATGCGCCGGGAGATGTTCCGCGGCGCCATGACCGAGGACGAGACGGAAGCGTTCCTCGCCGGGGCCGAGCGCGCGTTCGCCTCGGGCGGCGTCGATCTCGACGCCGGGATCGCCGGCCGGATCTGACCCTTCGATCAGCGCCCCTCAGTCGTCCTGCCAGCGCGCGCGTTTGTCGACCGGCGCGCCCGGGTGGTAGACCGGCGCGCGCTTTTCCAGGAACGCCTCGATCCCCTCCGCGCAGTCAGCGGTGCGGGTGATCTCGAAGATGCGCTCCATCTCGACCTCGCCATGCTCCTTGAGACGGTTCTGGTTCTGGTAGAGCCGGATGGTCTCCTTGGCGTATTTGAGGCCGAGCGCCGGGTAGGTGCACATCCGCCCTGCCCAGGCGCGCGCCTCGTCGAGGAGGGTGTCCGCCGGCACCGCCTTGTTGACCAGTCCGATCCGCTCGGCCTCCTCGGCGAAGACGAAACGCCCCGTCAGGATCATTTCGTTGGCCCTGGTCTGGCCGATCAGCCCGGGCAGGCTGCGCGGCGCGCTCCATTCGCTCATGAAGCCGGCCGGCACCGCGATCTCGGCGAAACGGACGCGGTCGGACGCGATCCTGAGGTCGCAGGAAACCGCCATCTCCAGCCCGATGCCGACGGCGATCCCATCCACCGCGGCGATGGTCACCTGCGGCAGGTCCTCCAGCTTGCGGCACATGCGCTGGGCGACGATGTGGAAATAGTCGTTGGCGAACCAGACCAGCATCTCGCCGTACTCGCCCTTGACGCCGTAGTCGGTCCATTCGTCCTTCTGGTCCTCCATCGGCATGGTCTCGATCTGGAGGTCGCCGCCGCCCGAGAAGTTGCCCTCCGCGCCGGTCACGATCACCACCCGGACCGAGGAATGCCGGATCTCGTCGACCAGCTGGTGCAGCTCCATCGTCATGCGGGGGCCGATGGCGTTGGCATGGTCGGGCCGGTTCAGGGTGAGGATGCCGATCGCGTTGTCGCCGGGGTTCTGCGGCGAGGACTCGATCGACCAGTCCAGGTAACGGTATTTCATGCTCGCTGTCTTTCGCTTGTTCGGGGCGCCGGTCGGCGATCCTAGGGAGCCCGCGGGCAGGCGACAACGCGACCCCGTTCTTGCCGCGGCGCGCGGCTTGCCTATGCTCCCGCGCCGGGGACATACGGGCGGGGTCGAGGGTGATGGGCATCAAGCGTTTCGAGACTGATGTGGCGATCGTCGGAGCGGGCGGCGCGGGCATGGCCGCGGGGATCGAGGCCCGCGAAGCCGGCGCGCGGGCGACCGCCTTCGAGATGGCCGCGGACCCCGGCGGAGCGTCGATCATCTCGGGCGGCGGCTGCCTGATCGTCGATTCTCCGCTGCAACGCGAGAGGGGTATCGAGGACAGCCCCGACCTCGCCTTCGCCGACTGGATGCAGTGGGGCGGCCCCTCCGCCGATGCCGTCTGGGCGCGCTATTACATCGAGCACTCGCTCAACGATCTCTACTTCTGGGCCGAGGGGCTGGGGGTCGAATGGACGGACATGAAACCGCAGGAGGGCAACTCGGTGATCCGCTGGACCCAGCCCGGCGGCGCGGGCCACGAACTCACCGCCCGGCTGATCGAGGCCTATCGCGCGCGCGGCGGCGAGATCGTGCCCGACACGGAGATCGCCCACATCCGCGTCGACGACGGCAGGGCGGTGGGCCTCCAAGGCCGGGATGTCAGGAGCGGCGACACGGTCGAAGTGGATTGCCGGACCGTCCTTGTGGCGACGGGCGGCTTCAACTCCAACCTCGACATGATCCTGGAGGTCAGACCCGATCTCGCCGAACACCGGATCATGGAGGGCTCCGGCCCCAATGCGACCGGCTCCGGCCATGCGCTGATCCGCGAGGCGGGAGGCTATCTCACCCATCTCGGAAATATCTGGCTCTATATCTACGCCACGCCCGACTACCGCGACCCGAGCGGGCGGCGCGGCCTCGTTTTCCGCGGTACCCCCGGCTACATCTGGGTCAACCAGCAGGGGCGGCGCTTCCACAACGAGGCGCGTTCGGGCGCCGCCTCGGCGACGCTCGCGCTGCTGGGGCAGGACCCCTGCCACGCTTGGGGGATCCTGGACGCCGCCATGACCGAGACCATGGAGGTCGCCGATCCCCGCTACCGGGAGGGGAGCAAGGTTTCGCGCGCCAGGATCGCCGAGCTGTTCGCGGATTCGCCCTTCATCGCCAATGCCGACACGCTCGACGGGCTGGCCCGGGAGATCGGGGTCGACGAAACCGCGTTCCTGGATACCGTCGCGCGCTACAACCGTGCTTTCGACGACGGGCTGGACGCCGAACCGGAGTTCGGCAAGCCGCTCGGCCAGTCGAAGAAATTCGACACTCCGCCTTTCTCGGCGATCCAACTCTTCCCGCTCGCACGCAAGAACTTCGGCGGCGTCAAGACC
>JAJDVM010000190.1 GCA_022826125.1 Defluviicoccus sp.
GCGACCGTCAGCGCGGCGAAGAAGCCGTAGACCACGGTCGGGATGCCCGCGAGGATCTCCAGAACCGGCTTGACCGCCGCGCGAACGCGCAGATCCGCGTAGTCCGAGAGATAGATCGCCGACAGCAGGCCCACGGGAACCGCGATAAGCATGGCGATCGCGGTGATCAGCATCGTCCCCGCGAAGAGTGGGATCGCGCCGAACACGCCGGTCGCGCCCACCTGGTCGTCCCGGAGCGCGGTCTGCGGGCTCCACTCGATGCCGAAGACGAAGTCGAGGAAAGGGACCTTGCCGAAGAACCGGATCGACTCGAACACCAGCGAGAGCACGATGCCCACGGTCGTCAGGATCGCGATCGACGAGCATGCGACGAGTAGGATGTCGACCGTCTTCTCGACCCCGTTCCGCGCCCTGAGCGTCGGCGCGAGGCGGGTCCGGGCGAAGGCGAGGCCGGCAACCGCGAGCGCCAGCGCGACGACCGCGAGCGCGCCGTTGCCGGTGGCGTTCAGCCGATTGAGATGGGCCGCCGCCGCCGCCACCTCCGGCGCCGCCCGTTCCGCCGGGATAACGCCGCCGGCGACATTCCGGATGTCGTTGAGGAGCAGCGACATCCGGTCCGGCCCGAGATTGCGCAGCGCGTCCGGCAGCGCCGCGATCACGACGCTTTCCGTGACCGAGGGCTGGACGATCAGCCAGACGGCGAAGATGGCGAGCGCCGGGATCGCGCACCAGAGCGCCACATAGGCGCCGTAATAGCCCGGGCGGGAGTGCAGCGATCGGCTGCGCCCCCCCGCCATCGCGAACGCTCGGCGGCGGCCGAAATAGTAACCGAATACCGACAGCGCGAGCAGAGCGACGATCAATGAAAGCGGGGACATGGTCGGCTGGATCGCTTTCGGCTGCTCGCGGGTGTTCCGAAAGGAAACGGCCGGGCAATGCCGCGCACCGCCCGGCCGCTACGCGACTACATGGAGAGTTGCGCGCCGCTCATCGCGGCCTGGCGGGTGTTCTTGCGGTCCGCGTCGGACAGCGGGATCAGGCCCTTGTCGACGAGGTAGCCGTCAGGCCCCCACGCACGCTCGGCGGTGAACTCGCCGACATACTCCTCGATGCCCGGAATGACGCCGACATGCGCCTGCTTGACGTAGAAAAACATCGAGCGCGATACCGGATACTTGCCGCTCGAGATGGTTTCGAACTCCGGCGCGACGCCGTTGACCACCGTGCCCTGGATCCGGTCGGCGTTCGAATCGAGGAAGCTGAAGCCGAAGATGCCGTAGGCGTTCGGGTTGGCGACGAGCTTCTGGATGATCAGCACGTCGTTCTCGCCCGCCTCGATGAAGGCGCCGTCCTCGCGGATGCCGTGGCAGATCGCCTTGTAGCGCTTCTTGTCCTTCTTCTTCATCGCCTCGATCGCCGGGAACTTCTTGCAGCCCCCTTCCATCGCCAGCTCGACGAAGGCGTCCCGCGTGCCGGAGGTCGGCGGCGGCCCGAGGACCTCGATCTTGCGCCTGGGAAGCGACGGGTCGATGTCGCTCCACATCTTGTACGGGTTGTCCTTCAGCGTCTCGCCCTTGTCGTCCGCCGGCACCGACTTGGCGAGCGCGAGGAACAGCTGCTTCAGGGTGATGTCGGTCGCCTTCGCCTTCCTCGAATTGGCCAGCACGATGCCGTCATAGCCGATCTTGACCTCGGTGATCGCCTTAACGCCGTTCTTGGCGCAGCGGTCCACCTCGGACTTCTTGATCCGGCGCGAAGCGTTGGTGACGTCGGGATGCTGGACGCCGACGCCCGAGCAGAACAGCTTGAGACCGCCACCCGAACCGGTGCTCTCGACGACCGGCGTCTTGAACCTGGTGGACTTGCCGAACTGCTCGGCGACCGCCGTCGAGAATGGGAAGACCGTCGAGGAACCGACGATCCGGATCTGATCGCGTGCCTGGGCGGCGGTCGCAACCCCGATCGAGGCCACCGCCGCGACAGCGAACGTGATGTGCTTGTTCATGATATCTCCGTCTCGGATTCGTGGGTGTCGAGGCAGCGCGAATCGTGGTTCGGCCCATAGCGGCGAGGCCTGTCTACCCCGGACGCCGACGGTGATAAGCGTCCCGGGAGACCCGGGTATGAAACTTCTGTTACGATTTGATGACAGCGGCGGCTTCGTCCGGTTCCGAAGAGAGGTTCCGCTCCAGCGGGGCTCTCGGCAGGCTGACGGTGAACACGCTGCCGACGCCCAGCTCGCTTTCGATGGCCAGCCCGCCCCGGTGACGGTTGACGATGTGCTTGACGATCGCGAGCCCCAGCCCGGTGCCGCCCATCTCCCGCGAGCGCGCGGTATCGACCCGATAGAACCGCTCGGTCAGGCGCTGAAGATGTTCCGGCGGGATGCCGTCCCCCCGGTCCTCCACCGCGATCCGTACGGTGTCGATTCCCTGCGTTCGATCCCCCGGGCTCCGCATCGTGCCGTCGCCGATGGCGATCCGGATCGACGAGCCTTCCGCGCCGTACTTGATCGCGTTGTCGATCAGGTTCTGGAACAGCTGGGTCAGCTCGTCGCGGTCGCCGATGACGCTGGGGTCGCCCACGTCGCTGTCGATCGATACGTCGATCCGGCGCGACCGGGCCGCGAACTGAAGGGAATCGACGACAGGCGGTATCACGGAAGACAGCGGGATCGTCGAAGAGGGCGGAAAATGCTCGTTGAGCTCGATCCTGGAAAGCGACAGAAGATCGTTCACCAGCCGGCTCATCCGCTCCGCCTGCACGCTCATCATCTCGAGGAAACGGTCGGACGCCGCCGTGTCCTGCCGGGCCGGGCCGCGCAGCGTCTCGATGCACCCCAGCAGCACCGAGATCGGGGTTCTCAGCTCGTGGCTCGCATTGGCGACGAAATCCGCGCGGGTCCGGCCGTGGCTCCGGATCGCGGTCACGTCGCTCACCGCGATCAGAGCGACCGTGCCGTCCGGCGCGGGGTCCGGAAGCGCGGCGATGCGGGCGGCCAGTTCGAGATCGGAGCCCGCGATCCGGAAGTCGACCTCCTCCGGCTCTCCCGTGGAGATGACCCGTTCCGCGGCTTCGAGGACGCCGGGATCGCGGACCGCGGCGACCAGATCGGCGCCCACCGGATCGACGCCCAGAATCGCCGTCGAGCCTCGCGAGGCGCGCACGATCCGCCGCTCGCCGTCGATCGCGATCACCGGGTCGGGCAGGTTGTCCAGCACGGTTTCGGCCGACGCGCCGCTGGTGGCGAGGTCGCCGAGACGCTGGTGCAGGGCTGCGGTGGAATCGGCGAACGTGGACGCGAGCCTGCGCGAGAGCAGCGGCGATTCCACATGCAGCCGCTCGGGCGCGCTGGCGGCGTCCATGCGGTTCAACCGATCCGCGATCCGTGCCAGGCCGGACAGGTGCCGGCCGACCGGAAGCCAGAGCGCCGCGACGACGGCGATTGCGGCGAGCGCCGCCACGCCGAACGCGATCTCGCCGGCCAGCGCAAGAATCAGCAGCACGCCGACGGAAGGACCGGCAACAACCGCGAGCGCCCAGTAGAGCGCCCGCCTGGGTACCTGGTGGCTGTCCATGTCGTCGCCCGGCCGGCCCGGCCCGTCACCCCGGAGGTGGGCGCGATGCTACCGATTCCGGCACGCGCCTCCAAGCCGCCCGTGTGGCTGGCGTCCGGCGAGCCGTGATAGGTTTCCGGATGCCCGAAACCGAGCCAGCCGCCGAGCTAAAGGAGAGGAATCCGGGACCGGCGGTCGAAAGCGGCGGGAAGGCCGGCGGCGCACGTTCCGCCGCGACGCCGATGATGGCGCAATACCTCGCCGTCAAGGAGGCCAATCCGGGGTGCCTCCTGTTCTACCGGATGGGCGACTTTTACGAGCTGTTCTTCGAGGACGCGGTCGCGGCGGCCAAGGCGCTCGACATTACGCTGACCCGCCGCGGGCGCCACCGGGACGGGGACATTCCGATGTGCGGAGTGCCGGTCCACGCCGCCGAGACGTATCTGGAGCGCCTTATCCGCAAAGGTTTCCGGGTAGCGGTCTGCGAGCAGACGGAGGATCCCGCACAGGCGCGCAGACGCGGCGCCAAGGCCGTCGTCGCCCGCGAGGTCGTCAGGGTGGTAACGCCCGGGACGCTGACCGAGGATTCGCTGCTCGAGCCGCGCCGCCACAACTATCTCGCCGCGCTCGCCGAGGCCGAGGGGGTTCTCGGCTTCGCCTGGATCGACATTTCGACCGGCGCCTTCCAGGCCCAGCCGCTCGATCCCGGCATGGTCGCCGAGGCGATGGCGCGGGTCGATCCGGGCGAGCTGATCCTGTCCGACCGGCTGTGGGAGCGGGCGGATATCGGTGGTTCCCTGGAGGGGTGGGGCGGGCTGCCCACGCCGCTGCCGGGCGCCCGTTTCGACAGCGTTTCGGGCAGGCGCCGCCTCGAATCCCACTACGGCGTCCGGTCGCTCGATGCATTCGGCGCCTTCTCCCGCGCCGAGATCGCCGCCTGCGGCGCCGCCCTCGACTATGTCGCGCTGACCCAGCAGGGGCGCCTGCCCCGCATCGATCCGCCGCGCCGGCTGGGACCGGGCACGGCGATGGAAATCGACGCCGCGACACGGCGTAATCTGGAGATTACGCGCTCGCTTTCCGGCGAGCGTCAGGGTTCGCTGCTCGCCGTCATCGATCTCACCGTTACCGGCGCGGGCGCGCGCTCTCTCGCCGAGCGCCTCGGTGCGCCCTCGACCGATTGCGAGACCATCGCCCGCCGGCTGGACGCAGTCGAGCATTTTGCCTCGGACGAAACGCTGCGTTCCCGCTGCCGCGAAATCCTCGCCGCCTGTCCGGATCTGCAGCGGGCGACGACGCGCCTCGCGCTCGGCCGGGGCGGGCCGCGCGATCTGGCCGCGGTCGGCGAATCGCTGTCGCGCGCCCGGGACCTGTCCGGGTCGATCGGCGGCGGCGCGGCCGCCGCTCCGGAGGAGGTCGAGCGGGGGGCGGCGGCCCTCGTCGGACACGACGCAACGATCGAGGCTCTCGACGAGGCGCTCGGGCCGGACCTTCCCCTGCTTGCGCGGGACGGGGGCTTCGTGGCGGCGGGGTACGACGCGGCGCTCGACGAGCTCCGCGAACTTCGCGACGGCAGCCGCCGGCTGATCGCCGATCTTCAGAGACGGTATGCCGAGGAGACCGGCATCGCCTCGCTCAAGATCCGCCACAACAACGTGCTCGGCTATTTCGTCGAAGTGACGCCGACCCACGAGGCGGCGATGTCGGCCCACGAGGACTTCATTCATCGCCAGACGCTGGCCAGTGCGCGGCGCTACACCACGGTCGCGCTCGCCGAACTCGAGGAGAAGCTCGCCACCGCCTCCGACAAGGCGCTGGCCCGGGAGCTCGACATCTTCGGGGCGCTTTCCGACAGGGTGGCGGCGACCGGGGAGGCGATCGCCCGGGCCGCGTCCGCGCTC
Organism: Defluviicoccus sp.; assembly: GCA_022826125.1. Lineage (GTDB taxonomy): Bacteria > Pseudomonadota > Alphaproteobacteria > MPNO01 > MPNO01 > MPNO01. The sequence goes on from JAJDVM010000190.1 coordinate 5,459, forward strand.
GCCGGGACCGACGTGACCGCGGCGCTTGCCGAGCTCGCGGTCCGGCGCCGTTATGTCCGCCCGGCGGTCGACGACAGCCTGGATTTCGCGGTGACCGGCGCGCGCCACCCGGTGGTCGAGTCGTTTCTCGAACGGGACGCCGAGGCCGCCTTCGTCCCCAACGACTGCGATCTGGGGCCGGAACAGCGCCTTTGGCTGGTGACCGGGCCCAACATGGCGGGCAAGTCCACCTTTCTGCGCCAGAACGCGCTGGTCGCCATCCTCGCCCAGATCGGGTCCTTCGTGCCGGCCGAAGCGGCGCGGATCGGCATCGTCGACCGGCTGTTCTCGCGGGTGGGCGCGGCCGACGACCTCGCGCGCGGGCGCTCCACCTTCATGGTCGAGATGGTCGAGACGGCGGCGATCCTGAACCAGGCGGGACCGCGGGGACTCGTCATCCTCGACGAGATCGGCCGCGGCACCGCCACGTTCGACGGGCTTTCCATCGCCTGGGCGACGCTCGAGCATTTGCACGAGGTCAACCGCACGAGGGCGCTGTTCGCGACCCATTTCCACGAGCTGACCGCGCTCAAGGGTCGTCTGGAGGCGCTCAAATGCGTCACCATGCGGGTCAAGGAATGGCAGTCGGAAATCGTTTTCCTGCACGAAGTGATAACCGGCACGGCGAGCCAGTCCTACGGAATCCACGTCGCGCGGCTCGCCGGGCTGCCGGAGGGGGCGCTTGCGCGCGCCGAGGCCGTCCTGCAGACGCTGGAGAAGGGCGAGCAGTCGGGATCGCTCGCCCGGCTCGCCGACGACCTGCCGCTCTTCTCCGCCGCAGTGCCGCCTCCGCTCGCCCCGCCCTCGGCGGTCGAGGAGGCGCTGGCGGCCGTCAATCCGGACGAGATCACGCCCCGGGACGCGCTCGACCTGCTCTACCGGATACGGTCGATGCTCTGAGCGAACCGCCGGGGCATCGGAAAGATACCGCCGGCACCCGAACGCGCTATAGTCCGGCCATGACACGGATTTTGCGGCAACGGGCGATCGTCGACCGGGCTGCCCTCAACGCCGAGCTGGACGCGCTGTTCGGGGACGACGCGGCGGCCGGCGCGAGGAGGCGCGACGCTCTCGCGATCCTCAGGCGCGCGCTGGAGGACGGGAGGGCGGAAATCCGCCGCCGGTTCGAGTCCGCGCCGGGCGGCGGCCCGCGAGCGCTCAGGGAGCAGTCCTTTCTGATCGACCAGACGATCCGCGCGATTTACGACCTCGCCGCCAACCGCGTGTATCGCGCGTCCAACCCGACCGCCGGCGAGCATCTCTGCATAACCGCCGTCGGCGGTTACGGCCGCGGCGAGCTCGCCCCTCATTCCGACATCGATCTCCTTTTCGTGCTGCCCTTCAAGAGCACTCCGCGCAACGAGCAGGTGATCGAGTACATCCTCTACATGCTGTGGGATCTCGGCCTCAAGGTCGGTCACGCGACCCGGTCGATCCAGGACTGCGTCCGGCTTTCGCGGAAAGACCTGACGATCCGAACCTCGATCCTCGAGGCCCGTTACGTCTGGGGAGAAAAGCGGCTGTTCGACCAGCTGCGAAACCAGTTCCGCAAGGAGGTGGTGAAGGGGACCGAACGCGCCTTCGTCGAGGCCAAGCTCGCCGAACGCGACGAGCGCCACGGCCGGATGGGCGGATCGCGTTACGTCCTGGAGCCCAACGTCAAGGACGGCAAGGGCGGCCTGCGGGACCTGCACACGCTGTTCTGGATCGCCAAGTATCTCTACCCCGTGCGCGAGGTCACGGATCTGGTCGATCACGGGGTGCTGCGCGCGGGCGAGGCCGCCCGCTTCGAAAAGGCGCAACGGTTTCTGTCGACCGTCCGCTGCCGGCTCCACTATCTGGCGGGGCGCGGCGACGACCGGCTGACCTTCGACCGGCAGCCCGAGATGGGCCGGTTGCTCGGTTACAAGGACCACGCCGGCGCGCGCGGCGTCGAGCGCTTCATGAAGCACTATTATCTGACGGCGAAGGAGGTCGGCGACCTGACCGGGATCTTCTGCGCCGCGCTGGAAATAGAGCACGGCAGGCGCTCGCGGTTCGCCCTCCCGCGTCTCAACCTGCTGCAGCGCATGCCCGACGGGCTGGCGATCGAGAACGGGCGGCTCGCGCTCGCGGGAGGGGCCGAGCTGGCCGAACGGCCGGTCGACATCCTGCGGCTGTTCCACACCGCGCAGGATCGGGGGATCGACATCCACCCCCGCCTGTTGCGCGCGATGACCCGCAATTTGCGGCTGGTCGACGGGCTGCGCGAGGATGCCGAGGCGAACCGGCTGTTCCTCGACATGCTGACGTCGCCCAAGGATCCCGAGCGGACCCTGCGGCAACTGAACGAGGCCGGCGTATTCGGCCGCTTCATCCCCGATTTCGGCCGTGTCGTCGCCCAGATGCAGCACGACATGTATCACGTCTTCACGGTCGACGAGCACACGATCATGGCGATCGGCATCCTGCGCGGGATCGAGGACGGGGCGTTCGCCGAGGAAATGCCGATCGCCACCGAGGTCGTGAAGACCGTGCAATCGCGCCGCGCCCTCTACATGGCCGTGCTGCTTCACGATATCGGCAAGGGGCGCGGAGGCGATCACTCGGAAATCGGCGAGCAGGTGGCGCTGCGGCTCTGTCCGCGCGTCGGGCTCAGCCCCGAGGAGACCGAAACCGTGGCCTGGCTGGTGCGTTACCACCTGGCGATGAGCAACACCGCGTTCCGGCGCGACGTGAACGATCCCAAGACGGTCAGCGACTTCGTCGGGACGGTGAAGTCGCTGGAGCGGCTTCGCCTGCTGCTGGTGCTCACGGTCGCCGATATCCGCGCGGTCGGACCCGGCGTCTGGAACGCCTGGAAGGCGGCGCTGCTGCGCGACCTCTATTACGCGGCCGAAGAAGCGATCACCGGGGGTATGGCCGGCGCCTTGGGCGGCCGCCGGATCGAGCGGGCCAAGACGGAGCTCGCGTCCGCGCTCGACGATTTCGAGCCGCGGGAGATCGAGGCGCATCTGGAAAGCGGCTATCCCGCATACTGGCTTTCGCATCCGACCGAGACCCATGCCCGCCACGCGCGCCTGGTGCACGCGGCGGCAGGATCCGAGACGCCGCTCAAGATAGGCATGCGGACCGACAGCTACCGGCAGGCGACCGAGGTGACCGTCTACGCCCCCGACCACCCCGGCCTGTTTTCCAACATCGCCGGCGCCATCGCGGTTTCCGGCGGCAACATCGTCGACGCCAAGATCTTCACCATGACCGACGGCATGGCGCTCGACACGTTCTGGGTCCAGGGCCGCCGCGACGAGCCCATCGGCGGCCCGGACCGGCTCGCCCGGCTCGAGACGAACATCGAACATGCCGTCACCGGGCGGATGCGGCCGATGCGCGAGCTCGAGGACATGATCCGAAAGGAGGGCGAAAAGCGCGACAGCGTCTTTACCGTCGAGCCGCGGGTGATCATCGACAACGCGGCGAGCGCGACCCATACGGTCGTCGAGGTCAACGGCCGCGACCGGCCCGGCCTGCTCTACGCGCTGACCCGCGCGCTGAGCGGGGAGGACGTGCAGATCGGCAGCGCCCAGATCGCCACCTACGGCGAGTCCGCCGTGGATGTGTTCTATATCAAGGACCTGTTCGGGCTGAAGATCGAGCACGAGGCGAAGCTCGACAGGATCCGCGAGGCGCTGCTCGAAGCGCTGTCGTCGATCGCCGCGGTCGCCGGAGAGACCGCCGGCCCGACCGCGCAAGAGGCCGCCGCGCCGGCCGGCCGCTGAACCCGCGCCTGTCGCGCGTGGTCCGCCGGGACACCGCATGAGACTCCTGAGCGCCATCGCCACCGTCGGCGGCTACACCATGGCGAGCCGGGTGCTGGGGTTTGCCCGCGACATCCTGATCGCCGCCCTGCTCGGCGCGGGGCCCGTTGCGGACGCTTTCTTCGTCGCGTTCAAGCTGCCCAATTTCTTCCGCAGACTGTTCGCCGAAGGCGCGTTCTCCGCCGCGTTCGTCCCGCTGTTCACCCGCGTCCTTACCGAGGACGGCGCCGACGCCGCGCGGCGGTTCAGCGAGCGCGTGCTCTCGGTGCTCGTCGCGGTTCTTCTCGTCTTCTGCACGGCGATGCAGATCGCCATGCCCTGGGCGATGTACCTGTTCGCGCCGGGTTTCGCTTCCGATCCGGCGAAGTTCGATCTCGCGGTCGAGCTTGCCCGGATTACCTTTCCCTACCTGCTGTTCATCTCGCTGGTGTCCCAGCTCGGCGGCGTGCTCAACGCGCTCGACCGGTTCGCCGCCGCCGCCGCCGCGCCGATCCTGCTCAATCTCAGCCTGATCCTCTGCCTGATCGGTCTCGCGCCGGTGCTGGAGACGCCGGGTCACGCGCTCGCCTGGGGCGTGTTCGCGGCCGGCGTGATCCAGTTCCTGTGGCTGATCGAGGCCTGTCGCCGCGCCGGGATGACGTTCCGGCTTCCCCGTCCGCGCCCGACGCCCCGGGTCAAGCGGCTCATCGCCAGGATCCTGCCCGGCGCGGTCGGCGCGGGGGTCCAGCAGATAAACCTGGTAATCGGGATCGTCCTCGCCTCGCTGCTCCCGACGGGGGCGGTCTCCTATCTCTACTACGCCGACCGGGTCTACCAGCTTCCCCTCGGCGTCATCGGCATCGCGGTCGGCACGGCCCTGCTGCCCCTGCTGTCGCGGCAAATCCGCGAGGGCGACGAGGCCGGCGGGCAGGCGAGCTTCAACCGGGCGCTCGAGTTCTCCCTGCTGCTTACCCTGCCGGCGGCCGCGGCGCTAATGGCGATGCCGGGGCCCATCGTCGCCGTCCTGTTCGAGCGCGGCGCGTTCGATTCCGCTTCGACTGCGGCGACGGCATCGGCGCTCGCCGCGTTCGCTGCCGGGCTGCCCGCGTTCGTCCTCGTCAAGGTGCTGGCGCCCGGCTTCTTCGCGCGCGAGGACGTGACGACACCGGTCAAGATCGCCGGCGTCTCGGTCGCCGCCAATATCGCCCTCAGCGTCGCCCTCCTCGCCCCGTTGCAACATGTCGGGCTCGCTCTGGCCACGTCCGCCGCCTCGTGGCTCAACGCGTTCCTGCTCGCTTTCGTCCTCCATCGGCGCGGACAGCTCGCCATCGACAGCCGTCTGCGGCGGCGGCTTCCCCGCATCGCGCTGGCGACGATCGCGATGACCGCGGTCCTTCTGGCCGGCCTGGAGGTTCTGTCCGCGCTGATCGACGGTACGGCGCTGCAAAGGGGACTCGCGCTCGCGATCCTCGTCGTGGCCGGCAAGGCGGCCTATGCCGCCGCGGCGTTCGGCCTCGGCGCCGCGGAATTCCGCGAGATACGCGGCTCTCTCGTCCGGCGTTAGGCTTGACCCCTCCGGTGGATGGGGGGATAACCCCGCCCTCCCCGCCCCAAGCGGGTATGGAGTTCCGGCCTTGAAGCGAATCTTTTCGGGCGTCCAGCCGAGCGGCAATCTGCATCTCGGCAACTATCTCGGCGCCATCCGCAACTTCGTCCGCCTGCAAGACGGCAACGAGTGCGTCTACTGCGTGGTCGACCTGCATGCGATAACCGTCTGGCAGGATCCCGCCGAGCTCACCCGCAACATCCGCGAGTGCGCGGCCACGTTCATGGCCGCCGGCATCGACCCGGAGCGCAGCATCATCTTCAATCAGAGCCGCGTCGCCGCCCATGCCAGGCTGGCCTGGGTGTTCAACTGCGTCGCCCGCCTCGGCTGGCTCAACAGGATGACGCAGTTCAAGGAAAAGGCGGGCAAGCAGCGCGAGAACGCGAGCGTCGGGCTCTATGTCTACCCCAGCCTGATGGCCGCCGACATCCTGGCCTACAAGGCGACGCATGTGCCCGTCGGCGAGGACCAGAAACAGCATCTGGAGCTCACCCGCGACATCGCGCAGAAGTTCAACCACGATTTCGGGACCGAGGTTTTCCCGCTGATCGAGCCGCTGATCTTCGGCGAGGCGACCCGGGTGATGAGTTTGCGCGACGGGACCTCGAAGATGAGCAAGTCCGACAGCTCGGACGCTTCCCGTATCAACCTCACCGACGACGCGGAAACGATCGCGCACAAGATCCGCCGCGCGCGGACCGACCCCGAGCCCCTGCCCGAAACGCCCGACGGTCTCGCCGGGCGCGAGGAGGCGGCGAATCTCGTGGGCATTTTCGCCGCGCTCGCCGACCGCACCGCCGCCGAGGTTCTCGACGAATACGGCGGCCGGGGCTTCGCTGAATTCAAGCCCGCGCTCGCCGATCTCGCGGTCGAGGTCCTGTCGCCGATCGCCGCCGAATTGCGGCGCCTGATGGACGACCCGGCCTATGTCGACGCGGTGCTCGCCTCCGGCGCGGAGCGCGCGGCCGCGATCGCCGATCCGGTTCTCGACGAGGTCCACCAGGCCGTCGGCCTCGCCGCCCGGTGAGCCTGGTGCGCTGAGGCCGGGCGATGCAAATCTACCTGCCCATCGCGGAAGTCTCGGTCAACGTCGCGGTGCTTCTGGGATTGGGCGGCGGCGTCGGCTTCCTCTCGGGGTTGTTCGGGGTGGGCGGCGGCTTCCTGATGACGCCCCTGCTGATCTTCATCGGCATCCCGCCGGCGGTCGCCGTCGCGACCGAGGCCAACCAGGTGGTGGCCGCCTCGGTCTCCGGCGCGCTCGCGCACTGGCGGCGGCGCAACGTCGACGTCAAGATGGGGCTGGTGCTGCTCGCCGGCGGCTTCGTCGGGTCGAGCCTCGGTGTCTGGCTGTTCACCCTGCTGCGCGGGATCGGCCAGATCGATTTCGTGATCTCCGTTTCCTACGTGGTGTTTCTCGGCATCATCGGCGTGCTGATGGTGGTCGAGAGCGTCCGCGCCTGGCAGCGCCAGCGCAACCCGGCGGCGCCCCGCAAGAGGCTTCACCAGCACTACTGGGTGCACGGCCTGCCGCTCAAGATGCGGTTCCGCACCTCCAAGCTCTATATCAGCGCGCTTCTGCCGTTCTCGATCGGCCTCTTCGTCGGCGTGCTGGCCGCCATCATGGGCGTCGGCGGCGGGTTCGTGATGGTTCCCGCGATGATCTACCTGCTCGGCATGCCGACCTCGATCGTGGTCGGAACGTCGCTGTTCCAGATCGTGTTCGTCACCGCCAACGTCACATTGCTGCAGGCGATCAACAATCAGACCGTCGACATCGTTCTCGCGCTCTTTCTCCTGATCGGCGGCGTCATCGGCGCTCAGATCGGCGCCCGGGTCTCGGGCCGGTTGCGCGGCGAGCAATTGCGGATTCTTCTCGGCCTTATCGTTCTGGCCGTGTGCGTGCGGGTTGCCTGGGGGCTGGTCGCGACCCCGGAGGACATGTTCGCGCTCGGCGTGCCGGGAGGGCAGGAATGAGGACGGCCCTTCCCGGCACCCTGCTGGTCTCCGCGACCCTGTTGGCGTTCGCCTCTCCGCCCGCCCGGGCGGCCGAACAGCTTCTGGTCGATCTCTCCCACGACGAGATAGCGATCACCACCGGCTTCACCGGGACCGAGCTTCTCCTGTTCGGGGCCAAGGAGAAACAGGGCGACGTCGTGGTCGTTCTGCACGGTCCCGTTCGCGACGCGGTGGTGCGGCGGCGAGAGCGGGTGGCCGGCGTCTGGGTAAACGCCGAGTCGATGGTCTTTCGCGGCGTGCCCGCCTACTACCGGGTCGCCTCGAACCGTCCGCTCGAAGAGATCGCGCCGGCCCGGATCCTGGCGGCGAACGGCATTACCGCGGGCACGCTCGATCTGGCCGGCACGACCGACGTACCGGCGGCACGGAGGGCGCAGTTCCAGGACGGGCTGAACCGCAACAGGACGCGCCAGGGGCTCTACGGCTACGACCCCCGCGGAGTCGCGATCCAGGGCGACCGCCTGTTCCGGACCACGGCCACCTTCCCGGCCAACGTGCCGACCGGCCCCTACCGGGTGAATGTCTATCTCTTTGACCGTGGTAAGCTGGAAGCGCGCAGGGAGTCCACGCTTGTCGTGAGGAAGGTCGGGCTGGGGGCGGACGTTTTCAACTTCGCGCACCGCCAGGCGACATTGTACGGGGTCATCGCGATCGTCGTGGCTGTATTCGCCGGATGGCTCGCCGGCGTCGTCTTCCGGCGGTGACGGGGGCGGGAGAATGACCGACGAAGGACATGCGGGCGGCGGTTCCGCCGACGCGGCGGGGGGCCGGGAACGGGTTTTCCTTTGCGTCGTCGATTCCAGCGAGGAGGTGCGGGTCGCGCTGCGCTTCGCTGCGCTCAGGGCCAAGCGCTCGAGCGGTCGGGTCGCGCTGCTCTACGTCATAGAGCCCGGCGATTTCCAGCACTGGATGTCGGTCGCCGAAAAGATGCGCGAGGAGCGGAGGGAAGAGGCCGAGCAGGTGCTCCAGGAACATGCCGCCCAGGTCGTCGCCATCACCGGCCGCACGCCGATTTTCCATGTCCGGGAAGGAGAGCCGAGGGACGCGATCGTTCAGCTGATCGAAGAGGAGCCGGCGATCTCCATCCTGGTGCTCGGGGCCGGCACCGACAAGAAGGGCCCCGGGCCGCTGGTCTCCTCGATCGCCGGCAGGCTGTCGGGTAAGTTCCCCGTTCCGATCACCGTCGTCCCGGGCACGCTGAGCGATGAACAGCTCGACGAGCTTGCCTGACGGGAAAGTTATCCACAGGTTTTCTTGACCCGTTCGGGCAAAGTCGCAACCTCTATAAGCTGAATCCGACTCTGCCAACCATGGAAGACCGGATGGCCGTCCACCTTTTCGGCCGTCGAAGAGAGAAACAGTGTTGGAAGCGTTGCATTCGCGGCGAAGCGCCTTCGGCGGACCGATCGCCGGCCTGCTGATCCTGATGGCTCCGGCAATGGCCGCCGGAGAGGCGCGCAACGACCGGGCGGTCGACGACAACTACCGGTTGTCGCGTCTCGACGGGCCCGCGGCTGACCGACAACAGGGCGTCGGACACGCACCGTCGGTGCCGGGCACGACGGTAGAGGCGCTCGAAGCGCTCTTCGCGCGTATCGGGTACCGCCTCGACCGCGTGCGGGAGCGCGGAATCGTGCCGCGGCTGCTGGTTCGCGAGATGCCGCGCGATCTCTCGGAGCTGCACGATGTCCAGAGGCGCAAGGCGGTGTTCATCCGCGTGGCCCTGCCGCTGATACTGGAGACCAACGAGGCGATCCTGCGCGACCGGGCGCGGATCGAACGGCTTCGCGCGGCGCGCGCCGGCGATGGACGGCTCCCCGCGCGCGAGGTCCGGTGGCTCTGGGAAACCTTCGCCGCCTACGGGGTGGAGCCGTTCGACTTCGAGAAACTGCTGCGCCGGGTCGACATCGTTCCTCCCTCGATCGCGGTCGCGCAGGCGGCCGAGGAGACCGGCTGGGGAACCTCGCGCTTCGTCCGCCAGGGGAACGCGCTGTTCGGCGAGCGGATTTACAGAGGCACGAACGGTATGGTGCCGCGCCGCATAGCGCCCGGTCACAGATTCCGCGTCCGCCGCTTCGGCCAATTGCTCGCAGCGGTGAGCGCCTATGCCGCCAACCTCAACACCCATTTCGCCTATGCCGAATTCCGTGCCGCGCGGGCCGCGATGCGGACCGCGGGGAGCGGCTTCGATGCCGCGCTGCTGGCGGGCCGTCTCGGATTGTATTCGGAGCGCCGGCAGGCCTATATCGCGACCGTGCGCGCGATCATCCGTACCAACTCGCTCATCGAGCTGGACGACCTCAGGCTCGCTCCCGGACTTCCCCGGTTTGCCGCCATTCCGCCGACCCGCGTTTCCAACTAGGAGCGCGGCACCAGGAACTGGGTGCCGTACCAGCGCCAGCGGCCCTGTCTGGCGGGCATCGTGCAGTTGAGGCGCGGACGTCCGGCGGGAAACGCCCTGTCGAACCTGAGTTCGACCCGCGCCGGGCCGATACGCTCCATTCGTACCTTTCCCTGACCGGAGATGTAACAGGTGAGAAGGCCGATATAGGGCAACGCCTCACCGGCCACCGTAAATCCCACGATGGGGGGGTTGCGCCCGGGCCCGAGAAAAATTTCGGATGGCGTGACGTCCACGACCTCCAGCGGCAGCGCGCCGGCAGCGAGGCGAAAACGTTCCGCGCCGCCGTGGACCTCGTTCATCGGGAAGCGCGGCAGAAAATGGAACCGGGACCCGCGATGAAGCACGCCCGAGTGCTGGCCGAACGCCGCCTCGAATCCCGCTGCCTCCACCGCCGCGCGCGCCGCCCGGGACATGGCTCCGTAGGGATATGCAAAGATTTGCGGCCTCCGTCCCAGCTCTTCTTCCAGGCGTCGCAGCGCCTTTCCGATGTCGCGGTCGTTGGCATCGCGCCCGAGAAGCGGCATCAACCGGTGGGACGCGGTCTGGGTCCCCACGGTCGCCCCGCTGCCGGCGATATCCCGTATCTGATCCCACGTCATATAGCCGTCGCGGCCGGCGTCGATCGTGTCGGTGGCGATGAACAGGGTGAACGGAAGCCCGGCCTCGCGCAGCCGCGGCCAGGCGTCGGTGTAAAAGGACCGGAATCCGCCATCGAAGGTAAGCCCGATCGTGCGGTCCGGCAGGCCGCGCCCCGCCTTGAGGGCCGTCAGGATCTCGGGCACGGGCATGACGTTGAGGTCGCGTTCGGCGATCACCGCGAGATGGGCGTCGAACTGATCGAGACGGATGTTCGTGTACGACGCGTGCTGCTCGCCGAATCGCTGGTACATGAGCACGACGGCGGAGGAAGCGCTCACCGCGGTGGGGCCGAGAATGACGGGTAGCGCGGCGAGCGCGCCCAATAGACGTCCTCGAAGATGCGTTCGCCTGCCGACAGACATCCGACCGGCTGCCATCCAAGCCTCGACCGAGTGGAATGTTGCGCGTTCGCAAGCCGTCCGGCAAGCGTCAACTCATACCGCGCGTCGCCTCACATCATGGGTTCGGGCAGATCGTTATCGCCCAGTAACGGATAGGAACGCGCCTCGAAAAGCTGATAATGCCACCATTCGTTACGGTAGAAATCCCACCCCGCCGCGGTCATCAGGCCCAACAGTACGAACCGGTTGCGCTGGGCCTCCGCGTCGATGTCCGTGCAGCCGTGATGGGACCGCGGCGTGAAGGCGTCGAACGGCGTGCCCATCCGCAGCGGCACGCCATCGCCGTCGAGCAAGGTCAGATCGACCGCTACACCGCGCGAATGCGGGGATCCCCTGCGCGGGTCGGCGAGGAATTCCGGGTCGGGTGTGTGGTTCCAAAGGGCCTGTTGGGCTTCCCGGGGACGGAACGCATCGAAGATGCAGACCCCGAGTCCGATGCCGTGCGCGAGATCTACCGTCCGACGAAGCGCTTCCGCGGCGTCGCCATGCAGGTAACACGCCGCCCGCGCGTAGACCGGCCGTCCGGTGAAGTTGCGATCGGTCGCGTAGGCGATGTCGAGCGTGACGTCGAACGTCTCCGGCGTGATCTCTACCAGGGTCATGCGGCTCGCCCTCGCATCTGAACGGCGCCACCATAGGGATGGCCCGATCCCCGCTCAATCGCACCTGCGCCCCGCGGGACGCGGATTTCCCGCTATACCCGTCGAGCGGGCGCGCTATCCTGCACGCACGTTGTTCACCACCTCGATAGCGCCGCGATCCGCGAGACGGCGCAGATGTCCCCGGCACCGGACCGAAGATGCGCGCCGCAAGTCGAACCCGCGGGTCGGAAACGATGCCGCCCCTGCTCGCGATAGATTGCGCCGGCCCCGCCTGCTCGGTCGCGTTGGCCGTGGCGGGAGATATCGAGGCATCGCGGTCCGTCTGCCTTGCCCGGGGGCATGCGGAAGTCCTGATGCCCCTGATCGCCGACGCGCTTGCCGAGTCCGGCGCGGCCTTTCGCGATATCGGCTGTTTCGCCGTGACCGTCGGTCCGGGCTCGTTCACCGGCATCCGCACGGCGATCGCCACCGCGCGCGGTCTGGCGCTCGCACTCTCGAGACCGTTGGTGGGTGTGACGACCTTCGAGGCGGTGGCGGTCGGGGCACGGCGCGCCGCCGCCGAAAGCGGCGCCGACTGTCTTGTCCTCCTTGATACGCGCCGGGCCGACTTATACGCTCAACGCTTCGCGCCCGACGGCGCAGCGCGAACCTTGCCGGTTGCGATGATGCCAGAACAGCTCGTCTCCACCATCGGCGCGGGGCCTCTGCTTCTGGCGGGCGATGCGGCGGCTTCTCTCGTTCCTCACCTCGATGAGCGCGGCATTGCGTTTGAAAGACCGGTGGGCGACGGCTTCGTCAATGCCGCGGACGTCGCCGGAATCGCGGCCGAGCGGTGGGATTCGCGGAATGCCGGGGATCTGCCGCCGGTCCGGCCGTTGTATCTCCGGGCCCCGGACGCGACCAGGCCGCCGGCCGGCGGGCGGCTTCGTCCGTGAGCGCGACCGCCATAGAATCCATCGCGCCGCGCGACATCGAACACGTGGCGGCGATCCACGAGGCCTGCTTCGACGACGCGTGGTCGGACGACATGATCCGCCGGGTGCTCGGGACGGCCGGCGCGTTCGGGCTGGTGGCGCGCTCGCCCGGCGATTTGTCCATCGAGGCTTTCGCGCTCGCCCGGATCGTCGTCGACGAGTGCGAGCTTCTGTCGCTCGGGGTCGCCCCCGACCGCCAAAGGCAGGGCATCGGGGCGGCGTTGCTGGATGCGGCGATGGAGCGGGCGGCGGCTCTCGGTGTGCGACATTTCTTTCTCGAGGTCGGCGAGTTCAACGCTCCCGCCCGGCGGCTTTACGAGAGCCGTGGGCTCAAGGTCGTCGGCAGGCGCGCGGACTATTACGCGCTCGAGGGCGGTGCCGCGATGGACGCGCTCACCATGCGCTGCGAGCCCGGTTCCCTTGCCGTCCGGGCCACCACCGGAAGCGCGACGGAGATGTCCCAAAGCCGGGCTATGTCTTCGCGATCTTGAGGACCATGTCGCCGTCGTGCACGGCCTTGCCGGGCGGAAGGCTCTCTCGCGCGGGATCGTCCAGTAGCGGACGCATCGCGACCACACGGTGGCCCAGCTCGGTCACCGATGCCGGGACGTTTTCGATCGGCTCGGCGCCGCGCAGGACGATGGTGGCGGTATCGCCCGAAGCCATGCGCTCGATCAGGAGGCGGGTCCGCACGAAGGTCATCGGACAGACATCCGCCGTGATGTCGAGAAAGTGTTCCATAGCCGCGTTTCCCCGCGCCGAACCGGATTATACCACCCGATTGCCGACCCAAGACGCTACGCCGGCGGAGCCCGAAATCGACTTTGACTATCGCCCCGCGACAACCTACCCTTTATCTCGGTGGCGGAGCGCGGAATGGAATCTCGGATCGAACAACTCTGCCGTGACAAGGGCATGAAGATGACCGGGCAGCGGCGCGCCATCGCCCGCGTGCTGTCGGATTCGAACGATCATCCCGATGTCGAGGAGTTGCACCGCC
>JAJDVM010000240.1 GCA_022826125.1 Defluviicoccus sp.
CCGCCGCGCCCGCATCCCGATCAAGGGGGTAGGTCGGCACTACACGCGGATCCGGAGACGCAAAGCCCGGAAATCCGCCATTTCTCCGGCCGGAAACCCGTCAAATTAGTTGAAATGCCCGCTCAGTTGCGGAAGTCGGGCTCATGCTGTCAACGTGTTGCGGAACGCGGGACCCATCCCGGGCATCTTTGCGCCGCGGCGATTACCGGACCGTCGCGCCTGTCGGCCCCGGCCCGGGCAGGTTATTCCCAACCCGTCATCGACTGGATCGGGCTGCGGTCGACGATCACCTCGACCTTGTCGCGGTCGAGCTTCTCGAAGGCGAGATACGCGGCCACCTCCATCTCGTCGTCGAACGTGGCGATGGGCTCGTCGGTCTCAATCAGCACCACGGTGTAGCTCGGAGGATAAACCGGCCAGCCCCGGAAATGCGCCGAGCCGTGATAGGATTTCTCGGCGCACGGCGGGCACCGGGCGGCACCCTGCGAAGGCGCTCCGCAGGATGTACACAACCCTCGGGCCCTCCGCTCGGAATACAGTTTGCGCGACCGCGCGTTTTTTCGAATCTGATCGACATACTCGGCTTCCAGGACGGAACACGGTGCGCATCTCGATCCGCCGCCGGTGGCGGGTGCGCCGCATCTCACGCATAACCCGATAACTCGCCGGGCGGCGTAGATTTCCCTGTTGGCCTCGCGTCTGGAAATCCTGCAAGGCTGGCAGGTGGCGCCTCCCTCGGCCGGAGGACGCTGGCCGCACCGGGTACAGAGGTTCGCTTCGCGGCGCGATTTCTTGCGCCTCCTGCTGGCGGCGCGGGCGGTTTTCCGTTTCTTGTTCGGATCGCGGCCGCCGTAAGGTTTCCCGGCAGCCTTGCCGGCGGCGTATTTCTCCCGGTCAGCCTTCCGGCGCTTTTCAAGACATGGTTCGCATCGGCGGCGGTCCGGCGCGGCGGGGCTTCGGCCGCACTGGGAGCATAGCCCGAGGGCGATCCGCCCTGCGGTCCGCAGGCGGCAGCGCTCCCGGTCCTTCGCACGCGCGGAGGGGTTCGCGTCGGCCATGACGCGCTCGCTCCTGAAGTGGATGAATTGGAGGTGGCGGGCGCCCCTCCGACAGGCCGTCGACGGGACGCCCGGAGGCTTGTTCAGCCCCTCTGCCTTCGGTTGCACAGGATCCCGGCTGCGAGGCTCCCCCAGGCCTGGCGGCCGCCGCGGGTGCGAAGCCCGGTGCAGACGATGATCTCCGTGCGGTCGGGACGCATCGCCTCGGCCTCCTCGCGCGAGACCACGATGCGCCTCCGCTTCCGCCCGCGCTTCGCGTTCTCCGCGCCGTCCCGGACCGGGCGTATGTCGCCCGAGGCCAGGGCCTTGTACCGCTCCACCACGAAGCGGTCGTCGCCGTCGAGACCGCCCCCGAAATAATGAACCAGAAACGTTGCCGCCGTGTTGCCGGGCATCGCCGTCGCTGTCGTCATAGTCGTTCTCCTCGTGCCGGTGATGGACGGCGGAGGGATGTCCTTCCCCGGGACAGCCCAACGCCAACCGGCTCAAGGCTTCTCTCAACTCTTGCGGAAGAGACGCGGGACGGCGCGGGGCGGCAGAGGATCGCCGTTACCGCGCTGAATGGTCGCGACTGCCCACCCGGCGACAATTTCGACACGGGACGGCCCGGTGGGGACGCACCTTGTTCGCAACCCTCGACACTCGGTTCCGAGGGGTGACGGCGATGCGTCTGCCCGACTGCTATGCTGGGAGAACCGTGATCTCCGGTAATCCGCCATGAGCTCCGACACGGTGCTGAACCTGGGCAAATTCGCGGCGATGGCATCGATCGCCGCACTGGCCGCCTGCGGCGGCGGCGGTGATGGCGGGAACGACCCGCCGAGCGCCACCGAAACCCCAACACCGAGCCAGGTCCGGGTGATCGACGCCGATACCGTCGATGTCGACGGAACGCGGTACCGGCTGTCCGGCATCGACGCGCCGGAAGCGAGGCAGACCTGCCGCGCATGGGGCCGGACATGGGATTGCGGCGCGGCGGCCACGGAAGCGCTGATGTCGCGCGCCCAGGGCATGACGTGCGAAGGCGGCGAGACCGACCGTTTCGGACGCACGGTCGGGATCTGCTCCTCGGGCGGAGTGGACCTGAACGCCTGGCTGGCGGCGAATGGCTGGGCCCTGGCCTACCGGCGGTTCTCCGACGAGTACGCCGGCGAGGAAGAGCGGGCCCGGTCGAACCGGCGCGGCATCCATCGGGGCGAATTCGTCGAACCGTGGGACTGGCGGCGGGGCGAGCGGCTGGAGGGCGAAGACACGTTCGCCTTCAACATATCTGGACCGCTCGACGTCGCCCAGCTCGCGGACCGCATGCTGCGCGGCGACGATGCCGGCGTGTACGGAGGCTGGCTGGAGAACAGCGTGTTCGCGATGGTGGATGACGCCGTGGCGGTCTCGTTCGGGGCCTCGCCGGGGACGAACCCGACGGAGATCGGGGGCGGCACGTGGCGGGGCACCCTGGTCGGGATCGACACCCGGACGGGGCAGCGCATCGAGGGCATCGCCGCGATCGAGATCGACGATTTCGCGCGGCCCGATGCCGATGTCGCGCTCACCGGCATCATGGATACCGGCGGCCGCGCGCGGGCCGACCTTCGCTGGAACGACATCCCATTGGCGAACGGCGCGTTTCGTTCGGGCACGGAGGGCTCGATCGAAGGCCGGTTCTATGGAGACGACCATCGCGAAGTGGGCGGTATCTTCGAGCGGGACCGATTGTTGGGGGCGTTCGGAACGTCGCGCTGAACGAATGCGCAGATAGCACCGGGCGCCGGTTTCCTCGCGAGCCTCCGCCGTGGGTCGTCTTCTCCGTTTAGCGTGAACGGAGACGCCCGTTGGCGTGTCGGTCTCTCACCAGCTGGACAGAAGCCATGACCGCGGCGTCAAAATGCGAGGCCGTTCGGCGGCGGTCGCTGCGAGGTTTCAGAGGTTCAGGCCGAGGGTCTTCCCGGCTCTTTCGCCAGAAGCAGCGGCAGAGTCGCCTCCTTCCACGGGCGCTGTGTCCGGCGTCGCTCCTCCGCTTGGAGCGATGCCCGGAGAGGGGCCGGGCGCGGCCGTCTGCGCGAGTTCCGCGCCAGGCGGATCGGAAACCACGATCGACCAGCGCCCCCTGTCCGATAGGTACCGGCCCTGCTTGCTCCCTTTCTGCAGTTCGACGCGGATCGACGCCAGCTTGACCGAGCGCTCGACGTCGGTGGCGGCGTGTCCCGCGATCTCCGGCGCGGTCGCACCGGGATGCTCGTTCAGCACCCGTTCGACGAAACGCGGAACCGAGCCGCGCGGCGCCCGCTTGCCCGCGGCCCGCTTCGCGGGCGAGACCGCCTTCCCGGTCCGTCCGCCCGATGCCGATCCCGCGCGCACGCCGCGACCGCTACCGGCCGTGAGGCGATCGAGCAGCGCTTTCCTCGCATCGGCCCGACCCCTCTCATAGGCGCCGGCCTCGATCCTAGAGATCAGCTCGGCCAGTTTGTCCGCGTTGGTCCTCCCGGACTTCGCCATGGACCGCCCTTCCCTTGCCATTGCGACGAAACGCCACTCCCAAAAGCGACCCCGGCATCATAGGTGGCCGGCGGTCGGGCGCAAAGAATTCGTCGGAGCCGCTCGCGGTTGAGGATGAGCACCCAAGCATCGGCGCTGGCTGCGCGACCGCGGAGGTTCCGCTGTCGGCCCGGGTTTCGATCCAGCACCGCAGGCAGACGAGAATCGTATCCAAGACAGTAGCTCGTGAATTTTGCGCTCGACCTTCTCCCATTCTTGACAGCATTCTACCGGCTTCTGCTCGAAGCGTTTAATGTTCTGGGCTGGAGATTCGGGAGCACGTAAACATGACGACCACTCACTTGGAGATCTGGGCGCGAATGTATGAAGAGCAAATTCGCCATGTCCGCCATCACGAGTCTTTGCGTTCGATGTCAACGAACATCTCGGTCGTCGTATCGGCAGCAATTCTCGGCCTGGCTGCAGCAGGTGCGACTTCCGAACAGCAATGGATTCTTTCGTTGTTCCTCATACTCCTCAACGTCTACGGGCTGATGATGAGCTTGAAGCACTACGAGAGAAGCAGACTTCACCATACGGTATCCGCGAAATACCGAGACGTGATATCCAATGGAAGCGAAATCGACGGCCACGCGATTAACGAACTGCGATCCCAGGCTCGCCGTCAACACAAAGATCGGCGCTTTATGATCCGCCACGTGCGGGCTTACTGGATGTGGTGCGGCCTGCATGTTCTGCTTGCACTTCTCGGAGCAGCCCTGCTGATAATACAGAGTTGACCGCAAGGATCATAGCCCAAGCGCCATCGCTGCATTTTCGTATATTCGCTCAGAGGTAAGTAGGCTCCCTCTCTGGAGTACCAGCCCATCCAACCACAGGCACGGCGTGGCCGCGACGACGACGAAGGCGCGCCGAACGCGCACTCAATCCCCTACCTTTATTATAGTGAACGACCCGTTATGGAGAGTTGCGGTGCGCCGACTCCGTGATCGCGGGGATTCGGGGCCCGATCGCTCTCCATGAATTACGCGCCTCTGGCTTCGCTCAGAATGGCCGGCAACGTGTCCGGCGCTTTCCGGAACGAGCTTTTCTCGATGGATGGTGAGATGCGTGCCGCTCAGTTATCTTCTCGACATGCCGATTGAAATCAGCCGCGAGCGACTGGCCGACCTGCTTGTCGATCCACGAGAGGATCTGGACTTCGAAATCAAGAATTGGCTCGACCTGAAGGGTTCGAATCATGACAGGGCTATACTGGCGAAGGCCGTTCTCGCGCTCGCCAATCACGGCGGCGGCTTCATCGCCCTGGGACTGACGGAGACACACGCGGGTATCGTCGAAGCACCCGAACGCCCTTCAACCTTCGATAACTATGGACAGGACCTGATCAACGGGATCGTCCAGAAATATTGCGACCCTCCGTTTCACTGCTCGGTCCACATCGTTTCTGACGAGGCAGGCGCTCTTTTTCCCATAGTGCACGTTCCGGGTGGGCACCGCGTACCCGTACGCGCCTGTAGGGCCGGACCGAATGGCAGTGTCGTTCAGAGCGACGCGATCTACATCCGAAAGCCGGGGCCACGTAGCGAAAAGCCTCAGACGGCGCTGGAATGGGATGAGCTACTGGCCCGATGCCTCCGCAATAGACGTGACGAGATGCTGGATCAGATCCGCGATCTGATCACAGGCGTCGTTCCCCAGGTCGACGAGCCTGTCGAAACAGACAGCCTTGAGGATTGGATAGCTTCGGGATTCGAAAGATGGAACCGGCTCGTCCAGAGACTGCCGGAAGACGCTGGGCCGCGCTTTCCCCACGGTCACTATTGCATTGCATATGAAATCCGGGGCGAGCGCAGACAATTTGGGCCGGCGGATGTTCCCGCGCTATTGCGAGCCAGTGCCGTCAGGCACACCGGATGGCCGCCGTTCTGGTACCCGACGCGCGAAGGGATCGAGCCGTACCCCATGGACGGCGCGGTAGAATGCTGGCTTGGCAACGACCCCCGGCGTTCCCTCAAAGAGCATGACGCGGCGCATTCCGATTTCTGGCGCATTCACCCCGAAGGATTGGCGTTCCTTCTTCGGGGCTATCAGGAAGACACGATGGAGGAGAAGCCACTTGGCCTGACTCGGATCGGGCCGGCCACGGCGTTCGATATCAGCCTTCCCGTATGGCGCGTGGGCGAAGCGATGCTCCACGCACAAAGTTTGGCCGCCAAGCTGTTTGAAGGGCCGACGTCGATCAGATTCATGGCGCGGTATTCAGGATTGGATGGAAGATGTTTAATAAGCGTCGACCCGAGTCGCAGCCTGCCGCATGGCCAGGTCGCTCGACAAAACTCAATTTCTTTGGTTACACACGTGGAAGCGCAGGCGATTGACGTGAACTTACCGGAAATTATACATCCCTTGCTGGCGCCTCTTTACGCCTTGTTCGATTTCTTCGATCTCCCAATGCAGCTCGTGGTGGATGAGCTGGTTCGTATGCGCTCGGGCAATTTCTAGCTCGCTCTATTGGGTGCGGTGAAGAAGGCGCTGTTCTCCGGCGGGTGTCGAGATACGCGCGGCAACTGTGGCTCCGGCCAATAGCAATCGAAGCGGTTGAAGCAGGTGGCGATTTCGGTTGAAGCACTTTTGTGCAGGGGGCCATGAGCGGTTCATCGAGGCTCCTTGTCGCCCCATCCCGGAGCGCCGCATTTTATCCGGCTCACGGCGCGCCCGCCTGCTCGCTGGCGAGCCCGAACACAGTGTCGGTCAGCCAGCGCTTGAAGCCGTCATTGTCCATGAACTGTTTGAAGAGCTGATTGTCGTCCTTCATCATCGCGGTCATCACGCGCTCCAGGGCCCGATCATGCTCGATGCGGGTATTCTCCGTATCGGAATTCTTCCGGGCGTTCCTGAAGGCGGCGTCGGCGGCCACCCGCTCGGGGATCGTCTCGGTGACCAGTTGCGCGACGCGGTCGGCGTCCTCCCACTCGATGCCGCCGAAGAGGTCGTTGAAGTTCCTGACGATGTTGGACAGCCGGTCCATGTCGGGGTCGGGGGCGCGACCGCCTCCGCCGGGCGGCACCGGCTCGATCTCGGCATCCTCGTCCGGAAGCATGATCTTCTGGACCGCCTTCTTCTCGACCCGGTAGCTGTCCATATCGATCGCGTCGAGAATCCCCCTGGACAGGTCGTCCTCGCGGGGTGACGGCAGTCTGGGGATCAGGAAGTTGAGGAAGATCGAGCGCATTTCCCATGCGGGGTCGGTCCAGGGCAGGACGCAGGAGAGGAACGCGTAGGTCCGCACGAACCCCTTGGCCTTGCCCTTGAACGCGACCTGCCCGTCCTCGTCGAGATCGCGCATGTAGGCGGCCACGCACTCGTCGAGGATCGGATCGAGCCTGTCGCGCTCGGCGCCATCGAGGTAGCGGCGCACGAACTCCTCGACTCGGTCGGGCGCGTATACCTGCGCCCCGTCCAGGGCAGCTTGCAGATCGTGCAGCTTGTCGGGGTCGGTTTCGTCGGAAAGGATCGTCGCGCGGTAGAAGTCCGCGAACGCGTCTCGGACGGTCCCGGCGTCGTTCAGGAAGTCCAGCACGAACACGTCGTGCTTCTTCGGATGCGACCGGTTGAGGCGCGAGAGCGTCTGCACCGCCTGAACGCCGGACAGCGTCTTGTCCACGTACATCGTGTGCAGCAGCGGCTCGTCGTAGCCGGTCTGGAACTTGTCCGCGCAGACGAGGAAGCGGTACGGATCCTCCCGGATCGTTTCGGCGATCCGGTTGGACGGAAAACCGTTCAGCGACGCCTCGTTCACCGTTGCGCCGCCGAACTCGCGATCGCCAGAGAAGGCCACGATCGCCCGATACCGGCTCTTGCGCTCCTTCAGATAGTCGCGGATGACGTGGAAATACTGGATCGCGCGGTCGACCCCGTTGGTGACCACCATCGCCCGCGCCTCGCCGCCAATCCTGTTCCGCGAGAGCACCTGCTCGTGGAAATGGTCCACCATGATCTCGGCCTTGAGGCGGATCGCATGGTCGTGTCCCTCGACGAAGCGCCGCAGCTTCTTCCGGGCCTTGCCCGCGTCGTATTCCGGGTCGTCCTCGATCGTCTTGGCGAGCTTGTAGTAGCTCCTCACCGGCGTGTAATGCGCCAGCACGTCCAGGATGAAGCCCTCCTGGATCGCCTGCTTCATCGTGTAGCCGTGGAATGCGCGGTGTCTGATCGTGCCTTCCGGCCGCGGCTCAGGTTCGCCGAATATCTCCAGGGTCTTGTTCTTGGGCGTGGCGGTGAACGCGAAATAGCTCGCGTTCGGGAGCAGCTTGCGCGACTCCATCAGGCGGTTGATCCGGTCCTCGAAGGTCTCGTCCTCGCCCTCCGCGCCTGCCTCGGAGAGCGCCTGCGCCATCGCCGCGCTGGTGCGTCCACCCTGGCTGGAGTGCGCTTCGTCAATGACGATGGCGAAGCGCCGCCCGCGCTGCTGGTTGCCGATCTCGTCGAGGATGAAGGGGAACTTCTGGACCGTCGAGATGACGATCTTCCTGCCCGTCTCGATGAAGCGGCGCAGGTCGCCCGAACGGTCGGCGTGGCCCACCGTGGCGCCGACCTGGGCATATTGCCTGATCGTGTCGTCGATCTGGCGGTCGAGGATGCGCCGGTCGGTGACCACGATGATCGAATCGAAGACCGAAACGCCGTCCTTCTCGAGCCCGATCAACTGGTGCGCCAGCCATGCAATCGAGTTGCTCTTGCCGCTGCCGGCCGAGTGCTGGATCAGGTAGCGCCGGCCCGCGCCGTGCTCTTCGGCGTCTTCCAGCAGCCGGCGCACCACGTCGAGCTGATGGTAACGGGGCCAGACCTGCGTCCGTCTCCCGCGGCCCGCCTTCTCGTCCCGCCGTTCCACGAGCTGGGCGTAGTTCTCGAGGATGTCGGTCAGGCTGTCGCGCGTCAGCACCTCGCGCCAGAGATAGTCGGTCTTGATCCCCCTCGGGTTGGGAGGATTGCCGGCGCCGTCGTTCCAGCCGCGGTTGAAGGGCAGGAACGATGACGCCTTGCCCTGGAGATGGGTGCAGAAACGCGCCTCGCTCTCGTCCACCGCGAAATGGGCGACGCAGCGGCCGAGCTCGAACAGCTTCTCGCGCGCGTCCCGGTCTCTCCCGTATTACTCGACCGCGTCGGCCACCGTCTGCTTGGTCAGGTTGTTCTTGAGCTCGAAGGTGACGACCGGCAGGCCGTTGATGAAGAGCGCAATGTCGAGCGCCCGCTGCGTCTCGTCGCGGCTGTAGCGAAGCTGCCGGGTGACGGTGAAGCGGTTTAGCTCGAAGCGTTCCCTGGCCTGTTCGTTGCCCGGCGACGGCGTGCCGTAGAACAGGTCCAGATCGTGCGCACCGTGCCTGATTCCGCGGCGCAGCACATCCACGGTACCCCGCCTCGAGACCTCGCCCTGAAGCCGCGCCAGGAATTTGCGGCGTGTGGGCCCGTCCTCGTCGAGCGCCAGCGCCTCGGCGGTCTCCGGCTGGGTGGCGCGCAGGAAGGCGGCGAGCTGGACGAGATCGACACAGTACTCGCGGTCGTAATCCCGGTGGCTGCCGCCGCTCCAGCCCACGCCGCCATGGCCGGCGGTCGACTCGGCCGCGCCGCCCGGCGGCGGATCGCAGGGATGGCCGGCCAGCGCCGTGCAGATCAGGCGTTCGAGACCCTGTTCGGTAGTGTCCGTTACCACGTCACTCGACCCTTATGGGCACCTCGGCGATCTCGCCGGGGTGGATCGCCGCGATCGCCTGGCGGATTTCGGCCGCGCGGAGACGAACCTCCGACCAGGCCGTGGCGAGCAACACGACGACGCCGAGTCGCCGGCCCTCCAGGTTCTGCTGGTGGCGAAGGTTCTGATCGGTCGTCACAAGAACCTCGTACCCCTCTAGTTCCGCGAGGTCGAGCAGCTCGCCGTTGTCCTTGTCCGACCAGCCCCTTTCCGCCAGCGTGTCCACGGAATGTTCCGGGAGGAGGTTCCGCAGCGGCGCTGGCGTTCCCTGATCGAACAGCAGCTTCAAGGCGCCGCTTCCTCCCTGAGCGAGCTTGCCTCGTGATCGAGCACCGCGAGAACCTGCTGCCTGTCCACGCCGGGGAACCATTCGACGAATTCGTCGACCGTGGCGCCGGTGGCGAGGTTCTCGAAGAGCGCGTATACTGGCACTCTCGTTCCGGCGAAGGCCCAGGCTCCGCTGATCCTGCGGGGGTTGCGTTCCACCGCCGGGCACGTCTTCCAATCGGTCATGCGATCATCTCCTCTCGTGCGGCCGGGAAATCCGTCCGTCGGCTGTGACCGGTATCGACTTGGTCCCTTCCGTCCGGCTCTGCGAAATTGCCTTCCACCACATCCTGGTCGTCCAGTTTTTCGGGCAGCGCGGCCGCCGCTTCGCGTACGTCGAGTTTGCCGGTCACCACGTCGGCGATCAGGCGGGTGCGGTATTCGCGGAAAAGGTCGATCTGGCGCTCTGCTAGATGAATCCGCTCGTCTATGGTTGCCAGGCCCTTATCGATAGCATCGGCGATGAGAACCTGCTCGCTCGGCTTCGGACAGGGAGTCGGCATCTGCTTGAAGTCTTCCCAATAGAGCCGGTTACGATCCTTGACGATCCCGCGGGAAAATTTGTCGACCTCCGACATATATGCAGGGGTCTGGAACAAAGCGCTGAAATAGCGTGACTCAGTCCCTGCCAGCGGTTTGGCAACAACATATGCTGGGCTGACCAAACCATCGACCGGGGCCGTTCCGACTGCGCCCTGCCACATTCGCATCATGTTGTAGGCGATGTCCCCTTTGACAGCCCGCTTGTACATATTGCGATCCGACATGATCTGTTTGCGACCCGAATTCTCCAAGTCGCGAACGCGAACACCGGTTCTCAGAGATACTTCCAGGATTGGTAGTCCGGCGAATCCGATCTCGTTTCTCTGGGTGAAAAGCCGTCCATTCCTAACGACTTGCCAGTGCGCCGGCACCTGTCCCAGCCACTCGATACCGGAGGGCTTGTAGGCGGGATAGGGCTTGCCAGTGCGGAAATCGATCCGGCCCGTCACGGCTTCGTGCACCATGACCTGCTTCTGCTCCTCCAGAAGCGCGATCAGCTTCTCCTTGGCGCGGATGTAGCGCCCGATGCGCCGGTCGGCGTGGTCGAGGAAACGGACGATGGCGGTCTGTTCGGGAAGGGGCGGAAGCGCCAGGCTCAACCGCTTGAGTTGATCCGCATAGATATGGATTACGGTAATACCTCGTCCCATGGTGGCCTTTTGCTCCGCTGCGGGCAGGCAGTCGGTCGCGTACCCCATGTATCGCGGTTCGACCTCTCGTTTCGACCGAAACAGGATTACGTCCCCACCGCAGCAGGCTTCGGACCGGAGCAGATTCACGGCCGACTTGCCTATTTCTTCTACCGTCTCTCCCGAGGCTGCGAACAGCACATCGCCAAATCTGAGTGGAGTGTATTCCTTGGCCACGTCGCTGGAGACGAACGACCGGCTATTCAGGATGAAGTGTTGATGCGTCGTGTACAGGTCTCCGTAACGGATGCAGGGGATCCCCGCCGAGACTTCGTCTTCCTTGTTGCCCCCGTTGCCTTTCGAGAAGGTCCCGAACTGACCAAGCCGTCGCACGTCCCAATGCACAGGCACCTCGCCCAGCCAGTCCACGCCGGAATCCTTCATTGCGCGATAGGGCCTGAGACCGTCGATCATGCGTCGGCCGTCCCCAGAATGTCGCCGAGCAAGCCTTCGGTTTCCCTCTCGAGGGCGAGGATGTCGGCCCGTATCTCCTCCAGCGTGCGCATCGGCTGCGGCTTGTAGAAATAACGGTTGAAGCTGATCTCGTAGCCGATTTTGACGCTATCGGGCCGATACCATGCGTCGCCGGCATACGGCCGGACCTCGCGGCGAAGGAACGCTTCGATGCCGCCCTCTTCCTGTAGCGGAATCTGCTCGGTGTCGCGCAACTCGGTGTCGGGTTCGTACTCCACCACGGCGGGACTGCCGCCGATGGTTGTCTCGAACAGGCCGCGCAGCGGGTCGGTCCCCGTTCCCCGACCGTGGATCTTCCTTATGACGGGCGGCGCATCCTCGCCCCGCGTCCCGTGCTCCCTGAGTTCCTTGATCTCGGCGGCCTTGTAGGCGCGGTTCGGGTCCGCCTCCTCGATGCGGAGCGGCCGCTCGACCGTCACCTTCCAGTAGCCGAAGGCGGCGTTGTCGAAGATCCTGCTGTGCTCGTTCTCCTCGAAGGCGAGGAAGGTCTCGCAGATGCGGGCGATATCGGCCTCGCCCAGCTCGCAATTCTTCTTGCCGAGATTCTTGCGGAGCGGCCGATGCCAGGAGGTGGCGTCGACGAGCTGCACCTTGCCCCTGCGGTGCGCGAGCTTGCGGTTGGTGAGCACCCAGATGTAAGTAGCGATGCCGGTGTTGTAGAACATGTTGAGCGGCAGGGCGACGATCGCTTCCAGCCAGTCGTTCTCGATTATCCAGCGGCGGATGTTGCTCTCGCCCTGACCCGCGTCACCAGTGAACAGCGAGCTGCCGTTGTGCACCTCGGCGATGCGGCTGCCGAGCGGGGTACGCTGCTTCATCTTGGAGAGCTTGTTGGCGAGAAACAGCATCTGGCCGTCGCTGGAGCGGGTGACCAAGGAGTATTCGGGATCGTCGCCGTGCTCGATCACGAAACGCGGGTCGCGCATGTCCTTCTTGCCGCCCATGCGCTCGAGATCGGTCTTCCAGCTCTTGCCGTAGGGCGGGTTGGAGAGCATGAAGTCGAACTCGCGAGACGGGAAGGCGTCGTTGGCGAGCGTGGAATGCTCCGGCCCGCCGACGATGTTGTCGGCGGCCTCGCCTTCGCCCTTGAGCAGCAGGTCGGCCTTGCAGATGGCATAGGTCTCGGCGTTGATCTCCTGGCCGTAGAGATGGGTGGAGACCTGCTTGCCGCGTTCGTCGGCGATCTCCTGCAAGGTCTCTTCGGCCACGGTCAGCATGCCGCCGGTGCCGCAGGCACCGTCGTAGAGCAGGTAGGTGCCGGACTCGATCTCGTCGGCGACCGGGAGGAACACGAGCTTCGCCATCAGCCGCACGGCGTCGCGCGGGGTCCAGTGCTCGCCCGCCTCCTCGTTGTTCTCCTCGTTGAACCGGCGCACCAGCTCCTCGAAGATCGTGCCCATGCCGTGGTTGTCGAGGCCGGGAAGGCGCTTGCCGCCGTCCGCGTTCAGCACTGGCTCGGGGCTCAGGTTGATGTCGGGCGAGGTGAGCTTCTCGATCAGCGTGCCGAGCGCGTCGGCCCGGGAGAGGCGCGGGATCTGGTTGCGGAACTCGAAGCTGTCGAGGATGTCCTGCACGTTGGGTGAGAAACCGTCGAGCCAGTCCCGGAAATCGGCTTCCAGCCGCTGGCGGCTGGCGCGGGCGCGGAGGTCGCGGAGCGCGAACTGCGAGGCGTTGTAGAAAGCTTGCCCCGCCGCCTGCCGCAGGGCGGCGTCCTGCTCCACCACCCCGGAGGAGTCGAGCGCGGTCTTCATGTCGAGAACGGCCTGCTTGCCATCTTCCAGCACCGCATCCAGCCGACGCAGCACGGTCATCGGCAGGATCACATCACGGTATTTGCCGCGGACATAGAGGTCCCGCAGCACATCGTCCGCGATCCCCCAGATGTAGTTCGCGATCCAATTCAGGTCGCCGTTGCTCATCGTCCGCTATTCTCCCAGCGTCGTCGCCCTTTTGACGGAGTATTGCTCGACGAGCAAGACCCTATGAGGTCACTCTCCGCAATCGGAATCGCCCCTGCGTCGTTCGGCTGCGGCCCGATCCCGGCGGGGCTCCGCAAGCTCGTGGCTCGCCTGCCTCTGCATCCAGTGCTCGGCGGCCCTCCAGCCATTTGCCTCTTGGATCAGGTCATCGACGTACTTCATAGCCGCCCTTACATTCGGCCCGGCACGATGTTCGTGGCAACCATCTTCGGCAAATGAAGATCGCGGGACTTGGCATGAGCCTCACTGAGCCGCAGCAGCACCATCGTGATTTCGTCGCCATCCACGCCCAGCGCGTGCAGGGCTTCGGCGACATCCGCTGTCAGGGACTCAAGAAAGACGTCCCACAACCGGGCCTCATGCTTGTCGCTGCGCCCAAACATGAGGTACTTGACGACATCGTTCTTGGAGATCGACACGCCGACAAACGTATTCTGCATTTCCTCACGTACTTCATTAAGGCGCCCGTTTTCGACGTCGGTGAGACTGATCGAGAATGTTGGCATAGCTGGCCTCTCTGTTGGTGACAATTTCACTGAATATAACAGATATTAACTATTCCTGTCAAAGCTGCGGGCGGAACAATTCATGGCCATAAGGGTACGGGAGACGGTTTCCTTGCCTCGATCAAGGCTGGGCCGATGCCGGGAACGGCCGGGTGCTGTCGCTGGCCGCCCGCGAGGGCTTCGACGCGATGATCACCGTTGATCGCGGTATCCAGCATCAGCAGAACCTCGACGCGCTGCCAATCCCGGTTATCATCATGCTCGCCACGCGCAATCGTCTGATAGAATTGCAGCCGCTGGTCCCGCTAGTGGCAGCTGTGCTGGCGGAAAATTTGCAAACCCGGGTGTATCGAGTTCAGAAATGACCCCAATGATGGAAGTGCGCTGGCATGGGCTGAATGACCGCATCGCGAGAAACATGCCGTGCCAAATCCGGAAGATTCGTGATATGATTGCTTCCTCACGTCATAGGAGGCGAGCATTTGACGGCTCGCCATTAGCGAGGCGGCCGCTCGTGCGTGTTGTCTATCTGGACGAAAGCGGAACATCCCGAAGGGAGCCTCTGGCCCTAGTTGCTGGCGTTATCATTGATGCCGATCATCAGATGATCGCTGTTGAAGAACGTTTAGAGCAGCTAGTCAGAAAGCACATCCCGGAGGCAGATCACGAGAATTTCTTCTTCCACGCCACGAACATTTGGAGCGGGACAAAGTACTTCAAGGATCGTGACGTGTGGCCGCTCTCTCGGCGATGCGAAATTCTTCACGATCTCGTACGAATTCCCTCGCAATGCGATCTGCCAATTTTGTTTGGTTGCTGTCCTCGCAACAGACAGCTTACCAAGTCATCGGGAGCTCCTATCGAAGAATCTGAGAGAGACGCAGTTGTCCACTCCATAGCGTTCCTCGAATGTGCGTGTCGGATTGAGAAGATCATGCGTCAATTGTGGCCTACAGAAGTGGCTCTGCTCATTGCTGAAGACCGGCCCATAGTTAGGAAAACCCTACGGCAGGTGCAGTCATGGGCACAGAATAAAACGGTCCCCCACGAAGGAGAAGAACGGGAATATCTTCCCTTTAGGCACATTCGTGATACACCGCATTTCGCCGGAAAGAAGGAATCACCCCTTCTCCAACTGGCGGACATTTGTGCCTTCGTCATACGTGGACACTTGAATGAACGACGGCACAATCGGCCCCTCTACGACAAGCTCCGTCCTATGATGGTTGTCCACCCCAAGGCTGATGACGAGTCGTCAGATTAGTTCGACTTATTCGCGAGACGACGCGTTTATCGCCTGATTTTGAGCGCGCAGGGGGCGGCGTTCAGCGCCTTTGCGGTGCCGGTGTCTGAGGTTTTTGGTGTCGGGATTGGGAGGTCCGGGCTTGGCGGGGCACTACGCCCCGGCGGTCAGGGTCCCGAGGCGGTGAGCCAGCCTACCAGCAGGCGGAACAGGGCGGCGCCGGGACAGGCCGAAGCGAAGTGAATGCGGACGCGCGCGGCCTTCTCGATCACTCGGGCGCCGACCTTGGAACGGATCCGGGGCAGGCTTTTGAGCAATCGCTGGCGGAGGGGTGCGAACTCGGACCAGGCGAGTGGCATCCGGCGCGGCACCGCGTCGCGGAGCGCGAGCATTAGCCAGTAGGCCGCGGTGTGGAGGATCGCCGGAACTGGTTGGCGAGCGGGCTCTGGCACGAGGTGCGGCCGGAGGCGAGCTGGACCTTGTGCTGCTTGATCAGATTTTCCGATTGTCCGCGGGCGCAGTATGTCCCCTCGTAGAACCGGCAAGAAACAGCGGGTGTCGTAGTGGGCGTTGATCGACCCGCCGACGAAATCGGCGGTCACCTTCTTGCGTTGTACGGCTGGAAGATCGAACGGGAGGAGAGTATCCTCGGTCATGGCGGGCGTGGCGCTCTCGTTGCTCAGGCGGAAATGCGCTGGGCAACGAATTTCTACACGATATCGATGAGTTAGACCATGTCCGCCACTACATCCTCGCCTCGTGCCGAATAGACCGGATTAGGTCAGCGAGGACGAAGCGTTGCGGAATCTGCTGGTTCTGAATGCGCTGGATGGAAAGTGGCGCGCGGAGGAAACATGAACAAGACTATTGCCGCAATCGTGGGACTAATCGCGATCATTGGATCGGCTTTCGGGGTTCAAGGGTATCTCGACAACAGATATGCCTTGAAGACTGAGGTGGGGAACGTGGCGGGAGACTTGCCTGAAGGCACAATCATTGCTTGGCATCAGGGAAATGATCCGATTCCACAAGGATGGGTGCCCTGTGACGGCAAGAATGAAACTCCAGATCTAAGGGGAAAATTCTTGCGGGGTGAACATCCCAAATTTGAACCGACTGGCGGCAGAGAACGGCACAGTGTTCCGGAACAGAGAATTGAAGTCTACGGAGCTGGATGGGTGCAAAATAGAACGAGCGTGCACCCCGCCGGAGGTCCGGAAGAACGTCAGAGTTGGGGCAGTCGAAATTGGCATATATTGATTTCGCGGGGCGTGATCCCCGGTTTTGATATCGACTTAGTTCCGCCTTATCAGGAAATCACCTTCATTATGAAACGGAGACGAGACAAGATTTCAGCGACGAATTCGGGTTAACGAAATCCAACGATATCATCTTGCCTCATCCACCTCACGAACGCTGTAACCCATCGCCTTCGCAATTCTGCCTGCTGTCTTCTCTGCCGCGGCCTGCAAGGCGTTGTGGTCGAGATGCGCGTAGATCGCAGTTGTGGCGAGCCGCCTGTGTCCGAGCAGCCTACTGACCGTGGGGAGGCCCACGCCGTTCATGACGCCCTGCGATGCCCATGTGTGCTGACAGTCGTGGATGCCGGGCAGCCCGGCTTCCTCGCGGATGCCGCACCAGAACGTGTAGAGGCGATGGGATGTGAGGTCTTCGGGAAACACCCGCGCCGCGCCGTCCGCGCGGGGCAGCGCCGTGACCAGCTTCGCCGCTTCCGGCCCGAACCAGATGGTGTGCGGCCCGGTCTTGGTGTCGTCGATGCGCGCGCTCGCGCCGTCCTCGGATAGCGCGGCGATCTCGTCCCATCGGAGGTTAAGATCGTATCCTGAACAGGGCGACGGTGTTTGAAGTCGAGGAGGAAGGGACCGGATAGAGGAAGCGTCGCAACCCGTTGTTTGAAAACGGTATTTTGTTTCGCGAACAACGGGCGCGCGGCGTGGTTCAGCGCATCACGGCTGGTGGCCGTGATGGTCACGATCTGCCTCGGTCGTCCATGATCGCGTCGATGGCGATGCCTATCCTTTCCGCCGCTTCCTCGATTTCCCGGTCCCCAAGATGGGCGTATCTGAGCGTCATGCCGACGCTGGAGTGTCCGAGCAGACGCGAGACCACGGGCACCGGGACGCCGTTCATCACCGCGTGGCTGGCGTGCGTATGGCGGAGATCGTGAAGCCTGACGTCCTCAATACCCGCCTCCCTGCGCACGCGGTACCAAAGCCCGAGATGGGGTCCGCGGGGCCGGGACGGATCGCGCGGCGAGGGGAAGACAAAAGGGCTGTCGCCGCGAGGCTGACGTTCGAGGACGTTCCCGGCTCGGCTGTTGAGCGGAACGGTTCTCGGGCCAGTCTTGGCGTCGGCGAGCAGCAGCCTGTCACCGTCGACCTCGCACCAGCGCAGCCGCATGATCTCTCCCCTGCGGCATCCGGTGAGCAGAAGAAGGCGGATTATGTCCGCCTGTTCCCGGTGGGTCTTCCGGGTCTGGCGGTCGAGGACATCGAACAGACGGTCGATCTCCTCGCGCGACAGGAAGCGGGTGCGCGGGGTACTCGGGTTCCTGCGGATGCCCCGCGCCGGGTTGGTTTCGAGATGGCCCCGGGCGATGGCGAAATTGACGATCTGGCGGAGCAGGTCGAGCCCGTGGTTGGCGTTGCCGGGCGCGGTGCGGCTGAACTCGTCGAACCAGCGCGCGATGCTCGCAGGATCGATGCGGTCGAGCGGCTTCGATCCAAAGGCGGGAAGAAGGCGCTTGTCCAGGAGGTGCCTCATCATCCTCCGGGTCGAGGGCTTGTACCTCTCCCAATGCGCATCCATCCACTCGCCGGACGCGAACTCCCCGAACAGGGGAACGGGGTGCGCTTTCTCCCTTTCCGGCTCGGGCTCGGCCTGCCGGGCGAGACATTCCCTGCGCGCCTCGGCGACGGTCATGGTGGAGACCGGGCCGATGGAGAGGCGTCTTGTACGACTCCCGACATCGCGCAGCAGCACGAAGCTCTTCCCGCCGGTCGGGCGCACCCTGACCCCGAGGCCGGGCACGCGGCTGTCCCAGACGGTATATTCCCGCTCGCGCGGCCTGAGACGGACGACGGCGGCGTCGGTGAGGCGGATGCGTTGCGTCATCGTTCGGCTCCTGCCAGCGCGTTGCCGACGGTCTCGGTGGCCTCGCGCACCATGGCGTCGGCGGCGTGGGTGTATTTGAGGGTGGTCTCGGGGCTGTTGTGTCCGAGCAGCCTGGCGATGGCCAATACGCTCTCGCCGTTCTTGAGGGCGATGCTGGCATGGGTATGGCGGAGATCGTGGATGCGGACATCGGCAAGCCCGGCCTCGGCGCGGATCCGGTCCCAAAATTCGTGCAGCCAGCCATCCGTGCGCGGCCCCCTCCCCCGGGGTCTCGGGAAGACCCATGGGCCGGACCTCTCGATGCGATCGAGGATGCGCCGTGCCGGACTCGACAGCCACACGGTACGGGGACCGGTCTTGGAATCGCGGAGGAAGAGATGGCCCTCCCGGTAGTCGGACCATCGCAGCGTGAGGATTTCGTTCTTGCGGCAGCCGGTGAGCAGGAGAAGACGGATCGCGGCGACCGCGAGGGGGGCGTGCGTCTCATGCGCCGCAAGCGTCTTCGACAGGCAACGAACCTCCTCGTCGGAGAGGAACCGCTCGCGGCCCTTGCGGCGGTATCGCCGGATACCCTTGCAGGGATTGGAGCCCTCGGGCCTGAGCCCCATCGCTTCGGCCTCGCGCATGATGACGGAGAGGATGGGCATGGACCGGTCCGCCGCCGCCGGCGTCGTGCGCAGCGCGGCGAACCATGCGACGACCTCGAGGCGGTCGATCTGTGCCACCGGGCGTCCCGCGAAATGGGGCAGGATCTGGTTCCTGAGATAGCCCCGGTTGACGGCAAGCGTTCCCTTCTTCCAGACCCTGGCGTGGCGCTGGAACACGGTCTCGGCGAAATCCTCGAACAGGGTCTCCGCGAAACCTGGGGTCTCGCCTCGGCGGATCGCGGCCAGCATCTCGCGGGCGCGCGAACGCGCGTCGTGCACGCTCATGTCCGCGGCGTCGCCGACGATTTTCCAGACGCGCTCTCCCTTATGCTGGCTATGGACGAAGAAGCGCTTCCTGCCCGAGGGCAGGAAGCGGACGCCGAAACCCTTGAGGCTGGCGTCGCGGATGTCGCGGGCGGTCCCGCGCGGCTTCAGTGCCCTGACGCGGGCGTCGGTAAGGATGATTCTGGCCAATATCGTTCTCCCGGTTGGAGTTGCAGCCGGGGAACGGAAGGCATCGGCATCCGTCCGGCTGCAACAATGGTTGGGAGAAGAAAACGACCATTTATCAACTACTTAGCACCGCAGGTGCGCGGCTGGGTGTGGATCTGGATGGGCGATCCGGACGCCGCCGATCCCGCGTCGGTGCCCGCCTGGCGGTGGATGGACCACCCCGAATGGCGCCCGGTCCGGGGCGGCCCGCCGTTCCATGTCGAGGCGAGCTACCTGCTGCTCAACGACAACCTGCTCGATCTCTCGCACGTCGCCTACGTGCACGCGGGCTCGATCGGCACCGGCAACGTCGCCGACTTCCCGATTCTCAGCGAGCGCGGCGAGGATTTCGTCCGCATGTCGCGGATGGTGGAGGATTCGCCGCCGCCGCCGCTCTACGGCCGGATGGGCGGGTTCGAGGGCAATGTCGACCGCTGGCAGGTCGCGGTCTCGACGCTGCCGGCCTACAACACCGTCCACGCCGGATGCGCGCCGCCCGGTACGGGCGGGGCCGACGCGCCGGACGGCACCAAGGTCGAGTTCTTCAACCTCAACGCCATGACGCCCGAGACCGAGACCACCACGCACTATTTCTACGCACACGCCAGGAGCTTCGCGCTCGACGACCCCGCGATGGACGAGAGCTTCCGGGTCGACTTCCGCCGCGTCTTCGGCGAGGACATTTCCATCCTCGGCGCCCAGCAGGCGAATATCGACCGGCAACCGGACGCTTTCTCCATCGACATCAACGTGGACGGGCCGGGGCTCGCTTTCCGCCGCATGCTGGCCCGAAGAATCGAGGAAGAAGGAGACGTCCGATGAAGCCGCGAACCGCCCTTTGGCTCCTGCCGCTCGCGTGGGTCCTCGCCGCCGGCGCGCCGGAAAGCGCGGCCGCGCCCACCGCCCCTCTCGTCGGTTGGGACTCGGAGGAGAGCGCGGAACGGTTTGCCCGCTCCGCTCACAGGAAGGATTTCTTCCCCCTCAGCAATCACTTCGTCAGCCAGGACAACAAGATCTTCTGCGGCCCGGTGTCCTCGGCGATCGTGCTGAACGCGCTCAGGCTCGGCAGAAAGAAGGGCCTGCCCCAGGACAGCGGGTCCATCGCGGAAGACGAGCGCGCCTGGCTTCCCAAGGGATTCAACCCGTTCTTCGGCAAGTACACGCCGGGCCGCACCTTCGGTGCTAAGTGACTGACATGATTGAGACATTTTTCCGATTGGAATGCAACAGGGGGCGAAAGCCGTTCGCTTTTCGCACCCCCGCGCAACAGATCGGAGACGTGCGATCATGCCGGAATTTCGCCTCACCCAGCGCCGGGTGGACGCCCTTCGCCCACGCCGCGGGGTGCAGACCGTCAGGGACACCGAACTGAAGGGGTACGGCGTCCGGGTCATGCCGTCGGGCGCCAGGCGATATTTCATCCACAGCCAGCATCTGGGC
Organism: Defluviicoccus sp.; assembly: GCA_022826125.1. GTDB lineage: Bacteria > Pseudomonadota > Alphaproteobacteria > MPNO01 > MPNO01 > MPNO01. Next base: position 20,776 of record JAJDVM010000240.1, read on the forward strand.
AGGCGGGTCTGGAAGACGGTCGGCGACGCGGCGGTCATGACCGAGCCCGACGCCCGCGCCCGCGCGAGGTCGATGCTGGCCGCGCTGCGCGAGGGCAGGAACCCGGAGGCCACCGAGCCCGGCGATCCCCTGTTCGAGACCGTCGCCGAGGAGGTCTTCGAGCGCTACGGCCGGCGCTGGAAGCCCAAGACGCTCAGGGTCAACCGGGTCTATCTCAGGAGACAGATCCTGCCCTGTTTCGCCGGACGCCCGATCGCGGAGATAACCCGCGAGGAGGTGCAGGCGTGGTTCCGCTCGCTGCACGCCACGCCCGCGGCGGCGAACCGCGCCGCGCCGATCCTGTCGGTGATCATGCAGCAGGCCGAAGCCTGGGGCTACAGGCCGGAGGACAGCAACCCCTGCAAGGGCATCCGGCGCTACCCCCGGGGGCGGTCGGAGCGGTTCCTGTCCCCCGAGGAATACCGCCGGCTTTCCGAGGTCCTCGACCGCCACGAGGCGGATCGCCCGTTTCATGTGGCGGCGGTCAGGCTGCTCGTTCTCACCGGGTGCCGCAGCTCGGAGATCCTCGGTCTCGAATGGCGCTCCTACCGCGAGGGCAGGCTGTATTTGCCGGATTCGAAGACCGGCCCGCGCACGGTGTGGCTCTGCCGGGCGGCGCGGGACGTGCTCGACCGGCTGCCCCGGACCGGGCGGGCTGTGTTCCGGGGGATGAGGCGCGGCGCGCGGCAGCCCTGGCTGCACGGCTTCTGGCTGCGGGTCCGCGCGGAGGCCGGTCTGGAGGACGTGCGGATGCACGATCTGCGACACTCGTACGCCAGCATCGCGCTCCTGAACGGCGAGTCGGTCCGGACGCTGGGCCGCCTGCTCGGTCACGAGTGCGCCGAGACCACCCTGAAATACGCCCACCTCTCCGACGCGTCGGTGCGCGAGGCGGTCGACGCGCTTGCCCCGGTTCTCTCCGGAGGCCAGTCATGACGGACCGGAAGCGGAGAACCCGCCTGACCGATGCCGGGGTCGCGCGGCTGAAGCCGGGAAGGACGGAATACATCGTCTGGGACAGCCGGGTTGCCGGGCTCGGTGTCCGGGTGCGCCCTTCGGGGCATCGCAGCTTCGTCTGGCACTGGCACGCCGACGGCGCGGCGATGCGCGAGACCGTCGGCCCGGCCGCGGTGATCACCGTCGAGGATGCCAGGCGCGAATGCCGGGCGCTCCAGGACAGGGTCGGCCCTGACGGGACGATCCCGCCTCCCGCTCCCCTGTTCCGGGACTTCGTGCTGGGAGAGTGGCGGTCCTCGGCCAGCGCCCGGTGGGGGAAGTCTCGGCGCAACGCCGTGGACCGGACGCTGCGGAAGCAGCTCCTGCCGGCGTTCGGCGCCCGGCCGCTCGACCGGATCGGGCGGGTCGAGGTCGAACGCTGGTTCGACGCCTACAGCAGGACCGTCCCGAACGAGGCGAACAACGCGCTCCAGGTGCTCCGCCAGATCCTCAACGCGGCGATCGCCACCGGCGTGATATCGGCCGATCCGACCAGGGGCATCAGAAGGAACCCCCGCACCAAACTGACCCGCTTCCTGTCGGCCGGGGAGATCGAGCGGCTCCACCGCGCGCTCGACCGGCTGGTCGAGGAGCGGCCCTCGCGGCTGGCGCAGGCCGACATCGTCCGCCTGCTGCTGCTGACCGGCTGCCGCAAGGGCGAGATCCAGAAGCTGAAATGGTCCGAGGTCGACGGCGAGACGCTCCGGCTGGAGCGCGCCAAGACCGGGCCGCGGACCGTCTGGCTGAGCGATCCGGCGCGTGCCATCCTTGCCCGCCAGCCGCGAAATGGCAACGCATACGTGTTCCCCTCTCCGGCGGACCCATCGAGGCCGCGCAACTCCGACAACATGAGGACCTGGGAGCTCGCGCGGGAGGAGGCCGGCATCGAGGATGTCCGGGTTCACGATCTCCGGCATACGGTAGCGAGCCAGGCGGTGGCCCGGGGCGTCGCGCTGTCGACGGTGGCCAGGATGCTGGGCCACGCGGACCCGAGGATGACGCTCCGCTACGCCCATGTCAGGGACCCCGAGGTAGAGGCGGCAGCGGAACGCATCGGCACGGTGATCGAGACCGCGATGGCGGGCGGCGAAATGCCCGGCGCCGACTGATCTGGAGCCGGGTACGCTGGAAGTTCGTCCCCAAACCAGTCACGCATCGCGACTGAATCCTTCCCGCCTCCGAACCGTTCAATGTCGAAATCGTCGCCGGGATGCGCAGCCGCGGCCATCCAGCGCCGTAGCGGCGATCCTCCGCCGTCCCGCGCGATCCCGTTTCTCGCCCGCAGGAGTTTAGAGAAGCCTTGAGCCGGTCGGCGTTGGGGTGTCCCGGGGAAGGACATCCCTCCGCCGCCCATCACCGGCACGAGGAGAATCGAAAATGGCGACAGCGATGGCGATGCCCGGCAACACGGCGGCCACCTTTTTGGTGCACTATTTCGGGGGCGGTCTCGACGGCGACGACCGTTTCGTGGTCGAGCGTTACAAGGCCTTGGCCTCGGGCGACATACGCCCGGTGCGGGACGGCGCGGAGAACGCGAAGCGCGGGCGGAAGCGCAGGCGCATCGTGGTCTCGCGCGAGGAGGCCGAGGCGATGCGCCCGGACCGCACGGAGATCATCGTCTGCACCGGCCTTCGCACCCGCGGCGGTCGCCAGGCGTGGGGGAGCCTCGCAGCCGGGATCCTCTGCAACCGCCGGCAGAGGGGCTGAACGACCCTCCGGGTACCCCGTCGACGGCATGTCGGCGGGGCGCCCGCCGTGTCTATTTCCATCCACTTCAGGAGCGAGCACGTCATGGCCGACGCGAACCCCTCCGCGCGCGCGAAGGACCGGGAGCGGCGCCGCCTGAGGACCGTAGCCCGACTTCCGCAACTGGGCGGGCATTTCAACTAATTTGACGGGTTTCCGGCCGGAGAAGTGGCGGATTTCCGGGCTTTGCGTCTCCGGATCCGCGTGTAGTGCCGACCTACCCCCTTGATCGGGATGCGGGCGCGGCGGA
>JAJDVM010000070.1 GCA_022826125.1 Defluviicoccus sp.
CTTCGCATTGTAGAAAATATACCCCGAAACGCGTCCCGAGTCAAGGATAAATTTTCCTTAAAAGAAATTTTTTTCTATTTTCTTCCAAAATCCGGGGATTTCTGCCGCCCGCGCGCGAAAGATGTTCCTGCCCCGGTCGGCTCCCCGGTCGACACGTCGCGAGGAACCGGTGTCGCTCCGCTACTCGGCGGGCGCGCCGGCCGCGTTGCGGCGGACGATATACTCCTCCAGGAAATCCACCTTGCCTTCCAGCCGGCTAAGCCGGTCGCGGATCTCGCGCAGCTCTTCTTCCACACGACCGATGCGCGCGCCGAGCGCATCTTCCACCCGGTCGATGCGAGTGCCCAAGCCGCGCAGGCCCTGCCACAACAGGCCCGCCAGCGCGACGCCCACAGCCAGAATCGCGATCAACTCGGGGGTCACAAGAAGCTGCTCCATGAACTCCGCCGCCCACTCTGCCCGCCGCGGCCGCGGATCGTGGCGAGCGATACGGCGGCGAAACCCTCGCAGTCCATCGGCTTCATGCCCGAGGTCGCGGCGCCGATCCGCCAAGCGCTATCGTCGAAGGATCGGGGCGAACGGCGCGTATTTCTCACTCCGTCGCCTCCGCCGGGCGGCGTTCTCTATCGACCAGAAATTCGGTGAGGAGGTCGACCGCCCCCTCCAGTCGAGCGAGGCGCTCCCGCAAATCGCCTTTCAGCCTGGCCATGCGATCCCGCAGGCCCACGATATCGCGGTGCAGGTTCCAGAGAAAAGCCTGGACAGCGATGACGCCGGCCAAATTGGCGTATTGCAGACTATCGGCGCTCATTCGGCCGGAACCCTGTCGGACCTCTTTCCGGACCCTGGTGTTTCAACCCGTCTGGCGTGAATATCATAAACGAAGATTCAATTTCAAGGGGCATGGCCGCAGCAAGGCTTGCATCGCCCGTCAGGCAACCCCCCGGCGACGGACCATGGTAAGCGCCACGGCGAAAGCGACCGCCAGGATCGCGGCACCGGCGATATAGGGCATGTCCCGCCCCCAGGCGGCGAACAGCGCGCCGGCAGTTATCGGGCCCAGGATGCGCATCAGGCTCTGGACCGATTGCGTCACGCCCAGAATGGCGCCCTGCGACTTTTCGGGCGAGGCGCGCGAGATCAGCGCGTTGAAGGCGGGCTGTCCGAGGCCGTAGCCGAGCGTGATCGCCGCGCCGGAGAGCACGATCGCGGTCACCGTGTCGGACAAAGGCAGCGTGCCGATGCCGACCGCCATCGCCAGGACCCCATAGGCCGCCGTCCGCGCTTCCCCGCGCAGCCTGACCACGACCCCGACCAGCCCACCCTGCACGATCACCAGCAGCACGCCGATATAGGCGAAGAAGAAGCCGGTCTCGCGCGGCCCCCAGCCCACCGCGCGCTCCGCCCATATCGCGAATGTCGATTCGAGCCCGCCCATGGCGAATCCCATCATGGCGAAGCAGAGGACCGGGATGCCGACCGCCGGCATGGCGAGGACGCGCGTGAACCCGGCGAGCTGGGCCGGGATGCTGTAGCGCGGCCCGGACCGTTCGCGGCGTTCCGGCTCCGGCAGGAACAGGAGCCCGAAGAGGACGCCCACGAACGACATCGCGGCGGCGGCGAGGAACGGCGTGCGGAAATCCGGGTTCGCCGGGTCGGGGCCGGCGAGGATGCCGCCGATCGCCGGACCGAGCACGAAGCCGAGCCCGAAGGCGGCGCCGAACAGGCCGAGCCCCTTGGCCCGGTCCTCCTCCGGTGTCACGTCGGCGATATAGGCCTGGCCGACCGCGATATTGGCGCCGAAGATGCCGCCCATCGCGCGCGCCGCGAACAGCATCCACAGCGCCTCGGCGAACCCGAGCCAGAGGAAGGAGAGCACCGAGCCCATCAGGCTCAGGAGCAGGACGGGCTTACGCCCCCATCTGTCGCTCGCCCAGCCCCAGAGGAACGAGAACACGAAACCGAACGCCGAATAGGTCGCGAACAGGAGCGTCACCGTGGCCGGCCCGGCGCCGAACCGCTCGGCCCAGAACGGGGTCAGCGGGATGATGATCCCGAACCCCACCATGTCCATGAAAACGGTGATCAGGAGCGCCGTCAGCGCGCCCCCGCGGCGAAACCTGCCCCTCATCCGCGCATCGCGCGCTCAGCCATCGCGCCGTTCCGACATAACGCCTTCGACGGTCCGGAGCATACACAAGACAGCCGCCCCCGCGTTGCGGGGCGGCCGTTATTGCCTATGATCCGACGAGCGGTGGACTATAGACAAGGATGGCGGGCCTCGCGAGGGCCGGAGGAGCGGGAATGGCGATACGGATCGAATACTGCGTGAGATGAAACTACGAGCCGCGCGCCCTCCGTGCGAGGGACAGGCTCGGGGCGCTCGGCGCCGAGGATGTCGAGATCGTGCCCGGCGCGACCGGCGCCTTCGAGATCGTCATCGACGGCCGGACCGCCTGGTCGAAGCTCGCGACCGGGCGCTTTCCGACCGACGAGGAGGTCGACGCGCTGCTCGGCTGACCGCCCGGCCGGAGCTCAGTGCGTGCCGGGCCGCGCGTCGAGCCGCGCCTCGGCGCGCGGGGCATCGAACGACCGGCTGGCCGGTCTGACCGGCTTGGTCCCGTCCTCCCCGACCTCGACGATCGCATAGCTGCGCTCCGACAACCCGTCGTCGCGGAAACGGAACAGGCCCGACGCGCCCTCGAAGCCGCGCGCGTCGACCAGAGCGCGGGCGCTGAAATCCGCGCCGGGGCGCTGTCCGAGCAGCGCCGCGACCGCCGCCGCGTCGTAGGCGAGCGCCGCGAGCGGGCCGGGCGGTTTGCCGAACGACGCGGCGAAGCGCCGCTTGAACAGGCCGCCGAGCTCGGTCGCTGGGCTCGCGTACCACGCGCCCCTGAGCGCCGGCTCGTATCTCAGCTCGAGCCGGTCCCAGGTCGAAATGCCGAGTACGCGCACCCGGTCGCTCGGAATGTCGTAATACGGCAAACGCGCCGCGATGGCGTAGACAGGACTGCTGCCGGACGGCACGAGAATCGCGTCGAAGTCGACATTTCCCAGCGTGTCGCGAGTCTTCAGCCGCTCCAGAATGTCGAGCGACTCGGCATCTCCGCGCCGTTTCAGCGCGGCGCGACGTTCGCGCAATGCCGCCTTGCGGCCGTCGTAGCGGGCGAGTCGGCGAATCGCGCGGTCGATCGACGGCACGTCATCGGCATAGGCCGCGACCTCGTGCACCCGGATGCCGGCCTCCCGCGCCGCCGCGTCGGCGGCGACGGCCGCCTGGGCGCCGAACCTGCCGGTCGGGATCAGGACGGCGAGGCTGCGGACGCCGCGCGCGCCCGCATAGGCTATGACCGCCCGGATCTGCGGCTCCAGATGATGACCGAGGACGAAGACGCCCCGCCCCGCCGCGGCCCGGTCGTTGGTGAAGGCGATCGCGTTCACGCCCGCGCGACCGGCGACCGGCGCGACGGCGGCCACGGAGTCCGAGAACAGCGGGCCGAGCAGCAGCCGCGCGCCGTCCTTCAGCGCCGCCTCCGCCGCTTCCGCCGCGCCCGCCGGCGTCCCCGCGCTGTCGTAGGGCTTGAGTGCGAGGCCGGGGGCGGCATGGTCGAACATCGCCATCATGGCGCCGTTCAGCATCGCCCGGCCGAGTTCCCGTTCCTCCCCCGAGAGCGGCAGCAATATTCCGACGACGACCGGCGCCGGGCCTTTCTCCCCGGGATCCCGGGTTTCGTCTGCTGCCGGGGCGGGGGCCGGTTTTTCGGGTGCGCGGTCGACTTTCGGGGCGGGCGGGGGGACGGGAGATCGCGCCTCCGGCGGCGCCGAGGAGGCCTCCACCCTCGGCGGCGGCGTTCCCGTCTGCGGCACGCAAGCGCCGAGCGCGAGAACCGCCGCCGACAGCACCGCGGCGCGCGCGATCCGGCTTCCCGGGGGAAGGAAAATCGCGGAGACGGGTCGGCCGCCGGAATTCATCCTGTTCCTCGGATTATCGAACCAACCGATTGATTCAACGAACTGATCCATTTGTCCCGACCGGCGTTTTCGCCAGATACGCATCAGGGGTCCGGCGGTCCGCGCCAAACCCCTGATACCTTTGGTCGGAGCGATAGGATTTGAACCTACGACCCCTTGACCCCCAGTCAAGTGCGCTACCAGACTGCGCCACGCTCCGTCGAGTTCGGCGCCCGTTCGGACGGCCCGATTACGCACCCGACCATATAGCAGCTTCGGAGTCGATTACAACGGCGGAGGACGGGACCGCCGGCCCGGTCCCGTTCGGCCCGGATTTTGCCCCGAAGGGCTTGTTAACGGGTGGCCCTCGATTGCCAAGCGGCTACGGATATGACTGTTTCGTAATGACGATATAATATACCGGCATATCGAAACCGCGTTCGGCCTGCACCGTAACGATCGCCCGCCACAAGGCCGGTGCCGGCCTTGTCGGGCAAGATGGGACAATCGAGACGTGGGCGCTGACGACCCTGTCGGTATTGCCGAGCGGTCTCCGGAGGCGGTGCTGGATTTCTGGCTCGGTCGCCTGCGCGCGCCGGCCGATGCTTCCCGCGAGAACTGGCAGCAGGCGATGCGAAGGTGGCGGGTCGGACCGTTCGCCAGAAGCACCCTGGCTCCGAACGATCTTCGGGTTCAGCGCGAATGGTGCGAGCAGATGCACCGGGAGGGGGTGGAGCGTTTTTTCGCCGACCCGGTTTGGGACACTCCGAAGGGCATTCTGGCGAAATTGATCGTTCTCGACCAATTCCCGCGAAGCGTCTATCGCGGCACGGCTCTGGCCTACGCGAACGATCCCGTGACCGCTTCGATTTCCCGGCAGGCCTGCGAAACCGATTGGGAGTTGGCGCACTACAACGTTATCGAGCGCATATGGATGTATTTTCCTCTCGGTCACGTGGAGGACTTGAAACTGCAGGAACTCTGCGTCGAGAAAACGGCGCGCATGAGTGCCGACCTCATCGCCGCGGCGCCGCCCGACCGGCGAAGGGTCAACCAGGTCGTCGGCTGGTCGTTCGTCAAGGCCGCGATCGAGCACGCCGAGACACTGCTTCTGTTCGGCCGCTTTCCCCACCGCAACGCCGCCCTGTTGCGCCCTCACCGGGGCGGCGAGCGGCGCTACCTGACCAACCCCGCGCGACCGCTGTGGAGCTTCAGCCAGCCGCTGAACCCGGGCTACTTCGCCGTGTTGGGCGCCTTGCACAGGACGGAAGACGGGTTCGAGGAAGACCGGATAACCCGCACGGCGCTCGCCGGCCTGCTTCGGGCCACGGGGCTCTCGTCGGAAGATCCGGCCTCGCCGATGGATATCTTCGACTTCGCCGGCGACGACGTCCCGTCCCATCGGATGCTCTGGCGGCATTTGTGCCTCCCGGAGTATGCGCAGACACTGGAAAGACTTCAGCAGCTGCCTCTTGTGGCCGATCTGAGGAAAGCGGTCAGGAGCCACGTCGTGAAGGCCGGGGACCGGAGCTGGCCACCCAGGTCGACTACACCGGCGATCGATGTCGCGGCGTTGAGCGCGTTGGTGCGAGCCGACGGGCCGTCCGATCCGCGGCGGACGGGGGTCCGAACGGAAGGGGACCGGGACGGGCCGTCGACGGTCGCGAGCGGCCCGGACAGATCCCCGGAAGCGGCCCCGAGCTTAACCCGACTTCCGCAACTGGGCGGGCATTTCAACTAATTTGACGGGTTTCCGGCCGGAGAAGTGGCGGATTTCCGGGCTTTGCGTCTCCGGATCCGCGTGTAGTGCCGACCTACCCCCTTGATCGGGATGCGGGCGCGGCGGA
>JAJDVM010000331.1 GCA_022826125.1 Defluviicoccus sp.
CGACTATATCCATGTCGAGGATCTCGCCGATGCCCACATCCTCGCCCTCCGCGCGCTGGAAGACGGCGGAGGATCGCATACGTTCAACTGCGGCTATGGCAGGGGATACAGCGTCCGCGAGGTCGTCGCCGCGGTGGAGAAAGCCGCCGGCGGGCCGATCGACGCGCGGGAAGCCCCCCGCCGCCCCGGCGACCCGCCGCGCCTGGTGGCCGACGCATCGCGTATCCGCGAGATGCTGGGCTGGACGCCCAAATTCGACGACCTGGACGAGATCGCGAGGACGGCGCTGGCGTGGGAGCGGGTGTTGGCGGGGCGCGGGCCGTTCTAGAGAGAGGGGGCGTATTCCACCGTCACCCGACGCACGAGGCGGAGCGCCATCAGTAGCCGCACGCGGGCCATGTGCGGCAGACCCTTGCGCCGGAGTCGCAGCCGGCCCGCCTTGCCGAGCGCCACCAAGGCCGCGTCGCGGTACGCGCCGAGGTCGGTTCCGGCGTCGCGCTGCCGAGCCATCGCGGGAACAATCTGATGGGGACGGAGCTTGCGGGCGAGCTTCGACCGACGCTTGTTCCAGAGCATCTGATCGACCTCGTTATCCGGGACGACGAGTGTGGGCGCGACAATCTCCGCCGCCGGGCGCGTGATGATATAGGCGCACGCCCCGCCGGCGAAGCGTTCGAAGCGGTGGACGGCGCGTCCGGTCGCGGTCCGCGCCTCCGCTGGCCAGACCGGAGCGGACGATACCCATTTCCGCCCGACCGGGTAGCAGCATTCCAGCCGGACGGCACGCATATCCGGCGGCCACCATTCGGTCGATGCCAACAGCGAGGCCGTGTCGTCGGCAAGCTCGGCGTCGTCTTCCAAGATCAACGCGGCGGGCGCGTCGGTATCGAGGAAAGCCTGCATCGCCTTGCGGTGGCTCCAAGCGCAGGCGAGCGCGCCCACGTCCACCCTACGCTCCTGTTGCTCCAACAGCCGCGCGTCGACCGCGGCTATCCGCTCGACCCGGACCCCGATCCGGTCGAGGTTTTCCGAGATGATTGCCCAGCGGTCCGGACGGCGGTCGAGGTTGATGACATAGGCAGGGATGGTCTGGTCCATTGATCTCTCTCCCTCCAAAGGACCAGCACCCGCCCGCTGGAATGCGTTGGCCTGAGGATGCAGGGTCGATCACGCTCGCGATGTAGTCTTTCGCATATTCCTTATTCCGTGACATAGCGATGGAGCGGATCGCGCAGCCGCCCGTCCGTCTTGATCCGGTAATGGTGATCGGCGAGCCGCTGGGGGGTGTTTTCGTTCGGTCACCGGCCCTGGTGCCTGCGGAAGGACGCCCGCCAAAGGACCCGGTTGCCCCAATCGGTATTCGGCAGCCACGGCAACGCGTCGAATCATGTCTCGCTTCTCCGAGCCCGTCCTACGGGACGTACTCTGTCCTCACCCGGCTCACGAGTCCCAGCAGCATAAGCAGCCTGACCTTGGACATGGAGCGGAGGCTCCTGAGCCGATACTTCGGACGCGGGCGCTTTTGCAACCATGCCGCCAGATCGGAGGACTCCTCCGGCCTTTGCCGCGCCATCGCCGGGACAATCTGCACGGGGCGAAGGGCTCGGGCGGTCGGCGAGGTCCGCAGGTTGAACAGGATTTGGTCCGTGTTGTTGGCGGGGCTCGCGAATGCGCGGATCGTCCGCGCGGCTCCGGCGCGATTCACGATATAGGCAGCGGACCCACCGTATCCCCGTTCCGTGCGATGAAGCGCCCGCCCGCTCGGCGTTCGACCGCAAGGCCGTGACCACAGCGGCGGCGCGTTGCGCCATTTCCTGCCGACCGGCGCGGCTTCCTCCAGACGGACTATCTCGGTACCGTTGGGCCACCAGTCGATCCGGGCCAGCAGCGAAGCCGTATCGTTGGCAAGCTCGGCGTCGTCTTCCAGAATCAGGCACGCGGGGGCGTCCGTTCGCAGAAAGCTCTCCATCGCGGTCGATTGGCTGCGCATGTTGGCAGCCGAGCCCAGGCTGATCTTGTAGAGCGGGTCGTTCCCGTCCTCGATTCTCCGCTGTTCCTGCCGTTCGAGCAGCCGCGCGTCCACGGCGGGGATGCGCTCGGCCTTCACCCCGATCCGGTCGAGGTTTGCCGAGATGGTCTCCCACCGGTCGGGCCGGCGGTCGAGGTTGATGACGTAGGCGGGGATGATCTGGGACATAGCCGCTCCGGTCCAGCGCGGGTACGTGGCATGGCCTCGTTACGGCCAGTCGAGATTGACGCGGGGGCGCTTGAACTGCCGCGCTCTCCGCCGCATAGCGGCGGCACGTTCGGCATATCCAGGCATGCGGTCTTCATGCGTCTCGGCGAAGATGAAGCGGACGGCGCGGGGCAGGCCGGGCCAGTCGAGCAGACGTTCGAGCAAATCGAACTCCGCGCCCTCGATGTCCATCTTCAGGACGCCGATGGGCGCGGCCGTCGCGAGATAGGCCGGGAAATCCACTTGTTTCACGTCAATGGCGCTGGCGTCTTCAGCGCCGCTCTTGTCCGGGCAGGTGGTGGACCAATCCGACCTTGCGCCCGCCTCGTCAAACTCCGGGTGCCGATAGAGACGGGCGGTGCCGGCCTCGATCCCCGCCGCCGCCTCCTCGACGGCCACGTTGTCGAGATCGGCGACGTTGGCCCGCAGTCGGTCCGCCGTCCACGGATCCGGCTCGAAAGCGATAACCCGCCCGCCCGCCGCCGCCATTTGCCGGGTGACTTCGCCCACGTTCGCGCCGAGGTCGATATGCGTCATTCCGGCGCACTCGTCCAACGCCTTGTCGAACTGTAGGGGGACGAGCTTCGCTCGGTAGTGGCGGCCCCGCCTACCGGGAAGGCCGCTCAACAGTTGCCACTTGGCTTTCATGGCAGGCGGGCGGGCGTAAGCACGAACACCCACGCCTTCAGCCTGTTGTTCGCTGCGCAGCATTCCCGGTTTCTGGCGATCTGCCGGTCCCGATATTCGGCATACCCGCCACGATAGTCATGCTGATAGAACAGAAACTGCTCTTGCAGTTCGGCAAAGAGCTTCCGACGGTAGTGCCGCCCGCGCTTCCCCGGCCAGTGGCTCAGCAGCCACGATTTAGCAACGCCCATTCCAAGCCCCTGCAAAGCCGCATGACGGCACGCCCACCGGGCCTCGCCCCAGGACCGCCCGGCCCCGTGCGGAGGGGGTACCGATGGTTGCAGGGGCGAGCGGGCACCCTACCGGCCGTCGCCGCGAAACGTCAATCCGGCCCGGTCAATCCGCCCCGCCGCCGCCGAGGCTGGGGATCAGCATCGCGATATGGGCCATGCTCTTACTTGGCGCGTGTCCGATTCGCCTGGAACCGCCGGGGCGGGCCCTTCGATACGCGGCCGCGCCGCCGTTCACCCCCGCCCGGCGGCGATCGCGTCGAGGATCCTTCCGGGCGTGAAGGGCATCGCGGTCACCTTCGTGCCGAAGGGCGAGAGCGCGTCGTTGATCGCGTTCATCACCACCGCCGGCGCGCCGCAGGTGCCGGCCTCGCCCGCCCCCTTGGCGCCGAGCTCGGACGAACCGGTCATCGAGACCACGTGGTCGCACTCGATGTCGCAGAGCTCGTTCGACTGCGGCACGAGATAGTCCGCCATGGTGCCGTTCAGGAGCTGGCCCGCCTCGTCGTAGACGCAGTGCTCCCAGAGCGCGCCGCCGAGCCCCTGGACGATGCCGCCGCGGATCTGCTCGTCGACCATCTGCGGGTTGATCACGGTGCCGCAATCCTCGACGCACCAGTGGTTCAGCAGCCTGAGGAACCCGGTCTCGGCGTCGATCTCGACATAGGCGCCCTGCACCCCGTTGGTGAAGGCGAAGGGGTAGTCCTTGGGCACGTAGTGGCGGGTCGCGACCAGCTCGGCCTGGAAATCCTGCGGCAGGGTATCGGGGCGGAAATAGCAGATGCGGCCGATCTCATCGAGGCCGATCCGCTCCGCCCCGGTCTCGCGGTCGACCACGACGCCGTTTCGGATGTCGAGGCTCTCCGCCTCGGCCTGCAGCATGACGCCGGCTACGTCGAGGATCTGCGCCCGCAGCGCCTTGCCCGACTGGGCGATCGCCTCGCCGCCGATCCCGGCCGCGCGCGAGGCCCAGGTGCCGCCGCCATAAGGCGTGTGCTCGGTATCGCCCGAGATCACCCTGACCCGCTCGATGGGAACCCCCATCGCGGTCGCCGCGACCTGGGCGGCGACGGTCTCCATGCCCTGGCCCTGCTCGGTGGCGCCGGTCGAGACGAACACGTTGCCGCGCGCATCGAGCCGGATCGTCGCCCCGTCCTGCGCCGAGATGCGGTCGCCGCCGATGCCGTAGAACATCGCAGACGGGTTGGTGACCTCGATGAAGCTGGCGAGCCCGATCCCGCGCCAGACGCCGTCCTTGCGCAGCCCGTCCCGCTCGGTGCAAAGCGCGTCGTAGTCCATCATCTCCAGGATCCGCTTCAGGCTCTCCTGGTGGGAGAGACTCTCGAAGTTCATCCCCTGGGCGGACTTCTTCGGATACTCGTCGTCGCCATGCACGTTGATCCGGCGCACCTCGGCCGGGTCCATGCCGACCGCGCGGGCGCCGGAATCGACCAGCCCCTCGGTCACCGCGCACATGATCGGATGGCCGACCGCGCGGTACTGGCACATCATGTTCTTGTTGAGGAACACGACGCGGGCACGCGCCCGGTAATTGTCGAACGCGTAGGGCCCGCCGATCATGTTGACGATCTGGTTGGCTTCGATCGCGCTGGTCCTGGGATACATCGAATAGGGGCCGACGCCGGTCAGGTCGTCGATCTCCATCGCCAGGATGCGGCCGTCCTTCGCCATCGCGATCTTCGCGTCGATCCGGTGGTCGCGCGCGTGGATGTCGGACAGGAAGGATTCCAGCCGGTCGGCGATGAACTTCACCGGACGCTTGAGCGCGATCGAGAGCCCCACCGTCGCCATCTCGTCGGCATAGGTGTGGACCTTGATCCCGAACGAGCCGCCGACATCCTTCGCCACCACCCGCACGCGGTGCTCCTCGAGCCCGAAATGGAGCGCGAAGATGCCCTGCATCATGTGCGGCGACTGGGTCGAGTGGTGGACCGTCAGGTTGCGGGTCGACGGGTCGAAATCGGCGACCAGCCCGCGCGGCTCCAGCGTCACCCCGGTATGGCGGCCGAAGTGGAAGGTCTCCTCGACCACCGCGTCGGCCTCTTCGTAGGCCGCGTCGACGTCGCCCGCCGCGTACTGCCGCTGCCAGGCGAGGTTGTCGCCGAGCTCGGCATGGATGACCGGCGTCGCGGGATCGAGCGCGGTCTCCATGTCGGTCGCGGCGGGGAGCTCCTCCCATTCGATCGCGACCAGCTCGGCGGCGTCCTCGGCCTGCTCGCGCCGTTCGGCGACGACGGCGACCACCGCCTCGCCCTGCCAGCGCGCGATCTCGACGGGGAGCGCGTGCTGGGGCGCCGACTTGAGCCCTTCGAGATGGGTGAGCACGCCCACCCAGGGATCGTGGATGCGCGCGAGGTCCTCGCCCGTCACCACGGCCACCACCCCGGGCGCGGCCTCGGCCGCCGCGGTGTCGATGGAGACGATGCGGGCATGGGCGTGCGGGCTGCGGACGAACGCGGCGTGGACCATCCGCGGCAGCACGATGTCGTCGACGAAGGTGCCCCGCCCGTGCGTCAGGCGCCGCGCGTCGGGCCGCGGCACGCTGCGGCCGATATAGGAGTTGGGGCGGTCGAGAATCCAGCGGTCTTCGGTCATGGCCGGGCCGCCGGGGGATCGAAGTGGAACAC
>JAJDVM010000261.1 GCA_022826125.1 Defluviicoccus sp.
TTCGTCGTCTGCGGCGACAACCGGCGCATCCGGCGGGTCTGCGAGCTGCGCGGGCTCGATTACGCCAACGACACGATGGACGCGGTGCTGAACGCCACCATCGACGCGGCGATCGCGATGCAGCAGCTGGTCTGCGCGGCCGAGATCATGGGGCTCGGCTGCTGCCATATCAGCCATGTGCGCGACCACGTGGACGCCATCGCGGAGATGCTGGCGATCCCGGACCACGTGTTCCCGATCTCCGGCCTCTGCGTCGGCTACCCGGCGCGCGAGGGGTTCGTCAGCGTGCGCCTCGCCCCGTCGGCCACGATCCATACCGACCGCTACGACGACAGCCGGCTCGCCGAGGAGATCGACGGCTACGACCGGCGCCGCGACGGGCGCTACTCGATCCCGGCGGAGAAGTACAAGCACACCGGCCGCTTCGGCACGCCCGCGTTCTACGGCTGGTCGGAGGACAAGGCGCGCCAGATGGCGGTCGACGACGGCCGCACCATGCGGGCCTATCTGGAGAAGGCGGGGTTCGAGTTGGGGTGAGGCCCTCCCCGCCCCGAATCACCGACCGGCGAGGAACAGCACCTCTGTCTTGCGCGGCAGGTCGCGGAAGCTGAGCTCGATGGCGGGGCCGTCATGGTGACGGACCGGCCACTTGGCCTTGGCGCGCGCGATGAAGGCCTGAACCCCGCCCATCGAGCCGTAATGCATCGGGATCACCAGCATCGGCTTGATCTCGCCGAGCACCTCGAACAGCTCCTGGTGGCTCATCGTCCACATGCCGTCGATCGGCGCGAAGGCGATGTCGATGCGCCCGAGATCGCGCAGCTGGTCCTCCGACAGCACGTGGTGCAGGTGCGAGATGTGGACGATGCAGAGCCCCTGGCTCTCGATCACGAACATCGAATTGCCGTTGCGCCACCTGCCGCCGAACTCGGCGAGGTTGGTGGGGACGTTCCTGACCCGGACGTCCTTCACCGACACGTTGTGCCGCGCGATGCCGCCCGCCGGGTCCCAGCCGCGCAGCACGTGCGCGACCCCCTCGTCGACCGAGTAGCTGTAATGCGTGTCGTGCGAGTTGTTCATGGTGACGATGGTGGGCAGGCGCCGCGGGCGGACATAGTCGTTGTAGTCGGTGGCGACCCGTACGCCCTGCGGCGATTCGATGACGAACGTCGAGTGCCCGACGAACTCGATCCTGACATGGTGCGCCTTGACGGCGGCGACGCGGAACGACGCCGGCATGAAGCCGCCCGGCGCGCGCGCCATCGGATAGCAGCTCGCCTCCGCCGCGCCGCCCGACCCGGCCCAGGCCAGGGCGGCGACGGCGAACGCAATCGGGAGTCGCTGGAAAGGCCTCATCGGCTTGCCCGCCCTAGTGATGTCGACCGGCGGCCATTGTCGCCGCGAAACGCCGCGGATGCCAGCGCCAGCGCCGGGGGGTTTTGACCGGCCGGAACGAACAGGCGAGACTGGCGCCGGCATGAGCGCGACGACCGAGACACCCGGCCATGCGGGCCACCGCGACAGGCTCCGCGACAAGTTCCTCAAGGGGGGCGGCGACGCCCTGCACGACTACGAAGTCCTGGAGCTCCTGCTGTTCCAGGCGATATTGCGGCGCGACACCAAGCCGATCGCCAAGGCGCTGATCGCGCGCTTCGGCTCCTATGCCGGGGTGCTTCGCGCCGACCCCGAGGAGCTGCGGACGGTGGATGGCGTGGGAAAGGCGGCGGCGGTGGCGATCAGGATCGCCGCCGAAGCCGCGACCCTTCTGGCCCGCGAGGAATCGCTCGGCGGCGAGGTGCTCAACTCGTGGGACCGGCTGGTGGCCTATCTGCGCGCCCGGATGGCGCACGAGAAGAACGAGTGCTTCCGGGTGCTCTTTCTCGATACCAAGAACCGGCTGATCGGCGACGAGGAGCAGCAGCGCGGCACCGTCAACCACACGCCGGTCTATCCGCGCGAGGTGATGAGGCGGGCGCTGGAGCTGACCGCCAGCGCGGTCATCATGGTGCACAACCACCCGTCGGGCGATCCCAGCCCGTCCAAGGCCGACATCGAGATGACCCGCCAGGTGCGCGACGTCGGCAAGAGCCTCGGCATCACGCTGCACGACCACGTGATCGTCGCCCGCGGCGGACATTCGAGCTTCCGCGCGATGGGGCTGCTGGATTGAGGGCGGGCGGCGTCCCTCGATACGGCGTCGAAGCGCCTACCCCGGAACGGGGTCCGGGGCATGCTCGGGATGAGGGGTTTTGTGTGCGTCGAACGGTTCCCTCATCCTGAGTAGCGGCCGCAGGCCGCGTATCGAAGGACGGACACCAGAGGAGAAGAGGAGAAACACATGTCGCTGCTGCCGCTGACCATGACGTTCTGGGACTACGACCGGGTGCGCCCGCTGGCCGACGGCACGGTGCGGATCGAGGGCTGCGACGCGGTCCATTTCGCGCTCGACATCCACGACATCTTCTTCCGCGCGATCCGCAACCATGAGTTCGACGTGACCGAGCTCTCGTTCTCCTCCTACATGATGATGGCCGACCGGGGCGACGCCCCCTATGTCGCGATCCCGGTGTTCCTGTCGCGCATGTGGCGCTATTCGGCGATCTACATCCGCACCGACCGCGGCATCGAGGGGCCGGAGGACCTCAAGGGCCGCGAGGTCGGCGTGCCGGAATACCAGGTCACCGCCGCGCTCGCCGCGCGCGGCATGCTGTCCGACGAGTACGGCGTGACGGCGTCCGACATCGTCTGGCGCACCGGCGGGATCGAGGACCCGGGCCGGCCGGAGAAGGTGAAGCTCGATCTTCCCTCCGACATCGTCTGCACGCCGATCCCCGCCGACAAGAGCCTGAGCGGGATGATGGTCGCGGGCGAGCTCGACGCGATGGTCTCGCCCCTGCCGCCCTCCTGCTTCACCGGCGGGCACCCCGATATCGGCCGCCTGTTCCCCGATTTCCGGGCGCTCGAGAAGGCCTATTGGAAGAAGACCGGCGTGTTCCCGATCATGCATGTGGCGGCGATCCGGCGCTCGCTGGTGGAAGAGCACAAATGGCTCGCCAACAACGTGTTCGAGGCGTTCGAGAAGGCGAAGAAATCGGTGATGCCGGGCCTGCGCAATTTCGGCGCGGTCAAGGCCACCGTCCCCTGGCTCGCGGCCGAGGTCGAGGAGACCATCGCCCTGATGGGCGAGGATTACTGGCCCTACGGCGTCGAGCGCAACGTGAAATCGATCGAGACCATGGCGCGCTGGTCCCGCGAGCAGGGCCTCTCCAAACGCCGGCTCGGGATCGAGGACCTGTTCGCGCCGGAGACGCTGGAGCAGTCGAAGAGTTAGCTCATTTTCCGACCGGGCGCGATCGCAGTCGGCTGTCGCCGGTGAGGCCCCTCACCCCGGCCCTCTCCCCGCGAGGGAGAGGGGAACTCGCTCGCCGACTCCTCCTTGTCTTCCCCCCTCCCGCTTGCGGGAGGGGCCGGGGGAGGGCGGCGGGATCCGGAACGAGTCAGGTATGCCTTTCGGGCATTGACTTTTACCGAAAAAGGTATTTTTCTTCTGGATCGCGGGAATATACTCATATTCCCGGAGGGGTCGCCGCGCCCGGCGTTGCGGCGCCGGCGGACCGCCGCGGAACGCTGGAATCGGGGGGCGGAGTCCGACCGTGATGAAGAGGCCTCGTAAGGACGCCTCGTAAGCGCCGATTCGGGGGCTCCGACGAGGCGTTTCGGCGACGGGAACCCGCGCAAACCCCGCCCGGCATGCGGGTGTCGGAGCGAACCGAAAAAAAACTCGTGGATGGTCGGCCTGCGCCGACCATGACGGGGCGAGGCATGGGTGGGGCGCTTCGGCCCCAAGCGGCGG
>JAJDVM010000067.1 GCA_022826125.1 Defluviicoccus sp.
ATGCACCCGCGCCATTCTACTCCCGCGTGAAAATCATCGGCGCTGCTCGCCCCAAACGCCCGGATGCGCCGGGATACACACTCTCTCGCCACGCAGCACCTCGACCTTGAACCCGAAAAACGCCACAGCGCACATTCCTCTCTACAGCTCGGACTTTCGTTTGCGCTTTGATGTGCTATAATCTCCACGAACTAAGGAAGCTTGTGCCATGACGACTAGAACGCTGTTTCTGGCATGGCAAGACAGGGAAGTGAGCCGTCAGTGGTTTCCTGTCGGCCAGCTCGACGTGGATATGGATGTGGAATCTGCCCGCTACCGGTTTCGGTACATTAACGGGGCCCGACGCGCCCAAGAAGAGGCAAAGTTTCCACTATTGATCGATTTCCCGGACTTGGATGCGGACTACAGAGCGAACGAACTGTTTCCATTGTTCAGGAATCGAGTGATCGCAAAAGGCCGGCCAGACCGATCAGATTACTTGCGTGATCTGGACCTCGGAGAAGATGCGGATCCAATCGAAATTCTTTCCGTGAACGGTGGTTATCGTGCCACAGATGTCTACGAAGTTTTTCCAAAACTTGTTCAACATGAAGATGGAAGCTTTGCATGTAGGTTTTTCTTGCACGGCTGGCGGTACGTCAACGCCGGAGCGCAGGAACGCATAGAGGAGCTACAGCGCAATGAAGAACTCTATGTGACTTTAGAGCTGACCAATCCGGTTACTCGGATCGCCGTGCAAATCCAAACAACAGATTACCATATGATCGGGTGGGCTCCCCGATATCTGATGGCGGATTTAGCTGCAGCGATGGTGGAATCTCCAAGGTACTCAGCGCAAGTCATTCGTGTTAATCCCTTGCCAGCACCTTCCAGACAGAGGGTGTTGATTGAAATGCGCGGTCACTGGAACGAGCATAAACCAATGGAAAGTGACGACTACGAACCAGTGATTCCATAGCTCCGCATTTTTCTTTCGAAAATGGCGGTATTAGATCGTCAAGTGCGAGACGCTTTCATCGTTAACCCGCTTTATTCGGTGCGCCGCGGAGAGACGCTGTCCCTCAGCGGGTTTCAAGGCCCGCTCAGCAACTGTCGCTCCAGCCGATAGCAATCCGAGTGGTTGAAGGAGGTAACGACTTCGACTGAAGCGCGCCCGCGCAACGGGTCGCCTCGGGCGGCTTAGCGACCATGTGGACCGCAACACGAGTGAACGTCAAGCGTGCCTCGAAACAGGCAACGCGGGTGCCGACCCACCGAATAACGGGGACGATTGCGTCGATCCGGCGGGGACACCGCGCGTTACGTCATCGAGGTCATGGGGCTCGCCGACGCCGCATATGAGCGCCGGAAGGAAAACACCCACGCCAGGATGCGGCGCGTCGGCCGCCCGCGGCGGCTGCCAAGTCCGCACCGGGTTCCGCCATTCGATCCCCTCGAGCAAGTGGCCGAGCTGCGCCGCGCTGATCGACACCGCACTGCCCGACGTCGCCGGCCTCGGGAGCCCGCGGCGCTCCAGGCGCGGAGTATTCCACCGTGTGACGGACGGATGCGGATGAGCAGCAAGTGCCGAAGATTTTGGGGTCGGAAGTGCGGCGTGCATACGGGCCAAAATGGTCCTGTCGCGGAACGGCAACGGTCTCGTATCGGCTATCAATGGCGATTCCGTGAATGGAGCCGCCGAGGCGCATCCACGGCTTGCGATCATGCAGTTCAGTGGGCCGTTAAGCGGTATTTTGGGAGTCCAACACGGCCCATCTCCGTAGACCCGGATAGTGCTCCATCTCCTGCTCGGTGGGCGGGTCGGTCAGGTGGTCCTGGATCCAGCGGCAGTCGTCGAGGCCCATGCCACCGCATTCGACCAAGTTCCGCCGGCGAGCCTGCTCCAGTTTTCGGCGGCAAACGTCGATCGGCGCGCCGATGAGTTCGGCTAGGGCCTCGGGCACCCACCACGGCCCACGCTCCGGCGGCCATGAGCATCGCCGCCAAGGCTGAGACATTTTGTTGATTAGGAGATAGTTCCGATTTCTCTGGGTGCGCTCCGCGCGCGCCCGCCGTACAGCGTCGCGGACGTGGCGGTCGCTAATTTGCTTTACCTGCCATTGCTCGGGGACGGTCATCGGTGCCTCCGGGGCGAGCATAGCGCTCCCGGCCGGAGCCCCGAAATGGCCACACAGGGCTCTTTATTCGCCGAGTAGTATCCGGCGCTGTGGTCAGCTGACCGGCGTCGAGTCGAGGCCCGACCCGGCCGCAGGCCGCCTGCGTGACCCTTTCGACCGTGCAATCCGCCCGGCACGCAATGGCTGAACGGCGATCTCGCCTACACCATCGCCGTGACGGGCAACACCTTCCGGCAGACTGGCGGGGATGCCGGGACGCTGACCGGCATCTTCACCGGCCGCGCCCACGAAGGCGCGGCGGGCACGCTCCAACGCTCGGACCTGACGGCAGCGTTCGGCGCGACGCGCGAGTAAAATGCGGAGCCCCGCCAGTCGCCGCTGGCGGGGCTCTCAACCCTCAACCTCAACCGGAGACTTTCTATGGCCGATAACCTGTATGGAGTCGAAGTTTCGTTCACGCTTGGGGAAATATCCCTTATGCACGATCCCCGAGAAGGGCACTCAGACCTATTCCTCATCCGTATTGAGGCAAGGGTCGCGATGCCTAATCAGGATTGGGTGAACATGGCGATATTCGACATCAGGATGCCGGCAGACGAAGACAGAACGATTGCCGAACTCAGGACTGATGCAATTGAGACTGCGAGGGCAATGGCAGGCCTGATACAAATATCGGATTGAGTTCGTTTTTCAGCGCGAGTTCCAAGAGTGCGTCACGAAGGGCGAGTTGCACATCCGGATCCTGCAAGAACTCAACGAACTGCTCTTTCGTTATGGACATCGGGAAGCCCTCTCGGTATTTTCCTTTTTGCCGAGAGGGCTTCTGCTTCAAATTGTCCACCCGCCCCGCGCTGGTCCCAAACCTGCGGTGCGGTTCGATTCTACGCTTCGGATTTCCCGATGATTACGGTTAGGTCGCGGAGAAGTTCTCGCAAACGAACTTCTCCAGCACGGCCATGTATTCGTCCTTACTCATGGTTTTGTAGTCGTAGCCTTGTACTCTGTTCAGTAGAGGCTGATCGCTGTGTCTCTCAATCAGTTCCAGTTCGCGGGTCTTTCGATCCAGAGTCCACTCGATCTCGACAAGAATATCATAGTTCCTTTTTCCCAGAAGCCGAGCCGTACGCCCTACCTTGAAATCCGTCGGGGCTCTGAACGAAGCCCTAGCATAGTCCCCCAGACGCGCGATGATCTTTTCGCTCTCTCCGACGTAAAACGGAATCCTATGACCCTCCCTGACGGCATGGATCACATAGACGCCGCTGCGGCAGTAGTTGGAGAGGTTGATCCAGTCCACATTTGCGATCATGCCACCGGCCTTGAGCCCGACTCCAGCCCATTGTCCACGATCAGGTCCGCGTAGCGGAGTCGCTTTCCGACCATGCCCCGCGCCAGCGCGGCCATTTGGTCGATGGTGCGGTGCATCAAGTGCCAGGCCGTGGCCTGCCGCATCCCGATCTCCCGATAGAGGCCAAGGCCGCCGGCAACCTGTCGCGCCGGCTGCGCGTTCTCACCCATCCGGCGCTGCTGGTGGTCGACGAGATCGGCTACCTGCCGGTCAACCAGGACGGCGCCGTGCTGTTCTTCCAGCTCATCAACGCCCGGCACGAGCGGGCGTCGACCGTGCTGACCTCGAACAAGGGCTTCGAGGACTGGGGAAGCGTGCTCGGCGACGAGGTGATGGCAGCCGCTCTCATCGACCGGCTGGTCCACCACTGCCACATCGTCAACATCCGGGGGAACTCATACCGCATGCGCGATCACCAGAACCTGCTGCAATCCGGCTCGGACCGGCGCCGCAAGAAAGCCGCGTAGCGGTCGCCCGCCCGCTGTGGATAACCGGGTTGTCTTGCCAGACTCGTCGCCGGTCGCTGCGCCAACCCGGTTACCCACAGCTCGACCGAGCCCAACACCCCAGCACCGCGTCTGGGGGGACGACCGAAAGCTCAATGTGAGAAATTTTCAGTCGGCACAAATGAGAAATTTTCGGTCGGAATTGACAGACGGCAACGATTCTAGACACCGCGCGACGATCTGATACGGTCCCTCCCTAGACGCACTTCGGGCCAAGCCTGCCAGGGCCTGGCCCGGAGCGTCCGCAGTCCCTTGCGAGGCCGCTGCGGATGATGTCGCGACGCGGATCGGTGATCCGCCGTGAGCATAGCGTCAATCGGCCTCCGATAGCAACGACGGAGGCCACGATGGCACTCCCCGATAACGCGACGCGCGACGACATTCTTGCAGAGTTGGCCCGAACGCCAAAAGACGATCTCTCGGCCCGAAAGGAGTTGATGCGCCGGTTCACGGCGGCCCCGCCGCGGCCGGGGATCAAGATGCGTCACGGTGGTCGTCCCGGCGAGGTTGAGCGCTTCAAGAGCGGTCGTTGGGCGGTTTCGGGAGCGTGATGATGTCTGATTTTCCTTGGAGAAACGAACACGATCACTGGCCGCGCTGTATGCGGTATGAGCCCCATTACCGGCCTGGAGATAACCAGCGGGCATCTTCTGCACTCGGTTATGCACTTGGATTGATCGGATGTGAATCCGGTGCCACCAAAGCGGCACAATGCCGTGATGCCTTGGCGTGCGTTCACGACCACAAGGGCGATCTGCATGTCGTCTTCAAGGGCTCTGTCGTCTGGGACAAGCTCTCCGAAGTTCCGTTTCGGCGCGCTTGGGAATTCCACGGTGAACTCGCCGAAAATGTCTTCTTTCACGATGAGAGTTCGGAGTACTGGCAGGTCATTTGGTCGTCACGGCGGTTTGATATTGGCTAGTTGAATGTACAAGCTCCCTTCATCTTTTCGTGGGAGGCGGAGACGTGACTCGCTGGCAGAAGGATGTGCGGGAACGGCGGCGCATCCGCGCGACCGTTGAGGATGTGGTGAGGCGGGCGACCGAGCTCGACGACCCCTCGGCTTCCACTGTTCAGGAGGCTCTAGTTCTTCTCAACGGAGGGAAGCTCGACCGCGCGCGGGAAGCCATTTTCGATCTCAACTCCGCTGCGCACCAATGCGAGAACCATGATCTCCGGGAGAGGATCGAAGAAGTCAGGCGCGATCTGGACAAACTGGTCTTTCCGCCGCCGCTTGGCTAGTTAGGCGTATAAGCCCCTATCATTGGAGAGTGTCAGTCGCCAGGCTGTTGTTCAGCGCGCAGATTGTACGCCGACCGGGACCGGGACCTGTTGATTTGCTGGATTCCGTGAGGTCAAACCATGACGTCGAATAACACTGAGGTAGGCACTCACAATCCCAGCTTGCCCCTTATAGACATCGGGACGCCCGCAGACCAGATCATCTCTTCCAGACCCGACCCTTCTACGCCGCCCACCTCGCCGACAGTACCTCGGCCTGTTGCAGTACCGTCTGAACGGCGGCGTCCTGGAGGTCCGGCGGGTATCCGTGCTTGCGAAGAATCTTTTTGACTAGGACCCGCATTCGCGCCCGCGCTGACTCCCGGTGTTGCCAGTCCACGGACGCATTGCGCTTGAGGCTGGTCAGCAGCTCATGGGCGATAACGTGGAGGTGGTCGTTACCCATGACCTGGACCGCGCTCTCGTTCTGGGCCAAGGCATCGTAGAAGGAGATTTCCTCCTGGGTCAGGCCCTCCTCCTCGCCTCTCCGATGAGCTGCGCGAATTTCCTTGGCGAGATCGATCAGTTCCTGAATGACCTCCGCCGTGGTGATGGCATTGGTGTGGTAACGGGCGATCGCCTCTTCCAACCGTTCGGAGAAGGCCTGGGTCTGAACGACGTTGATCCGGCTCCGTGAGTGGATTTCGCCGTTGATGAGTTTGCGCAGGGCCTCCATGGCCAGGTTCTTCTTCTCCATCCCCTGAACCTCGGCGAGGAACTCGTCGGAGAGGATCGAGATGTCCGGCGTCTCCAGCCCAGCGGCCTGGAGGATATCGACGATCTCGGTCGAAACGACGGCGCGGCTGACGATCTGCTGAACGGCGAGGTCCCGCTCGGCGGACGACTTGCCCGAACCGGGCGCGCTCTTGGCGAGGGCCGCCCGGACGGTCTGGAAGAACCCCACCTCGTCGCGGATCTCGCGTGCCTCGTTGCTCGCCGCCGCAAGTGCGAAGGCCCTGGAGAGAGCCAGTACGGCATCGTTGAAACGACGGTGGGCTCGCTTCTTGCCCTCCTCGGTGGGCTCCCTGGCCGCCTCGCGTTGCTGCATGTCCAGGATCCACTCGATGGCTCCGGCGAGTGCCACGAGCCGTTCCTGAGGGGAACCGGTCAGACCCGTCCGGTAGTCGAAACCGTGGAACATGTCGGCCACGATCTCGTACTTCTCCAGCATCACGGCGATGGCCTCCGCCTCGTCGATGCCGGCGTGTTTCCGGTCCTCCCGCGAATATTGTCCGAGGGCAGACTTCAGGTTCTGGGCGATACCGATGTAGTCCACGACGAGTCCGGCGGGCTTGTCCCGGAACACCCGGTTTACCCGCGCGATGGCCTGCATGAGCCCATGCCCCCGCATCGGCTTGTCGATGTACATCGTGTGCATGCTCGGGGCATCGAATCCGGTCAGCCACATGTCCCGGACGATCACCAGCTTGAGGGGGTCGTCGGGGTCCTTGATCCTCTTAGCGAGGAGTTCGCGGCGGGCCTTTCCGCCGATGCGCCGTTGCCAGTCTCTCGGATCCGAGGCCGCACCGGTCATCACCACCTTGATGACCCCGCCCCCGTCGTCGTCGCCGTGCCAGTCCGGGCGAAGTTGAACGATCTCGTCATATAGGGAGACGCAGATCCGACGGCTCATGCAGACGATCATGGCCTTGCCGTCCATGCCGACCACGCGGTTCTCGAAATGGTCCACAAGGTCCTGGGCGACCATGGCGAGACGCTTCTCGGTCCCGACCACGGCCTCGACGTTCGCCCATTTGCGTTTGAGCCTCTCCTGCTCGCCCTCAGCCTCGTCCTCGGTCAGTTCCGCGATCTCGTCGTCGATCTTCGGCTTCTCCTCCTCGTCGAGTTCGATCCGGGCGATGCGGCTCTCGTAGTAGATCGGAACCGTCGCCCCGTCCTCGACGCCCCGGTTGATGTCGTAGACGTCGATGTACTCGCCGAACACGGCGGGCGTGTTCACGTCGTCCTTCTCAATCGGCGTCCCGGTGAAGCCGATGAAGGAGGCGTTGGGCAGGGCATCCCGGAGATACTTGGCGAACCCGTACGAGATCTCGCCGGTCTTGCGTTCCACCCTGGCCCGGAAACCGTACTGGCTCCGATGCGCCTCGTCGGCGATCACGACGACGTTCCGGCGGTCGGTCAGGGCCGGGTATTCGGTCTCCCCGTGCTCGGGAGCGAACTTCTGGATGGTCGTGAACACCACGCCCCCGGAGAGGCGGGTCAGGACCCTCTGCAAGTCATCTCGGCTATCGGCCTGCTGCGGGGTTTGACGAAGGAGGTCTCGGCACATAGAGAAGGTACCGAAGAGCTGATCGTCGAGGTCATTGCGGTCCGTGATGACGACGACGGTGGGATTCTCCATCGCCGGGTGGGCGATGATCTGTCCCGCGTAGAAGGCCATGAGGAGGCTTTTGCCGGAGCCTTGGGTGTGCCAGATCACACCGATGCGGCGGTCGCCGTCCGGGCTCGTCGCGGCGACCGTACTCTCGACCGCGTGGCGCACGGCATGGAACTGGTGGTACCCGGCCACGATCTTGACGATCCCCGAGCCCGTATCCTCGAACACGGTGAAGTCGCGGATCAGGGTCAGGAACCGGGTCTTCTCGAACACCCCCTCGATGACCGTCCCGAGCTCCGGCACCCCCTTCGGAGCGATGGTGGAGCCGTCCACGGTACGCCAGGGCATGAACCGTTCGAGATCGGCGGTCAGGGAGCCGAGGCGGGCGCATAGGCCGTCCGAGGTCGCGAGAGCGGCGTTGGTGCGGAAGAGGGAGGGTATCTCGTCCTTGTACGTCTGGAGCTGGTTGAAGGCCCCTTCGAGGGTGGCATTCTCGTCGCCGGGGTTCTTGAGTTCGATCACGGCCAGAGGGAGACCGTTGACGAACAGAACCACGTCGGGGCGCCGGTTGTGACCGTGCTCGATCACCGTGTACTGGTTCACCGCGAGCCAATCGTTGGCGTCCACATCGTCGAAGTCGATCAGCCGGGCGACATCTCCGCCGATACTCCCGTCCTCGCGAGTGATCTCGACCGGTACTCCTTCGATCAGATAACGGTGCAGGCGGCGGTTCTCCTCGACGAGAGAGGGAAACTCGGTCTGTTGGACCTTGCGCAAGACCTCTTCCAGGGTCTCGGAGGGTAGGTGGGGATTGAGGCGTCTGAGCCCCTCCGTCAACCGGCCGGTCAGCAAGACTTGATTGTAGCTGACCCGTTCGGGTGAGCGGCCGTCCGAGGAGATGTCCGGGCCGTGAAGCACAGAGTATCCAATACCTGCGAGCCACCGTAGCGCAGCCAGCTCAACATCTGCTTCTCCAAGCTTGGCGGTCATTCCAGTGTCATAGGCCTTCGTTCAACAGGTCGAACAAGTCGCCTTGCTCTTCCTCGGTGAGTCGATCTTCGCTCACGCGAATCCACACGGCTCCCCTTGGGGAGCGGATCATTTCCAAATTGGAGGACGACCAACCGAACGTCTGGACATTACCGTCGTCGTCCACAGCGCCGACCTTAGTACCGTCCTCGATGAGCTCGTGCAACGAGTAGCACTTACGCTGCCCGAGCTTTGTGTTGCAGGTCGCATGGCCCCAAGCAACATTCCGAGGTCCATGCTCTATCTTCGAATATACCAGCGGATCCAAGTGAAACAGGTTTACCACAGTTGACCTCGTGGCGTCGAAAACCTGCTCGCTGGCATTCAATAGTGAATTTTCGTCGTCGAACTCCACCTGATTATGGAGCTCTTCATAGCGAATGAGGCCCATGCACAGGGGGCAAGCAGTATGTCCCGCTCTGATCAAACCTAGACGTGCCCACTCATTAATATCGAGCAGGCCTTCGTCCTGAAGGATCGCTGCCAGCCAAGCGGCCTGTGCAGCCACATAAGGTCCGTCGACAGTGTGCACGGTCAACCAGGCAAGAACACATTTGGCCATGTAGTTAGCTTCGGCATTGGCGTACTCTGGCGCGAAAATCCCTTGAGGGGGTCCTTCTACACGTCGAGGCTTGGATCCGCGTGCCGCGATCCGCAGTACGTACTCGCCGTAATCCACTGCCCCCGGTTTACGCTTCGAAACTCGCTCGCCGTCCATTTCCAGCCAACGCAACTGCCAGTCCGCCAAAGGCGGGAGCTCATCAAACTGGCTATGGGTCCTATAGAGGATGAACGCATCCTCACCAACAACCGGAGCCCCGCTCTTCTTGAACGCTTTCTTCACCTTGCCAGCTTTCTTGAAGTACTGTTCGGGAAATAGTCGGATGACATATCCATTCTGAAAATCGTCCAGAGGTACCGCTTTTAAATGTTCGTAAGGGACAATTACCGTGTTACTGCGCAGGACATGATTCTGATACGCACCCTTCTGGCCGCCGCGTGGTGTTGCGAAGCCAGCCTTTGTTATCTTGTTCCTATCCACGTCCCGTAAGAAAGCCCATGCTTGCGACGGATGTGGGTCGTGCGGGCCCGCGTGTCTTCGTTCCTTTCGGCATCCGTTATAACCGCAGAGATTAACTGTCATGTATGGCTTCCCCTTACGGTTTGCCCAGAAAGGAGCAATGGCAATAGGCCGTCAAATACGCGTTCGACCTTTTGCTTGATATTCTGCAGCTTCAGTACATTCTCCACATCCACAGCCGAGTTTGCGGCTGCATCCAGCAGTAACATCAATTGTTTGGTTGAAGTAGCTACTCTCAACACTTCCTTTTGCTTTTCTAACGGGGGTATCGCGATTTCGAACTCAAATAGGTCGGCCTTGTAGAGCTCGGGATAGGTCGAACCATTGGCCACCGCATCGAGATAGGGCCGGTTGGCGAGTAACCAATACGCTAAATAGGGAGCCAGCAACTTCGGTCCGCAAACGAAGTTCAGGAAGCCTTGATTGGTACACATCGGGATCGCCGCAATGGCTACTGCGCCTACGGGTGCGCGTTTGGTCAACATGACTGTTCCCGCTTGCAGCAACTTGGCAGCGCTGGAGGAAAGGCCTGTCTCGGTTATTGACCTCTGGGTTGACGATACATACAGCGCGCCTTTAGCGTGAGTAATTTCCTTGGGCGTGAGCCAAGGTACCTCGCCATCCCAATACTCATCAACCGACGTCTTGGGTGTCCCACCGCTTTCAACGCTTACAACGAAGCCGTCGCTTGGATTTGGTTCCAGTGTAGTCACATGCCAGTCAGGCGGGTGAAGCAGAAACGGGCTAGCCATTGAATGCGCGCTCCACGCAGTTGATTGATTCCTGCAATTCGCCGGAGATTGTCGAAAGCGCGTTACGGATTTCCGCAAATTCGCTCTTCAAGTGATGGAATCGGTCGTCCGACAGAACCGTGCGATCGAATCCAACATACCTCCCTGGAACCAATGCTCCTTTGTGGCTCTCGATTTCCGAGATGGTCACAGACTTGCAAAATCCCGGGACGTCCCTGTAGGTGTTTGTTCGGCCGGATCCTTTCCAAATCTTGTAGCAATCCGATATCTTAGAGATCTCGTCATTATTCAACTCGCGACGCGTGCGATCAACCAACTTCCCCATGCTCCGAGCATCAATCATCAGGATTTGTCCTGTGCGTGAAACGCCTGCACCGAACTTCTTGCTTCGGACGAGAAACCAAAGGCTCGCGGGAATCTGCGTTGAGTAGAAGAGCTGGTTTGGTAAGGACACGACGCACGATATGGCGTCGTTCTTCACTAACTCGCGACGGATATCGCCTTCATTAGATTGGTTCGAAGTTAATGATCCGTTCGCGAGTACGATGCCTGCCGTGCCGAGCGGTGCGAGGTGATTATAGATGTGCTGGAGCCAGGCGAAGTTAGCATTACCCAGAGGTGGCACCCCGAACTTCCAACGGGCATCATCTCTTAGTCGATCGCCGCCCCAATCGGAGATGTTGAACGGTGGATTGGCAAGGATAAAATTGGCTTTGAGGTCGGGTAGCTCGTCCTTGTGAAAACTGCCTTCGTTGTTCCAACGGATGTCAGCGTCGATGCCGCGTACTGCGAGGTTCATCTTGGCAAGCCGCCAAGTCGTGTAGTTGCTTTCTTGGCCGTAAATGGCGATGTCTCCGATGCGGCCACCATGCTCTTCGACGAATTTTTCGGACTGGACGAACATGCCTCCGGAGCCGCAGCATGGGTCGTAGACGCGGCCCTTGTAGGGTTCCAGCATCTCGACGAGCAGCCCGACCACCGAACGCGGCGTGTAGAACTCTCCGCCTCGCTTGCCCTCGGCTCCGGCGAAACCGCCGAGGAAATACTCGTAGACTCGCCCGAGGATGTCGCGGGACCGGTCGGCCTCCTCAGCCATGCCGATGCCGCTCACGAGGTCGATCAGTTCTCCGAGCATGACCTTGTTGAGGGCGGGACGGGCGTAGTCCTTCGGGAGGACCCCCTTGAGCGAGGCATTGCTGGCCTCGATGGCCAACATGGCATCGTCGATGTTCTTGCCGACGGTCGGCTGCTTGGCGCTGGCCTGTAGATGGGACCACCGAGCTTCCTTCGGGACCCAGAAGACGTTCTCCGCGAGGTACTCCTCCGGGTCCTCGGCGTCGGCCAGATCCTCCGTGAGGAGTTCGGCCCTCTTCGCCTCGAAGGCGTCCGAGATGTACTTGAGGAAGATCAGGCCCAGGGCGACATGCTTGTAGTCGGACGGTTCCATGTTGCCCCGGAGCTTGTCGGCCGCGGCCCAGAGCTGAGCTTCGAACCCGAGATTGGCCCCGTTGTTGGTTGCCCGTTTGGCCATCTACTCCTCGCCCCTGTTCTGTCGCGGAGAAACCGTGTCCCCGGTTAGGTCTTGGGTATCGTCAACTGTCATCGTGGAGATTTCCTGAATCGAGCCCTCCGACATGGACCGCGAGACTAATTCTTCTTCGTTCCGAAACCTAGGCGCGGACGAGCGTCCAACCCAAAACAGACCTAATCGACGACTGGGTAGAAGGGCCGTCCCCAATCTTCCTCTGGGTTTTCCATCAAATACGGGCACGAGGAAGGCCGGGATCGCGGTGCCGTCCCCCACCTGACCCCGGTTGTGCTGTTCAGGTCGATCCAATGAGCTGCCCCGCCCGGTGCGACTCCGGCGCCGGACGGGGGTCACATGGAGAAGCCGCGGTCCTGGCTCCTGTCCCGCCGGCGCGATTGTTCCTCGGCGCGTTCCTTCCGGAGCCGTTCGATCTCCGCGCGGTCCTCGCGCAGCGTCCGGTCGAGCGTCTCCGACAGGGTGCGCACCCTGTCCACCCCCGGCCTGTCCGCCGGCAGCTGCTCCGCCTGCTCCAGGTCCCCCTTCGCCTCGGCCAGCAGGGCCTCGGCCCGGGACCGCCACTCCGGGTACGCCTCGCGGCGGACGAACGAGCCCTGGCGCGTCTCACCGGTCTTGCGTTCCCCGAGACACCTCTCCAGCCGGGCCGTCAGCCGGCCGCGCTCCCACGCCGCCCACAGCCCGGCCTCCAGGCGTTCCACGAACCTCCGGTGCCGGTCGTCGGCGCGCGCCTGTTCGGTGGCTCGGCGCTCGGCTTCCGCCTCCGCGCGCGCCCGCTCGTCCCGCTCGATCCGCTCGCGGATCTCCCGTTCCTTCTTCTCGATGTCGCCTGGTCCGGCGCCGAAGACGGCGAGATGCGCGG
This sequence comes from Defluviicoccus sp., assembly GCA_022826125.1. Lineage (GTDB taxonomy): Bacteria > Pseudomonadota > Alphaproteobacteria > MPNO01 > MPNO01 > MPNO01. The sequence goes on from JAJDVM010000067.1 coordinate 12,858, forward strand.
CGAGCTCCGGTCGCGGGATCGTGCCCATGAGCTCCCGCGCCTCGCGGGCGGTCCCGTCCGCCCTGTCCCGCCAGCCGCCCCAGCCCGGCAGCCGCTCCGCCGGCACGGACCCCATCGCGGCCCGCGCATCCAGCTCGCGCAGCGCCTCCCCGGCCCCGGCGGCCTCCGCGAGGAAGGCGCCGACCCGTTGCCGGTCCTGGCCCACGCGTTCGTCGTAGCGGAGAAGGGTGTCCACGGTGTCGCGCACCTTCTCCGGCAGTTCGGGCTCCGCGTCGAGCGCGCGCACCCGTTCCATCAGCGCGCCGTGGGCGGGGGCGTCGTAGCGGATCCCGCCGGTCCGCTCCGCGAACTCGCGTTCCGTTTTCATCAGCCGCCCCACCTCGGCAGAGGCGACTTGCGCCGCCGCCGCGTCGAGCCTGCCGGCAACGCCGTCCAGCGCCTCCGCCTCCCGGGGCATGTGAACCAGGTGCCGCGCGTGCGTGCCGCCCGGCGCCCGCATGGCGCGGGCCTCGCCGAGCAGCGGTTCCGCCCGCTCGCGCCACCCGGTCAGGGTATCGAGGTCCGCCCCGGGCGGGGGCATCCCGGCCAGCAGCGCCTCCGCCCGCCCGGGCCAGCCGCGGATTTCTCCGCACAGCCGCGCCGCCGTTTCGTCGTACCTCAGCCAGTAATCCACCGCCTCGCGCCGGTCTTCCGGCAGGTATGCGTGCCCTTCGAGCGTCCTGGCCTCGGCGATCATGTCCGCGTAGCGGGGCAGGTAGAGCGGCTCGATCCCGGTGTTCTCCCACCGCCGGTCGACCGTCTCCGCCGCCGAGGCGAAGCGCTCCCACGCGTCTTCGCTCAGCGTCTCCCGGACCGCCTCCGCCGTCCGTTCGATACCCTCGCGTGTGCCGGGTTGCGCGTCGAGCCAGGGCGCATGGGCGCTGTCCGGACTCAACATGCCGCCGGCGAGCGCCGCGAGTTCGCGCCCGTCGCGCCGCCAGATGTCGCGGGCGGGACCGGCCTCCGCACGCCCGTCCGGCGGGAGCCCCGCCCGGCGGTCTTCCCATGCCGCCACCCGGTCCGGCAGGGTGTCGACCGCCTCCGCCATGGCGCTCTGTTCGGCGTGGATGCCGCGCCACTCCGCCACCGCGTCCCGCGCCCGGGCGTCGAGTCCCTCGGCGGCCCCGAGCCGCTCAGCCAGCGCGGCGACCTCCGCATGGCCCTCCGCCAGCAGCTCCGGGATGCGCTCTCTCGCCGCGCGTCCGCGATGCTCCTGCCACAGGCGCTCGAACCGCCGCGCGTCGTCGAGCAGACAGGTGCGTTCGAGATCGGCCGCCGCCCCGGCGAGCCCGCCAGCCCCCATCGCCGCGAGATGGCGGGCCGCGTCGCCGTCCCCTGCCGCGAGGCGTTGGCGGGCGGCCTCGGCCAGCGCGGTCCCCTCCGCCCGCCAGGCGGCGCGTTCGGCGGCCTCGTCCACCTCCTCCGCCGCCCAGCCCAGCTCCGGCCAGCGCCGCCAGTGCGCCTGGATGCGCTCCACCAGCGCCCGGACCTCGCGGTCATGCGCGAGGTGCCGCCGGTGCTCCGCCAGCATCCGGTCCACCAGCCGTTGCAGGTCCCGCGGCAGGTCTCCCACCGCCGCCAGCCCCGCCGCCCGCGCCATCACCGCGCGGTAGCCGGGAAGGAAGAAGGGGACGGTCTCGGTCTCCTCGGCTTGCTCCCGCAGCGCCTGCCAATCCCTCGCCAACCCCTCCAATATCTCCCGATCTTCCGACGGTAACGCCGACGGGTCGACGCCGAGCGCCTCGAGCGCGCCGTCGCCGCTGTCGGCGCGACCCTCCAGCAGCTCGATCAGCGCGTCGCGGTCGTCGGTCAGCAGCAGGAACTCCCGCCGCACCCGGCTGATCTCGACATGGAACATCGCCTGGTCCGTGGCGCCGCCGGCATCGAGGATGGCGATCGCGCCCGTCGCGGTCTTGCCCTGGGCGGCGTGCACCGTGGTGCAGTAGGCGTGGTCGAGATGACGGAGCTGCGGATCGGCGCGCGAGAGCGAGAACTCCCGATCGGCGTCGCGGAAAGTCACCCGCTTGCGGCCGATCTCGACGATCTCCGCCTCGCCGCCGTTGACCAGGTCGGGCGGCGGGGAACCGCCCCTGCGGGGAGCCTTGCGGTTGCGGGTCCAGCGGATGCGGTCGCCCGCCCGGAGCTCGATCCGCTCGGTGTCGAACAGCCCGAGATAGTTCTTCGCATTGCCGGCCGGGCGGAAGCCGCGCTCGCCGCCGTCCGGGTGGAGCAGGATCACCCTGCCGTCCCGCTTCGCCGTCACCGTGCAGACGTCGTTCGTCCGGCATCCGTAGACGTCACGGTGGAAGACCACGGTGTCGCCCGGCTCGTAGCTCGCAGGCTCGGCGGCCAGCGCCCGGGTAAGGTGACGGTTGACCAGACGGTCGATCTCCAGGGTCCGGCCGTGCAGCGTGCCCTCTTCCGCCAAGCCTTCGCGGATCGCCATGTTGGCCTGGCGGCGGATCTCGTGCGTCGGCGCCATCACCGCGGTGTCGGCGCGCTCTTCCGCCGTCAGCGCGAGCCAGCACCTGGCCGCCTCGTCGCCGAGCGCGTCGCGGGGAACCTCGCGCACCCGGTCTTCCCTGAGTCCGCGGATCGATTCTCCCGGCTCGCCGTGGCGCGCCCGCATCACCGCATCGCGCAGCTCCCCGTCCTCCTGGCGCAGCACCTCGTCCATCGTCGCGGTCTTCATCCCCGCCTTCTGCAGAAACCGGAACGGCTGGCCGGCGTCGACCGCCCGCAGCTGCGCCGTGTCGCCCACCAGGGCGACGCGCGCCACCCCGAGATCGCCGGCGATCCTGAGCAGCTCCCGCATCCGTTCGGTGTCGATCATCGAGCACTCGTCCACCGCCAGCACCGCGCCCCGCCAGGCCGCCCGCGCCTCGTCCGGCCCCTCGGCGGTCGCCGGGTCGCCGAACCGGGTGAGGAACCATTGCAGGGTGGCCGACGGGATGCCGGCCTCGCGGCCCAGCACCCGCGCGGCGGCGGCGGACGGCGCGAGCCCGTGGACCGGGCGTCCGCCCAGCAGCTCCCCCGCCTCGCGCAGCATGGTCGTCTTGCCGCTGCCGGCATGGCCCTGAACCCCGACCACGACGTCGTCCGACAGCAGCACCGTCCTGACCGCCTCCTTCTGCCCCCGGGTGAGACGGCTTTCGGCAAGGCGTTCCTCCACCGCCTCCGGTCTCGCGAGCGTCTTCCCCTTGCCCCTTCCCTGCCGCATGAAGGCGAGGATCTTCTTTTCCGCCTTCACCGCGCGCTCGGTGACGAAGGCGCGGTCCATGCCCCTGCGCTCGACCTCGATCAGCGCGCCGGCCGACAGCAGCCGGCCGATCGCCGCGTCCACTTCCTCGAGCGTGTAGCGCCCCGGCGCGTGGCCCAGCGCGACCGCCCGGATCTCCGCTTCCGCCACCCAGGTGCGCCGCTCCGAGACATGGTCCACCGCCCGCGCCACCGCCTCCAGCACCCCGGTCTCGGGAACCCGGGACAGCTCGGCGGCGGTGTCGCCGGCGGGGGCGTGGGTCTTCCCAAGCTCGGCGAGACCGGGATCGCGCGGCAGCGGGGGCAGCTTCGGCGCGCGCCGGAGACTGCGCAGCTCGTTCTCCGGCAGGCCGGGCGGCGGCACCTCGATGGGCGGCACCTGCATCCCCGTCGCCGGGTCGACCGGCCGGGCCGGGCGGAGGACCGCCTTGTCCCGCGCGAGACCCAGCGCCCTGGCCCGCGCGCGCCATCGCGGGACCAGCTCGGAGAGGCCGATCCCAGCCTCGGGTTTGCAGAAGGTCAGTCTCGATCCACGCCAGCGTCGCCCTCACGGCATCGTCATGCGCGCGGATCGCCCGGCGGTCGCCGATCACCAGACCCTCCAGCGACACCGACTTGGGCGCGGAGAAGGTGATGTCCCAGCCCGGGCGGTGGTCGTGCTCGCCCTCGCGCAGCCGGCCCAGCCGGGTCTCGGTCCCCGGAACCCAGCCCGCCAGCACGTCCTCGAACTCGTCCGGCAGGACGTGACCCCGCAGACCGGCATCCCGCGCCGCCTTCCCCTGCCAGAAGCTCGCGTCGCGGTGCTCGGGGTCGTCCTTCGCGTAGTACCCGTCCTTCTCGTAATAGGACACCGCCTGGGCGGAGGAGCGCAGCTGGGTGACCGTGGCGACCATGGTCCGCTACCCCCGGGTTCAGCCCGCCCGCAGCAGCCGGTAGAGGACGTGGATGCGGCTCTCCGCCGCCATCCCCAGGAGGAACACGAAGACCACCCACGGCGCGAGGAACGCCCGCCAGCGGAACCGCAGGCCGGCGACGTCCCGGCGCAGCATGCCGAGCGCGGTGTCGATGAGACGGTAATCCTGGCGCGTCGCCGCGGTCAGCTTGCCCAGCGCCTCCCCGATCCCGTCGGGGACCGCGCCGGCCTCCGGGCGGCCGGCCGCGAGGCGCCGCTCCAGACCGTCGATCTCCGCCGCGAGACGATGCTCGATCCGCCCCAGCCCGGCCTCGATCCGGTCCGCCGCGCCCGGCGGGGGCGCCCCCTCCGGCTGCGCC
>JAJDVM010000262.1 GCA_022826125.1 Defluviicoccus sp.
CCCGCCGCATGCTGGCGATGCTGGAGGCCGTCGCCGCGCTGGAACCCTCCCACACCAGGCGCTCCGAGGAACAGGTCCGGCTCCAGCAGTTCTCCACGCCGCTTCCGCTCGCCTATGCCGCCCTCCAGGCCGCCGCGATCCGGCCGGGCGACGTCGTGCTGGAACCCTCCGCCGGCACCGGCATGCTGGCGGTGATGGCGCAGTGCGCGCTGGGCAACAGTGCCGCCGGCCATCTCCATCTCAACGAATATGCGCAGACTCGGGCGCGGTTGTTGACGCAGCTGTTTCCGCAGGCGGTCGTGACCGCCTTCGACGCCGAGGCCATCGCCGACCGGCTGCGCGATGTCCGCCCGACCGTCGTGCTGATGAATCCGCCGTTCTCGGTCTCGCCGGGGGTCGACCGCATCCGGCACGACGCCGACCTTCGCCATGTCCGCTCCGCGGTCTCGATGCTGCCGCCGGGCGGGCGGCTGGTCGCCATCACCTCGGCCCACTGCGTGCCCGGCGACGCCGCCTGGACGAACGCCTTCGCCCGCCTCGACGGGTACGGCCCGAACGGCCCGGCGGCGCGCTGCGTCTTCACCATGGCGATCGACGGGCGGGCCTATGCACGGCGCGGAACCGGCTTCGACACCCGCCTCACCGTGCTGGAACGGAGCGCCGAGCCGGGTATCGAGATAGACCGCCAGGCTCGGGCAGCCGACGCCGCCGAGCTGCTGGATGCGGTCATTGCGCGGGTTCCTCCCCGGCAGCCGATCGCGCCGCCCACGCCGGCCGGTCCCGCGCGCGACCTGTTCGGCAAGGCGGTGGCGCCGAAGCCCGAGAAGCGGCGCGGTCCGAAGCCCGCATCCACGCTCGAGACGCGGCAGGCCCATGACTGGGGGCCGGTCACGGAATTGGTCGTCGAGACCGGGCCGGCCGAGCCGGTTGCCGCCGATGCCGAATCGTCGGGCGCCGACACCGGTCCCTACGCGCCCTGGCGGCCGGGCGCGGTCCGGGTATCGGGCGCGGTCGCGCATCCGACGCCGCTGGTGCAGTCCGCCGCCATGGCCGCCGTGCCCCATCCGGCGCCGGCGTACCGGCCCATGCTGCCGGAGCGGGCGGTCGCCGACGGCCTGCTCTCCGACGCCCAGATCGAGAGCGTCGTGCTGGCGGGCGAAGCCCACAACCGGCACCTGGCGGCGCAGTACCGCATCGGCTCCGGCTGGGAGACCGTTCACCGCTGCCCGGAAGATGCCGAGGACGGGGAGAAAATCGACACCTCCTTCGTCACCAGCGACGGCGAGACGCTATCCGAGCCGGTACGGTTCCGCCGGGGCTGGATGCTGGGCGACGGCACCGGATGCGGCAAGGGCCGGCAGGTCGCCGCCATCATCCTCGACAACCGCCTGCGCGGCCGGAAGCGCGCGCTCTGGCTCAGCCAGTCCGACAAGCTGCTGGAGGATGCGCGCCGCGACTGGACGGCGCTGGGCGGGCTGGAAAGCGACGTCATCCCGCTCGGCAACTTCCGGCAGGGGATGGAGATACCCCTCGACGCGGGCATCCTGTTCGCGACCTACGCCACGCTGCGCTCGCCGTCCCGCCAGGGCAAGTCCTCGCGGCTGGAGCAGATCGTCGAGTGGCTCGCCGGCTCGCTCGACGAAGAGGACCGCCACGCTTTCGATGGGGTCGTGGTGTTCGACGAGGCGCATGCGATGGCGAACGCAGCGGGGTCGAAGTCCGAGCGCGGCGAGACCAGGCCCTCCCAGCAGGGAAGGGCCGGGCTGCGGCTCCAGAACGCGCTGCCCGATGCGCGGATCGCCTACGTGTCGGCGACCGGCGCGACCACGCTGCCGGGTCTCGCCTATGCCGGCAGGCTCGGCCTCTGGGCAGCCGGCCAGACGCCGTTCGAGACCCGCGTCGAGTTCGTCTCCGCGATGGAAGCCGGCGGCGTCGCCGCGATGGAGGTGGTCGCCCGCGACCTGAAGGCGCTCGGGCTCTACCAGGCCCGCGCGCTCGCCTATGACGGGGTTGAGGTCGACATCCTCGAACACCCGCTCTCCCCGGAGCAGCGCCGCATCTACGACGCCTATGCCGGCGCCTTCAAGGTGATCCACGCCAACATCGAGGCCGCGCTCGAAGCGACCGGCATCGTCCAGGGCGAGGACACCTTGAACAAGAACGCCAAGTCGGCGGCCCTCTCCGCCTTCGAGGGCACCAAGCAGCGCTTCTTCGGCCATCTGCTGACCGGCATGAAATGCCCGAGCCTGATCCGCGCCGTCGAGGCCGACCTCGCCGCCGGCCGGTCGGCCGTCGTCCAGCTGGTCTCCACCGGCGAGGCGCTGATGGAGCGGCGGATATCGGAGATCCCCGCTTCCGAGTGGGACGACCTCAACATCGACCTCACCCCGAGGGACGGCATCCTCTCGTTCCTGATGCACGCCTTCCCGGTGCAGTTGCAGGAACCGTTCACCGACGACGACGGCAACCTGATGAGCAGGCCGGCGACCGACACGGACGGCAACCCCGTGGTCTGCAAGGAGGCGGAGGAACAGCGCGACGCGCTGATCGAGAAGCTCGCCGCCCTGCCGCCGGTGCCGACGGCGCTCGACCAGATCGTGCAGAAGTTCGGGCACGAGGCCGTCGCCGAGGTCACCGGCCGGTCGCGGCGGGTATTGCGGATCGTGGACGGGAAGGGCGAGCGGCTTGCGCTGCGTAGCCGGCCCGCCTCGGCCAATCTGGCCGAGACCGCAGCGTTCATGGACGCCGAGAAACGCATCCTGGTGTTCAGCATGGCGGGCGGCACCGGGCGCAGCTACCACGCGGACCTTTCCTGCGCCAATACCGAGCGGCGCATCCACTATCTGCTGGAGCCCGGCTGGCGCGCCGACCAGGCGATCCAGGGGCTGGGCAGGACCCACCGCACGCACCAGGCCTCCGCCCCGCTGTTCCGGCCCGTCACCACGGACGTGAAGGGCGAGCGGAGGTTCATCGCCACCATTGCGCGGCGGCTCGACAGCCTGGGCGCCATCACCCGGGGCCAACGGGACAGCCAGACCGCGATGGGCGGCAGCGACGCCGCGCTGTTCCGCGAGAGCGACAACCTCGAATCCGCCTATGCCAAGGCGGCATTGCGGCAGTTCTACAGCGCGCTCTGGCGCGGGCGCATCGAGGGCTGGAACGCGGAGCGGTTCCAGGAGTCGACCGGCCTCAAGATCGTCCACGAGGGCGGGCTCAAGGACGATCTGCCGCCCATGCCGAAGTTCCTCAACCGGCTATTGGCCTTGCCCATCGCCGAGCAGAACCAGCTCTTCGCCGAGCTGGAGGAGCGCATCGCCGCCAATATCGAGCAGGCGATCGAGGCCGGCAGCTACGAGGTCGGCGTGGAGACGGTCCTCGCCGACTCGCTCACCGTCGCCGGACGGGAGACGCTCTACGAGCATCCCGGCACCGGGGCTGCGACCGAGCTGGTCGAGATCGTCCGCCGCGACAGGCTCGTGCCGCTGATCGCCGACGCTGCGCTGGAAATCGGCGGGCGCGATCCCGGTCCGGACGGACAGCCGCGCCTCGTGGTCAACACCCGATCGAAGCGCGCCGCCGTCCTGCTGACGGCGCCGTCGCGCATGCTCGACGACGGCGGGGTGCAGGAGCGCGTGCAGCTGATCCGCCCCGCCACGCGGGACCGCATGGCGCAGGCCGAGTTCACCGCTTCCAATTGGGGACGCGCCGACGAAACCCGCTGGCGCACGCTCTGGGACCACGAGATCGGCGAGCTGCCGTCTCACAAGGAATCCCGCTTCTGGCTCGCTTCCGGCCTGCTGCTGCCGGTCTGGGACCGCCTGCCGGCCGAGAACATGCGGGTCCGTAGGCTGACCAGCGATGACGGCATATCCCTCATCGGGCGCGTGCTCGACGCCGAGCAGGTGCAGTCGGTGCGGGCCGGGTTCGGCCTCGACGGTGGACCCGCCATGACCGGCGCCGAGGCATTCGCGGCGGTGATGGAACGCGGCAACGCGCTCACGCTCGCCAACGGTTGGCGGCTCGCCCGCCGGCGCTTGATGGGTCGCGACCGCGTCGAGATCGAGGGACCGGCCGACACCGACCTTCCGGCGCTCCGCCGCATGGGATGCACCGTCGAGATCGTCTCGTTCCGCGCCCGGATATTCGTGCCCAATGCGGACGCGGTGGAACGCATCCTGGAACGCTGGCGGCTCGCCGCCTGACTCTGCCCGTGCCGCTGGCCGGCCGGCATCCGTATGGCCGGCCCGGCCGCCGCCAGTGGCGAGCCCCACCACACATCCTGCCGGCCCGCCGTCATCGCCGGGGGCCGGCGCTTCCGTCACCGGCGCGGGCGGGATACACCTCGACGCGCCGGCCCTTCCTCCCCGACACAGGAGACCCACGCCATGACCGCGCAGACCCTGCCGGACTGCCCCAACTTCTGCTTCGTGCCCGCCTACGACGTCGAGACCGACGTGCAGCAGATCAGAATCGTGATCGAGGGCCTGGCCGGGCATGTGCCGACCGCGCTGATCTCCCTCAATCTGGACGATGCGCTCAGCATTTGCGACAAGCTGAACCGGAGGCTCGGATACGACCGCGAAGCCTGGACCGCCATGGCCGCTGCCTCCATGCGCGCCGAGACCCCCGAGCCGGGCGATGCCACCGAGCACTGATGCGCCGCCCGGCTTGTCCGCCTATGGCGAAACCCCTATAGTCTGGAGTCGACAGTGCAATTGCCGAAGCCAGTCGAATGGATCGGTTCGAGCAAGGCGGATCTGAAGCGTTTTCCCGGCCCGGTGCAGGACCGCATGGGGTTCGCGATCTACCGCGCCCAGCTCGGACGGCAGCACCGCGACGCCAAGCCGCTCAAGGGGTTCGG
>JAJDVM010000245.1 GCA_022826125.1 Defluviicoccus sp.
TGACCGCGCCGGCCGGCCAGCAAGCGTCCGAGGAACCCACCGCCGACTCCGGAACCGATCCGGCGGAGGCGGTACCCGACGGCAACGGCCATGTGACGGAGGCCGCTCCCGAAACGGACCCGTCGGACGATGTGACGGCCAACGCCGGCAGCGGCGCCGCCGACACGATCGACCCCGATCCGGACGCCGATGCTGGCGATACCGGGGAAGCCGACCCCGACCCGGCCGTGGCTGGCGGGCCGGACGGCATCGCGGCGACCGGCCCGGTCAACGGGCATGACGCGCCGCCGGACCCGGTGGAGATCCCCGAGTTCCTCCGCCGCGTCCACTAGGCGACCGCAGGTAACGCCAAGACGCCCCGCTAGCGCACTGCCCCCGGTTCAAGGGCCGGGCGAGGCGGCGGCGGGGCGTTTCCTCTTCCGCAATCGAAGGAGATCCGTCCATGACCCGGACGATCCGCGCCCGCATCCACGAAACCGCCGTGAAGCGGGTCACCCGCATCTACGCCGCCACCCTTGCCGACATCTTCGCCGAGACCCTGCAGAACAGCCGCCGCGCCGGTGCCGCGCGGGTGCGTATTTCGGTTGCCGCGCCCGCCCACGGTCCCGCCGACGACACCCCGGGCACCGGCGAGACGCCGCTCACCGTCACCGTTTCCGACGACGGCGCCGGCATCGCCGATCCCGCCGTGCTGCTCAGCTTCGGCGAGAACGGCTGGGACGACACGCTGGTGCGGCGCGAGGACGCCGCCGGCTTCGGCTTCGCCAGCCTGGCGCGGCGCAACTGCATGGTGTCGTCGAGGCCGCGTTCGCCGGACGGGGAGATGGTGCCCGGCTGGCGTGTCGCGCTGGAACCGGCGCATTTTCTCGGGGAGGCCGAGGCTGAGGTGCAGGCCGACGACGAAGCGCCGTATCCATATGGGACGTCGATTTCGTTCGAAGCGACCGAAGCTGCCCCCGCGATCCGCAACGCGGCCGAAAACGCCGCCCGGCACTTCCCGCTGCCGGTCCTGTTCGACGATGCCACGGAGGAGGGGACCGCCGCCGAAGAGCTGCCGCGCCGCGCCTTCCTCGACGGCGCGGTCCATGCCGAACAATGGCGGGGTCTCGTCTTCGGCGTCTTCCGTAATCGCCACGACGGTTACAGGGACCCCGACCTCAACTTCTTCGGCCTCACCCTGACGGTCGGCCTGCCCAAGGTCGAGACCGTCCACGGCGCGACCTGGAGCGTGTTGGCGGACGTGGACGACTGCCCGGACCTCGAACTCGTCCTGCCGGCGCGCAAGGAAGCGGTCGAGAACCACTTCCTCAAGGACATGCGCCAGGCCGCCCGTCTTGCCATCTATCGCGCCATGGCCTCCGATGCCTCTCCGCGACCCGCCTTCGAGGACTGGAAGCGGGCGCGCGACGCCGGCATCGAAATCGCGTCGCCGCCGGCCGTGCTGCGGCCCTGGCGGCCCTCGCTCGCCGACTGCAACGACTGGCGCGACCCGGCCAAGCTCGCGGACGTCGGCACTGACGCGCTGGTCATGGACCGCGACCCGGAACCGCCGGAGGCGCAGACGCTCTGGCGCGCCGCCGAACGGAACGGCTTCGCGCCCCGCCTGTTCGAGGCCGACCGCCGGCTCGAAGGCTACGGCTGGTACGACGGGATCGACCGCACGGCGGCCATCACCATCCTGGTCGCCGCCGGCGACGAGTGGACGGACATCGACGACTGGCCGCATCCGGAGCGGTCGCGCCCGGGAGCGGCGCAGCTGCCGTCCCGCCCCGCCGCGATGCGCATTGAGCTCACTGTCAGCCAGGCGGCAGGGCTGCACCGGACCCACGCCTTGCCGGCCGACATGGCGTTCGCCGGCGAGGCGTGGTCCCACATCGACGACGCCCTGCCGCTGGTCGCGCAAGACAGCGCGCTCCAACCGCACGAACTGGCAGCGCTGCTCCGGGCCGCGTTCTTCTCGCCGTCGGACGACGTCGAGGCCGACAGCTGGGAGACCCAGAAGGACCGCTTCGACGAGGACGCCCTGCATCTGGCGACCCGTCTGCTGCTGTCCGACGACGAGGCCTGCCGGCAGTCCCTCGCCGAAGCGGTGCGCCGCGAGCTGATGTGGTTCGTGCCGGGCGACCGCGCCGTCGACATCCGCATCCGCCGACCCGATGTGACCGTGACCCTCGCCGACATCGAGAGCGCGGCGGGCGGCGCCTGACCGGCTCCCGTCGCTCCGTCCACCCCGAAGCCGTCCCGGCGCCCCCGCGCGCCGGGACCCTTCGCAATCGAGGAAGGCCCCAGCCATGACGCTCGCCACCATGCCCGCCGCCGAGGCGCCCGCTCCGCAAGTCCCCGATGACGAGGCGCAGAAGCGCGCCATCGCCCGCGCCGTCTGGATCGACCTGCTCTGGCTCATGCCGCCCGACCGCACGGTCACGATCGCCGTCACCGGCGGCGACGTCGCGGTCGAGCTCGGACCGCCCGCCCTTGCGCCGGGGGTTCCGGCCCACTGATCCAGCGGGGCGAACTCCGCGCCAGCGTTGCCCTTTTCGCCATGGCGCTCCGTCCCGCTCGCCGGGGCAGGCGCTTCGGTTCCACTCATTTGGAGGACGCCGCCATGCCCGATTCCGCAACGGGTTTCGACGAGATGCCGCTCTACGACCTGCCCGCCGGCCCCGCCTCGATCCGGAAGGCCACGGGCCGCCGCCGGCTCCGGGCCCGCTTCCTGCGCGCCGGGAGCGGGGCGGTCGACGACCGCGATCTGCTCGAACTGCTGCTCTCCGGACGCCGGTCGATAGACGATGCCGAGGCGCTCGCCCGCGCATTGCTGGACACGTTCGGCACAGCGCCGCGCACACTCGCCGCCAGGCCGGACCGGCTGCGCACCGTGCCGGGCCTGCCGGAAGACGCCATCGCCGCCCTCAAGGCCGCCGAAGCGCTCGGCATCCGCATGGCAAGGGCCGAAGTGCCCGACACCGTGCGCCCGTCGCTTGGCAGCTACGACAGGGTGATCGAGTACTGCCGGACCCTCGCAGGCCACCGCGAGGTCGAGGAGTTCCACCTGCTTTTCCTCAATCGCAGGAATCTCCTCATCGCCGACGAATGCCACCAGAAGGGCTCCGTCTGCCACACCCCGGTCTACCCCCGCGAAGTCTGCGTGCGCGCGCTGGAGCTTCAGGCCAGCGCGGTCGTCGCGGTCCACGATCATCCCGGCGGTTCGCCCGATCCTTCCCGCGCCGACATCCACATGACGAACCGCATCCGCGACGCACTCAAGACCATCGACGTGACGCTGCTCGACCATGTGATCGTCACCCCGTGCAACGCAGTCAGCTTCCAGGCGCTGGGGCTTCTCTGACCGGCCCGCAGCCACCGCTTCCCTCTCTCGCCCGCAAGGAGCCCGACCATGCCCGATCCCGCCGCCGCCTCCCCATTCGGTCCCGTGATCTTCTCCTACACCCGCGCCCAGGCGATCGAGGACGGCATC
>JAJDVM010000327.1 GCA_022826125.1 Defluviicoccus sp.
GCGCGGGCCGCAAGACCTGTGCAAAGCGGGAAACCGCCGCGCGCGGCAAGGGCCGCTCGCGTCAGAGGCTGAACCGTTCGCCGAGATAGACGCGCCGGACCTCGTCGTTCGCGACGATCTCCGACGGTACGCCTTCCATCAGCACCCGGCCGTCGTGCAGGATGTAGGCGCGGTCCACGATGTCGAGCGTTTCGCGGACATTGTGGTCGGTGATGAGCACCCCGATGCCGCGATCCTTGAGATGGCCCACAAGCGTGCGGACGTCGTTCACCGCGATCGGATCGATACCGACGAAGGGCTCGTCGAGCAGGATGTATCCCGGCGAGCTCGCGAGTGCCCGCGCGATTTCCACCCGCCGCCGCTCGCCGCCCGAGAGCGCGGGCGCGGGGGTGTGTCTGAGATGAGCGATCGAGAACTCGCCGAGCAGCGCATCGAGGCGGCTCTCGCGGAGTTCCGCCGCCGGCTCGGTGACGTCGAGCACCGCGCGGATATTGTTCTCCACCGTCATGCCGCGGAAGATCGAGGCTTCCTGGGGCAGGTATCCGATACCGATCCGCGCGCGGCGATACATCGGAAGCCGGGTGATGTCCTGGCCGTCGAGCGTGACCACGCCCGAGTCCGGCTGGATCAGCCCGGTGAGGATGTAGAACGAGGTCGTCTTGCCCGCTCCGTTCGGTCCGAGCAGGCCGACGATCTCGCCCCGCTCCAGCCTCAGACTGACTTCGCGCAGCACGGGGCGCTTTCGGAACCGCTTGCCCAGCGAGAACGCTTCCAGGCCGGTCGAGTGGGAGATCAGGCGGGGTCCGCCGCCGGCGTTTTCGGTCAATTTTTTGCTTTCCCCCCTCGACCCGTATTTTCCTTCGCGGGGGACGGGGCCGTCGGAACGAACACGCCCTGCACCCCGCCTTTTCCGCCTTGCATCCGGCTGGTGCCGGTCTTCAGGTTCATCTCGGCCGACTGGCCCCTGAGCTCGTTGCCGCCCTGGGAGATCCGCACCGAACCCTCGAGCTTGAGGCGTTCGGAGGCAACGTCGAAATCCGCGCGGTCGGCGTGAAACACCTCGTCCGGCGACGTGAAGACGACGCCGCCCACCGCCACCAGCCGCTTGAGCTTGTCGCTCTCCTTCCCGTCCGACTCGAAGGTCGCGGTGAGCGTTTCGGCCTTGATGGTCCGGTCGTTCCGCACCGCGACCGCGTCGCCCCGGGCAACGGCCCGCCTCCGGACCTGCGAATATTCCAGGCTTCTGGAGGCGCTGATCCGATCCGATCCGGACGTGAATTTCGGCTTGCCGGTCAGAACCAGCAACTGCTTGTCGACTTCGTAGGTGCCCTTGCGGCCGGTCGCGACCTGGTCGGTACCGGAGATGCGGACAGCGCCTTCCGCGTCGATGCGCCAGATCTCTGTCCCGCCGTCCTTGCCGGTCCGGTAATGCGCGGTGATGACCTCGGCCCGCAAGGTGACGTCGCCCTGCCGGGCCCGGGCATTGCCGCGGGCGATGAAAACCCGCTTCTCCTGCTGCCACTCGACGCTGCCGTCCACGGCGATTTCTATCGGGCCGGAATCGTCCCGGAACGGCAGTCCTCCGGTCTGCGCCGCTACGCCCGCCGCGCCCAGCACGACGCCGATCAGGACAAGCGGGGCGAGACGCGCGCTCACCGTCGCCGTTCCTCCGCGTCCGGGAAGAGGACGAGACGGGCGGGGCCGGCAAACTCCAGCCGGTCCTCGTCGCGGTCGATGCGGAAACCCGCCGCCTCCAGGCTTGCCCATTCCCCGCTGCCGGTTACCTGCGCCGTGCTCCAGGCAACGGCTTCCCCGAAATCGATCGTCGCCTGGCTGGTGCGAAACTGGTAGCCCGAATCGTGATAGAAGCTGACATCTCCCTCGAGGTCCACCTGTCGGGCCTCCTGCGTGAACTTGCCGCTGAGAGCGGAGACCGCGATCCACGCGCCGGCGCCGGTGGTGAAATCCGCCTCCGGGCCGTTGAGTACGATCCTGTCCGGGTCCGATTTCCGCTGCACGATCGAGTCCGCGGCGAGGGTGTAGGGGTTCCGATTGCGATCGGTGCCCGAATACCGGGCATTGATCATGCGGTGGCCGCTCGCGGCGTCGTTAACGCTCAGCTTCGTGGCCCCGATCTCGAACCGTTCCGGCATTTCATAGAGCTGGGACCAGGAAAACACGAGGGCGATCACCACCGCGGCACCCAGCGGCAGAGCGATCTTCATCACCGCCACGAAGCGGGAATAGCCGCTCTCCATCCGGGTTGGGGCGATCGTCGCCATGCCCTGGTTCCTCAATCGACTCCGGCGCGCAGGCAATCGTGGATGTGAAGGATGCCCACGGGCCGGTCGTCGGTAACGACGAAGAGGCTGGTAATGCTGTTCTCGTTCATCACCCGCAGCGCCTGATCGGCGAGCGCGTCGGGCGGAATCGTCCGCGGACCCGGGGTCATCACCTCCGCCGCCGGCATCTTCAGCAGCCGCTCGCCCATGTTACGCCTGAGGTCGCCGTCCGTGACGACCCCGACGAGCCGGTCATCGCCGTCCACCAGCCCGATGCAGCCGAAGCTGTGCGACGTCATGATCAGGAGCGCTTCCGACATGACGATGTCGGGGCGGGCGAGCGGGATGCGGTCGCCCTTGTGCATCAACCGTTCGACCTTGATCAACCGCTTGCCGAGCTGGCCGCCCGGGTGGCGCAGCTTGAAGTCCTCCTGCGAGAACCCGACACGTTCCAGCAGCGCCACCGCCACCGCATCGCCCAGCGCCACCATCATCGTCGTCGAGGTGGTGGGGGCGAGGTTGAGCGGGCAGGCCTCGTCGGTATCCGGCAGCCGGATCAGAACGTCCGCCGCGGCCGCGAGCGCGCTTTCCCCGCTCGCCGTCATCGCCACCAGCGGAATCGCGTGTCGCTTGGTGTAGGCGATGATGTCGGACAATTCCGGTGTTTCGCCCGAGTTGGAAATCGCGAGAACCGCGTCCCGCGCGGTGATCATGCCGAGGTCGCCGTGGCTCGCCTCCGCCGGGTGGACGAACTGCGCGGGCGTGCCGGTGGAGGCAAGGGTGGCGGCTATCTTGCGCCCGACATGACCGCTCTTGCCCATGCCGGTGACGATCACCCGCCCCCGGCCGTGCGCGCGGGACATCACCTCGACCGCTTCGGCGAAGGAGAAGTCGACGGAGCGCGCGAGCGCGGCGAGCCCCTCGCACTCGGTCTCCAGCACCCGGCGGGCGACGGCGATGTCCGCAGTCTCCTGCGAACGGGCGGATCGGAACGTCTTCAACTCGGCCATAGGCACCCCGGAACGCTGTCACCCGCAGCCGCCTGCGGTTGAGTCCGATAACGCATAGTAGTCGATTTCGACGGCCGGCGCAGCCGAAGCGGCGGGGTGCGGCGTGCCGGCCTCAGTGGGCGAAGATATCCACTTCTCCCCAGCCGCCCAGGTCGAGGGCGGCCCTGTGTCCGACGAATTCGAAGCAGCGCCGGGCAAGATCGGACCGCCCCTCGCGTTCCAGCATTTCATCGAGCGCGGCTCGGATCGCGTGCAGATGAAGGACATCCGCAGCGGCGTATCTGCACTGCGCCTCGGTCAGGGTCTCCGCCCCCCAGTCCGACGACTGCTGTTCCTTGGAGATCTCGACGCCGATCAGCTCGGCCGCGAGGTTCTTCAGCGAATGCCGGTCGGTATAGGTCCGCGCGATCCTGGAGGCGATCTTGGTGCAGTAGACCGGTGCCGCGCGTATGCCGAGATAGCGCTCCAAGACGGCGATGTCGAACCGGGCGAAATGAAAGATCTTGGTGACCGCGCGGTCTTCGAGCAGCCGTACCAGGTTCGGCGCGTCGTAGGCGTCGCCGCGGAACCGCACCAGATGGGCGTTGCCGTCGCCTGCGCTCAACTGGACCACGCACAGGCGGTCGCGGCCCGGGTTGAGCCCCATCGTCTCGGTGTCGATCGCGGCCGCGCCGCCGAAATCGAGGCCGGCGGGCAGGTCGCCCTCGTGTATCTCTATTGCCATAGCCGCAACACCGCAGCCCCGTCCGGGCCCCGAGGAACCGGAAGCGCGCGGTCCGGTGGTGCCCAGGAGAAGACTCGAACTTCCACGACCTTGCGGTCACAGGTACCTGAAACCTGCGCGTCTACCAATTCCGCCACCTGGGCCGATAGGCGACCGGACGCCCGCTGCGCGGGTCCGTACGCCAGCCGCCGTCGGCTTGTCAACCGCTTTCGCCGCCGGGAGGAGCGACGACGCATCGATGTTGACGGGTCCCACCCCAGCCGATATTAGCCGCCCCATCGAGGGGGGCGCGATGTCTACGCCCACAGCAACCGTGTTCGGCGGCTCCGGCTTCGTCGGCCGCTATACCGTGGGCGAGCTCGCCCGCCGGGGCTACCGCGTCCGCGTCGCCGTCCGGCGGCCGGAACGCGCGCTCTTTCTCAAGCCCATGGGGGACGTCGGTCAGGTCACGCCGGTCGCGGCGAACGTCCGCGACGACGCGTCGGTGGCCGCCGCCGTCGAGGGCGCTGACGTGGCGATCAACCTCGTCGGCGTGCTCTACGAGGCGGGTGCGCAGCGTTTCCAGGCGGT
Organism: Defluviicoccus sp.; assembly: GCA_022826125.1. GTDB lineage: Bacteria > Pseudomonadota > Alphaproteobacteria > MPNO01 > MPNO01 > MPNO01. The sequence continues at coordinate 4,587 of JAJDVM010000327.1, forward strand.
CCATACGGAAGGCGCCGGGCGGATCGCGCAAGCCGCCGCCACCGCCGGCGTCGAGCGCATGGTCCACGTCTCCGCCATCGGCGCCGCGCCCGACTCGCCGGCGGCATACGCGCGGAGCAAGGCGGCGGGCGAGGAAGCGGTGCGGGAGGCGTTCCCCGACGCGGTCGTGATCCGGCCCAGCATCGTTTTCGGCATAGAGGACGACTTTCTCAATCGCTTCGCGTGGATCGCGCGCCTGGCGCCGGCGATACCGCTGATCGGCGGCGGCAATACCCGATTCCAGCCGGTCTATGTCGGCGACGTCGCGGCGGGGGTGGCGCGTATCGTCGAGGAGTCCGGAATTTCCGGGCGGACCTACGAGTTCGGCGGCCCGGAGGTCTTCAGCTTCAAGGAGCTGATGGAAACGATGCTGCGGCACATCGGCAGGCGGAGGCTGTTGCTGCCCGTTCCCGGCATCCTCGCCATGCTCCCCGCCGGGCTGATGGAGCTTTCCCCGTTTCCGCCGATGCTCACCCGGGACCAGATCCGGATGCTGGAATGCGACAACGTCGCATCCGGGGACGCGCCCGGGCTCGCCGATCTCGGCGTCGAGCCCACCCCGCTCGAAGCGGTGGCTCCCGGCTACCTCGCGCGCTACCGCCGCGGCGGCCGCCCGGCGGGGCGCTAGCGTCCGGCTTCCCGAGTCCGCGTCGTCATGCCCGGCGGCCGCCGGGCCGGCATGAATCAGGCGGCACCTTCCGCCCGGCGGTCCGGTACTGTCGGTCCATGCCGAAACCGGAAAGACATGCTCGTGGGCGCCATCGACATTGAATACGGAGCGGACGCCGCGATCGAGCAATTGCTGCGTTCCGTCGACCGCCCCGGCGACTTCTGCGTTCACGGCAGGTTGTTCGCACCCATGCCCAGGCTGGAGGTCGACGGTGTCGGAATGTTGGCTTTTCCCGTTCCCGAGGCGCAAGTCGGCGCACTGATCGACGCGGCCGGGCGCGCTCCCTACGGCAAGGGGCCGGACACGCTGATCGATTCTTCGGTCCGCGACTGCTGGCAGATCGGTCCGGAACGGATGCGTCTTTCGGGCGGCGCGTGGCCGGAGACGTTCGCGAAGATTCTGGACAGGGCGGCATCGGGGCTCGGTTGCCCGGCCGAACGGCTCGAAGCGCGGCTCTACAAGCTGCTGGTCTATGAGCGCGGCGGCTTTTTCTCCGCGCACCGCGACACCGAGAAGGCGCCCGGCATGATCGCGACGCTGACGATCTCGCTTCCGGTTGCGGGCGAGGGCGGTGAGCTGATCGTCCGCCACCGGGGCCGCGAGATCGTCGCCGACATGAATGTCGAAGAGCCCTCGGAGCTCGCGTTCGCGGCATTCTACGCCGACTGCCCGCACGAGATCCGGCCGGTTGCAATCGGTCACCGCCTCGCGGTCGTCTTCAACCTCTGCCTGGAGGCGGACGACAAGTCCGCGCCTCGGGGGCCGCCGGAATACGGCGATCGGGTCGACTCCATCGTGGAGCGTCTCGCCGCATGGCGGTGCGAAGACGGCGCGGCGGAGAAGATCGTGTGGCTGTTGGATCACGAGTACAGCGAGGCGGGACTGTCCTTTGAGACCCTGAAGAACGGCGACGCCGCCCGGGCGCGGGTCCTCTCCGCTGCGGCCGACCGCGCCGAATGCGAGCTCCACGCCGCCATCGTTCACATCGAGGAGCATGGCGACGCGATGTACGGGGACGAATACGTGCACGGCTGGGACTGGGACGAGGGCGACGAGGAGCACATGGAGATCGGCGAGCTCTTCGACAGCCGGCACTGGCTCGACGGCTGGGCGGACCGGGACGGCACCCGGCCGCGGCTCGGCGAGATCGAGTTGCTGCCGGGCGAATTGCTGCCGCGCGGCGCGCTCGACCACGCGGCGCCGGACGAGCGGCGGCTGCACGAAGCGTCGGGGAACGAGGGGGTGAGTCTGGAGCGCGCATGGCGCCACGCCGCGCTGGTGCTGTGGCCGCGGTCGCGGACGTTGGCCATTCTCGCCGGGGCAGGCATCGCCGGGGCGGTCGACTGGGTGGCGGAACGGTTCGACCGAAGCGGCGGGCGCGCCGACGCGAACATCGGGCGGCTGGCGTCGGAACTCGTCGACATCTGGCCGAAACAGAGGACCGACCGCGACGAATGGGGTCGTGCCCGGTTGCTCGGTCTACTGTCCGTCTTGGGAGACGGGAAATGCCTTTCCCGTTTCCTCCGCGAAGTGGTCCTGTCGCATTACACGGGCGGCGAGAACGAGGAGCTGGCGGCGGCATTGGATGCCGTCGGGCCGGAGACCGCCGGGGAATTTTTGCTCGCTCTGGTCGATGCGCGGTTCAGGCAACGACCCGCCGAGATCCTGACGCTCCTGCGCCGGCTTGCGGATGAGCGGGACGGACACGAAGGCCATGCCTGGAACGAGGCGCTCGGCGACGCGGCGCGGTCGGTCCTGTGCGCGGTTTCGGCAAGACCGGCGGTTTCGGGCGAGATGCCTCCCCGGCGAACGTTTCCCGGGACGGACGAGCCGCCCGCCGCGTGGCCCTCCGAACCGGAGCCACGGCGGCCCTGGCCGCTCCCGGACGGGGCGGTTCGCGACCTGTTCGCCCTGGCGTGGCGCTTGCGTTTGACGAGCGAAGCCGAGGCGGCGGCCGGCGCCATCGCCGCCGACCCGCATCTCGCCGCGCCGGATCGTGCGCTTCCCGCCGCGCTGGACGAGCTGCACCGCAAACCGGGGTTGGCGGACACCGCGGCGTTCGCGACGCTCTGGCGCCGCGCGGCGGGTTCCTTGCTTGAGCGCAGCGAGACGCCCCCCAGGGAGCCGGATCACTGGAAGATCGCCTGTGACATCGACTGCGACTGTGAGCTCTGCGCCCACCTCCGGGCCTTCTGCGACGACCCCGCCGCCGAGGTCGCGCGTTTCCCGCTCCGCAAGGAGCTTCGCAAGCATCTGCACCGCGTCATCGACGGTCACCGGCTGGACATCGACCACGAGACCGAGCGCCGCGGACGTCCCTACACCCTCGTATGCACGAAGAACCGCGCGAGCCACAAGCGGCGGCTCGCGGAGTATTCCGAGGACATCCGGTGGATGAGCCAGCTGATCGGAACGGCGCCGGGCGGGGCCGCGGAGATCGCGCGGCTGCAAGAGGCGGTGGCCGCGGCCGAGCGTGGGTGATTTACGCGCGGACTCTCGCCCGGTACCGGTGGATCGGACGCCCCGACACGACGAACACGACGCCCCCGGCGGGCTACAGGTAGACTAACCCCAGCAGGCCCCCGCCCAGGAACACGCGGTAGATCGCGAAGGGCGCGAAGGTCGCCCGTCTCAGCCAACCCATCATCGCCGCGATGGCGATCAGCGCCGCGACGAAGGCGATACCGCCCGCCAGCAGGGCGTTCGATTGCAGCACCGGATCGCCCGATTCCACCAGCTCTCTCGCGGCGAAGGCGCCGGCGGCAACGATCGTCGGTATCGACATCAGCATCGAGAAGCGGGCGGCGTCCCGGCGCTCGAACCCGAGCACCCGGGCCGCGGTCATCGTGACGCCGGCTCGGCTCGCTCCGGGGATCAACGCAAGCGCCTGCGCCAGCCCGATCGCGAACGCGGTCAACAGGCCCATGTGCTCGATCCGGCGCACCGTGAGACCGATGCGGTCGGACAGGTGCAGCAGCAGCCCGAAGCCCAGCGTGGCCCAGGCGATGACCTCCAGGCTGTTGCGCCATTCCGTGCCGACGAATTCGGTCAACGCATAGCCCGCCGCCATGACCGGGACGGTGGCGACGGCCAGGTAAACGATCATGCGAACGCCGGGATGCGCCATGCCCGACCCGATCCGCACGAGGCCGCCCAGCATCGCGAGAACGTCCCGCCACAAATAGGCGAGGACCGCGAACAGGGTGCCCACATGCACCGCGATGTCGATCGCCAGCCCCTGGTCCGGCCAGTCGCTCAGCAGGGGAATCAGCCGGAGATGGCCGGACGAACTGATCGGCAGGAATTCCGTGATGCCCTGCACGACCGCGATCACGGCCAGCTGAAGCAGCGTCAAGGCCCGCTCTCCCGGTTTGCGGGTGGCCATTGTAGCGGAATCGGTACGGAAAAACCAAAGCCGGACAAATTAGTCCCATTTTGGAACTAATTTTTTGTACAGAATCGCCGAACGACCCAAAACCGGAACGCGGCGCGAAAATTCCCCCCAAATTTATGGCAGCATGTATGACCTATTAGGCTTGCCTTCCCTGAATTCCGTGCTACATTGTCAGGACAGGGATTTCGGTCGACGTGCCGTCGCCAACCGGTCGCGCCGACAGGACGGCGGGCACAAGAGCAAACGCTGCCGCCGAGGGGAGACAGGGCACGTATGTCCGGCCATATGTTGAAGTTCGTCGATCTGCCGCAGGCGACGCCGGAGAAGCGGAGCGCCGAGACCCGCCGCGCGGACTTCGACGAGATCTACGACATCTTCACCACCGACGGCGCGGCGGCGCAGGCCAGCCGCTGCTCGCAATGCGGCGTGCCCTATTGCCAGATCCACTGCCCGGTGCACAACAACATCCCCGACTGGCTGATGCTGACCGCCGAAGGGCGGCTCGCGGAGGCCTACGAGGTGTCGTCGGCGACCAACAACATGCCCGAGATCTGCGGCCGGATCTGTCCGCAGGACCGCCTGTGCGAGGGCAATTGCGTCATCGAGCAGTCGGGCCACGGCACGGTGACCATCGGCTCGGTGGAACGCTACATTACCGACACCGCCTTCGAGCGGGGCTGGGTGAAGCCGCCGACGCCGCCCCGCGAACTCGGCCGCTCGGTCGGTATCATCGGGGCCGGCCCCGCCGGACTCGCCGCGGCGGAGCAGCTCCGCCGGCGCGGTTACGAGGTCCATGTCTACGACCGCCACGACCGCATGGGCGGACTGCTGGTCTACGGCATTCCCAACTTCAAGCTGGAAAAGACGATCGTCGCGCGCCGCGTCGCCCTCCTCGAGGAGGGCGGGGTCGTCTTCCACCGCGGTTTCGAGGTCGGCCGCGACGCGAGCCTCGACGACATCCGCGAGCGGCACGAGGCGGTGCTGATCGCGACCGGCGTATATCGGGCCCGGGACATCCAGGTTCCGGGCGGCGGTCTCGGGAATATCGTGCCCGCGCTCGACTTTCTGATCGCGTCCAACCGCAAGGGCCTCGGCGACGCGGTGCCCGCCTTCGACGATGGCCGGCTCGACGCGGCGGGCAAGGACGTGGTGGTGATCGGCGGCGGCGACACGGCGATGGATTGCGTGCGGACCGCCGTGCGCCAGGGCGCGAACTCGGTCACCTGTCTCTACCGGCGCGACCGGGAGAACATGCCGGGCTCGCGGCGGGAGGTGCAATACGCCGAGGAGGAAGGCGTCAAGTTCTCTTGGCTGGCGACGCCCGAGGCGTTCGTCGGCGACGATACGGTCGCCGGGGTTCGCGCGCTCCGGATCCATCTCGGCGTGCCCGATGCCGCGGGGCGTCAGACGCCGGAGCCGATCGAAGGGTCGAGCTTCGTTACCCACGCCGATCTGGCGATCAAGGCGCTCGGCTTCGATCCCGAGGATCTGCCCGCGTTGTTCGACGCGCCGGAGCTGAGGGTGACCAGATGGGGCACCGTCCAGATCGACCATCGGACGATGATGACCGCGCTCGACGGGGTGTTCGCCGCCGGCGACATCGTGCGCGGGGCGTCGCTGGTCGTCTGGGGCATCCGCGACGGGCGCGACGCGGCCGAGGCGATCCATGCCTATGTGGAACGGCGTCACGCCGCCGCCGAGGCGGAAGAAGCGGCGTGAGCGCGGCGGGGAGGATGGAATGAACGGACATATCACGCCCGAAGGTGAGCGGTCCGTCGCGCTCTGGCGAGCGAACGCCGAGCGCCTCGCCGGCCGGGGGCTCTACGACCCGGCGCAGGAGCATGACAGCTGCGGCGTCGGCCTGGTCGCCGCCATCGACGGGGTCCCCCGGCGCGATGTCGTCGAGGCCGGGATCGAGGCGCTCAAGGCGGTCTGGCACCGCGGCGCGGTCGACGCCGACGGCAAGACCGGCGACGGGGCCGGCATCCACGTCGAGATACCCGAGGACTTCTTCAGGGAGCATATCGAGCGCACAGGCCACAGTCTCGGCGACGGGCCGCTCGCGGTCGGCATGGTGTTCCTGCCGCGCACCGACCTGACCGGGCAGGAGCGCTGCCGCTGCATCGTCGAGTCGGAAATCCTCAAGTTCGGCTACCAGATCTACGGCTGGCGCCAGGTGCCGATCGATGTCGACGTGATCGGCGACAAGGCCAACGCGACCCGGCCCGAGATCGAGCAGATCATGATCGCCGGCGATCCCGAAGTGCCGCCGGCCAAGTTCGAGACCGACCTCTACATCGTCCGCCGGCTGATCGAGAACCAGGTCCGGGCGGAGAACATCGCCGATTTCTATATCTGCTCGCTGTCCACGCGCTCGGTGATCTACAAGGGCATGTTCCTCGCCGAGCAGCTGACCGACTTCTACCCCGACCTGCTCGACGAGCGGTTCAAGTCGCGCTTCGCGGTCTACCACCAGCGTTACTCGACCAACACCTTCCCGACCTGGCGGCTGGCCCAGCCGTTCCGCATGCTCGCCCATAACGGCGAGATCAACACGCTGAGCGGCAACGTCAACTGGATGAAGAGCCACGAGACCCGGATGGACGCCGAGGTCTTCGGCCGCTACATCGACGACCTCAAGCCGGTCATCGAACCGGGCGGGTCGGACTCCGCGTCGCTCGACAATGTCTTCGAGCTGCTCGTGCGGGCCGGACGTTCGGCGCCCCATGTTGGCTCCATGCTGATCCCCGCAGCGTGGTCGAAGAAGACCGATATCGAGCCCGAGATCAGGGCCTTCTACAGCTATCTGAACTGCGTCATGGAGCCGTGGGACGGGCCTGCCGCGATCGCCGCCACCGACGGCTGCTGGGTGGTCGCCGCCATGGACCGCAACGGGCTGCGCCCGATGCGCTACTCGGTGCTCGACAACGACCTTCTGCTCGTCGGCTCCGAGACCGGCATGGTGCGCGTCAGCGAGGCCCGTATCGTGGCCAAGGGCCGCCTCGGACCGGCCGAGATGATCGCCGTCGACCTCGAGGAGAAGCGGCTCTACCACGACCGCGAGATCAAGCACGAGCTCGCGAACGCCTACCCCTATACCGAGTGGTTCGGCAACATCACCGTGCTCGAAGGGCTGATCAAGACCGGCACGGGACCCAAGATCGACTTCGCCGGCGACGAGCTGAGGCGGCGGCATGTCGCGGCGGGCTACACGCTGGAAGAGCTCGAGCTGCTGCTTCAGCCGATGATCGAGGACGGCAAGGAAGCGGTCGGCTCGATGGGCGACGACACGCCGCTCGCCGTGCTGTCGGACCATTACCGCGGGCTGCACCATTTCTTCCGCCAGTCCTTCAGCCAGGTCACCAACCCGCCCATCGACTCGCTTCGCGAATACCGTGTGATGAGCCTGCGCACGCGGCTCGGCAATCTCGGCAACGTGCTGGAGCAGGACGAGAGCCAGACGCGGCTCCTGCAGCTCGATTCCCCGGTTCTGACCAACGCCGAGTTCGCCGCGATGCGGGAGTATCTCGGCGACAGCGCGGTCGAGATCGACTGCACGTTCCGCAACAACGACGACGACCTTTCGCTCCGGCGCGCGATGTACCGGATCCAGCGCCAGGCGGAGGATGCGGTACGCGGCGGCGCGGTGCATCTGATCCTGACCGACCGGAACATCAGCCCCGAGCGCGCGGCGATCCCTTCGATCCTCGCCGTCGGCGGGGTGCACAGCCATCTCGTCGCGCAGTCGCTCAGGACCTTCACCTCGCTCAATGTCGAGAGCGCCGAGTGCATGGACGTGCACTATTTCTCCGTGCTGGTCGGCGTCGGCGCGACGACGGTCAACGCCTATCTCGCCAACGACACCATCGCGGACCGGCATCGCCGCGGCCTGTTCGGCGACCGCGCCCTGGAAGATTGCCTTCGACGCTACCAGGAGGCGGTCAACCAGGGTCTGCTCAAGGTGATGTCCAAGATGGGCATCTCCATCCTGTCTTCCTACCGGGGCGGCTACAAGTTCGAGGCCGTGGGGCTCAGCCGCTGGCTGGTCAACAGCTATTTCCCGGGGATGAATTCGCGCATTTCCGGTATCGGGCTCTACGGAATCCGCCGCAAGGTGCTCACGCTGCACCACCGCGCCTTCTCCGAAGGGGTGACCGCGCTGCCGGTGGGCGGCTTCTACCGTTTCCGGCAAAACGGCGAGGCGCATGCCTTCGAAGGCCGGCAGATGCATATCCTGCAGACCGCGGTCGCCAGCGACTCCTTCGCCACCTACCGCAAGTTCGTCGAGGGCACGCAGAACGCGCCGCCGATCCACCTGCGCGACCTGATGGGATTCCAGTTCAAGCGCGAGCCGGTGCCGATCGAGGAAGTCGAATCCATCACCGAGATCAGAAAGCATCTGGTGGCGCCGGGGATTTCGCTCGGCGCGCTCAGCCCGGAGGCGCACGAGACGCTCTCGATCGCGATGAACCGGATCGGCGCCAAGTCTGATTCCGGCGAGGGCGGCGAGGATCCCGCGCGCTATGCCCCGCGCGCCAACGGCGACAACGCGAGCTCGGCGATCAAGCAGGTCGCCTCGGGACGGTTCGGGGTGACCGCCGAATACCTGAACAACTGCCGCGAAATCGAGATCAAGATCGCCCAGGGCGCCAAGCCGGGCGAGGGAGGGCAGCTGCCCGGCATCAAGGTCTCGGAGATGATCGCGCGGCTGCGGCACTCCACGCCCGGGGTGACCCTGATCTCGCCGCCGCCCCATCACGACATCTACTCGATCGAGGACCTGGCGCAACTCATCTACGACCTCAAGCAGATCAACCCCGACGCCAAAGTTTGCGTGAAGCTGGTCTCGCAGAGCGGCATCGGGACCATCGCCGCCGGCGTTGCCAAGGCCAAGGCGGACGTGATCCTGGTCTCCGGCCACTCGGGCGGGACCGGCGCGAGCCCGCAATCCTCGATCAAGTACGCCGGACTGCCCTGGGAGATGGGGCTGTCGGAGGTCAACCAGGTGCTGACCCTCAACCAGCTCCGCCACCGCGTGGTCCTCAGGGTGGACGGCGGGCTCAAGACCGGGCGCGACGTGGTGATCGCGGCGCTGCTCGGCGCCGAGGAGTTCGGCATCGGGACGGCGTCGCTGGTCGCCATGGGCTGCATCATGGTGCGCCAGTGCCACTCCAACACCTGCCCGGTCGGGGTCTGCACCCAGGACGAGCGGTTGCGGGCGCGCTTCACCGGCACGCCGGAGAAGGTGGTCAACCTGTTCAGCTTCATCGCCGAGGAGGTGCGCGAGCACCTCGCCCGGCTGGGCGCGCGGCGGCTCACCGACATCATCGGCCGGACGGAGTTCCTGAGCCAGATCCACCGCGGCAGCGCGCATCTCGACGACCTCGATCTCAACCCGCTCCTCGTTCAGGCGGATCCCGGCGAGGACTCGCATTACTGCACCCTGGAGGGCCGCAACGAGGTTCCCGAGACGCTGGACGCCCAGATGATCAAGGACGCGGCGATAGCGCTGGAGCGGGGCGAGAAGATCCAGCTCGCCTACAACATCCGCAACACCCACCGCGCCATCGGCACCAAGCTGAGCTCGATGATCACCCGGCGCTACGGGATGGACGGCCTCCAGCCCGGACACATCACCGTCCGGCTGCGCGGCTCCGCCGGCCAGTCGCTCGGCGCGTTCGCGGTGCAGGGGCTGAAGCTCGAAGTGTTCGGCGACGCCAACGACTATGTCGGCAAGGGGCTTTCCGGCGGCACCGTCGTGGTCCGCCTGACGACTGCCAGCACCCTCGCGTCGAACGAGAACACGATCATCGGCAACACCGTCCTCTACGGCGCGACGGCGGGCAAGCTGTTCGCCGCCGGCCAGGCCGGCGAGCGCTTCGCGGTGCGGAACTCCGGCGCGACGGCGGTGATCGAGGGCTGCGGGTCCAACGGCTGCGAATACATGACCAACGGCACCGCGGTCGTGCTCGGCCCCGCCGGGGACAATTTCGCGGCCGGCATGACGGGCGGCATGGCCTTCGTCTACGACCCCGACGACAGCTTCGCCACCCGGGTCAACGAGGACACGGTGTTCTACCAGCGGATCCAGGTGCCGTACTGGGCCGACATGCTCAAGGCGCTGGTCGAAGAGCATGCCAGGGAGACCCAGTCCCGCTTCGCCGAGCGCATGCTGATCCACTGGGACCGCGAAGTGGAGCGGTTCTGGCAGGTCGTCCCCCACGAGATGGTCCATCGCTACGACCGTCCGGTGCTCGCCGAGGAAGTTGCCGAAAAGACCGCCTGAGGCCACGCGTCCCGGGAGACGGGGTGTGCCCCGCGCGGCGCGAAAGCTGGTTTGCCTCGGCTTCGGCTATTGCGCGCAGGCGCTCGCCCGGGCGGCCACCGGCGAGTTCGAGGAGATTGTCGGAACCAGCAGGCGGGCGGAACGGGACCGCGATCCCGGACCGGGCGGTTTCCCGGTCGTTCCCTTCGGCAGGTCCGACCGTCTCCACGGCGCGACCCATTTGCTGATCTCGGCTCCGCCGGAGGCGTCGGGCGACCCGGTGCTGGCCGCTCTCGGCGATGCCATCGCGAGACTCTCCGGCGTCGAGTGGATCGGCTACCTCTCGACGACGGGCGTCTACGGTGACCGGCAGGGCGGCTGGGTGAGCGAGGAGGACGCGCCCGATCCCGGCCAGCCACGATCCAGGCTGCGCCTCGCCGCCGAGCGTGACTGGCTCGCCTTCGGCGATAGGCGGGGCGTGCCGGTTCACGTTTTCCGCCTTGCCGGAATCTACGGCCCCGGCCGGAACGTGCTCGACCGGCTCCGCGACGGAACCGCGCGGCGCATCGTCAAACCCGGCCAGGTGTTCTCCCGGGTCCATGTCGAAGATGTCGCGGCGGTGCTCCGGGCCTCTATCGCGCGGCCGCGGGCGGGGCGGGTCTACAACGTCGCCGACGACGAACCTTCCTCGCAGCAAGACGCGGTCGTTTTCGCCGCCGGTCTGCTCGGGATCGCGCCGCCTCCGGAGGAGCCGTTCGAAACCGCGGAACTCTCCGCGCTCGCGCGGAGCTTCTATGCCGAGTGCCGGAGGGTCCGGAACGACCGCATCAAGCGCGAGCTGGGCGCGGTGCTGCGCTATCCGACCTTTCGCGAGGGGCTACGCAGCCTCGTCACGCCGTGACTCGCCGGAATCGACCGCCAGAAGCCGGAACATCAGCAGGGCCATCAGCACCGCCGGCACGAGGTTGAAGCCGAACACGAAGGTCACGGCATCGCCCACCGCGTCCCTCGACATCGAGTCGTCGAAACCCGCGATCGTCGTCAGCATTCCGGCGAGCGCCGCGCCGAAGGCGGTGCCGAGCGAACGCACCGAGGGCAGGGACGCCGCGGTCAACCCCTCCTCGCCGGGGTCGGCCCGCGCGATGGTCCGGGTGATCAGGTGAACGTTGTGGATGCCGACCCCGAAACCGATCAGGAACGCCGAAACCGTCAGCAACAGCAGCCCCGGCGCCGTGGTGGTCGCCGTCATCAGCGCGAGCCCGAGGACGACGATCACCGGCCCCCACCAGAGCGCGCGGTGCTCGCGGGCGCCGGTCCACCCGTTGACCATGAAGGTTCCCACCGTCCAGCCCAGCGAGAGCACGATGCTGACGAAGCTGATATAGATCGGCGGCACGCCGTGAAAGACCTGGAGCAAGAGCGGCACGAACAACGTGATCGAGGTCTGGACGCTGCCGACCAGGAAGTGAATCAGCAGGCCGAGCCCGACCACCGCGGAGAGCGAGAGCGTGCGCGTCGGGAACAGGGGCGTCGGCGCCCTCCGGTCGAGCCGGAACGTCGCCCAGACGAGCGCTATCGCGGCGACGATCAGCACCGTCCGCAACGCGGTGTCGTCTATCGGCCCGGCCGCCGCGACCGCGATCACCCCGGCCGTCAGCACCGTCAACCGGAAAAAGGGGAAGCCGCCGCCATGCTCGCCTTGCCGCGGGCGGGTATCCGGCACCTTCCACCAGATCAGCGCCGCGTAGCAGGCGATGAACGGGATCAGCGACCAGAACGAGCCGCGCCACCAGCCGATCTCCGCGAAGACGCCGCCGAAGACCGGCCCGAGGAGCTGCGCGAACATCCAGACGCCCTGGTAGGCCGCCAGGATTCGCGCGCGCAGATGGGCCGGGAACAGCACCCCGATCAGCGCCATCGAGGCGCCTATGATCAGCCCGCCCGCGAACCCCTGGACGCCGCGCGCGACGATCAGCGTCGCGATGTCGGGCGCGAGCGCGCAGCCCGCGGTGGACAGCATGAACACCCCGGCGACCGCGACGTAGCCGACCCGGCGCCCTACCGCGCGGGTGACCGGCTCCACCGTCGCCGCGCCCACGATAGAGCCGACGGTGTAGATGATCGCCGTCCAGGCGTAATAGACCGCGCCGCCGAGGTCGGCGACGATGGTCGGCATCACCACCGAGATAACCAGCACCTGCAGGGCGTGGAGCAGCGTGCCGAGGAGGACGATGGCGGAATAGGTCGCGTGTTCCTTGCGGATCAGGTCGCGCCAGGGCCCGGCCGCCCCCCTGTCCGGTTCCGCCATTCCCGGCTCAGCTCCCGGCCGAGGCGCAGAGCTCGTCCACCAAGGCCCAGATCCGGGCGAGGTCCTGTTCGCGTGCCAGCCTGTGATCGCCGTCGGGCACGAGGAAGACGCGGACATCCTCGCTCAGCACCTGTTCCGCGATGCGCGACGCGGTCATCCATGGCACGTCCACGTCCCGCTTGCCGTGCAGCAGCCGGATCGGGCAGTGGACCGGAATCGGACGGCGCAACAGGAGGTGCCGGCGGCCTTCCTCGATCAGCCGGTAGGCGATCGGATAGTCCTCGTCGTCGTAATCGGAGGGCACGTGGATGACGCCCTTTGCCTTCAATTGGGCGCGCATGTCCTCGCCGTAGCGGTTCCACATCAGGTCTTCGGTGAAGTCGGGAGCCGCGGCGATCCCGACCAGCCCCGCGATACGCTCGGGACGGGCGAGGGCCGCCAGCAGCATGATCCACCCGCCCATCGAGGAACCGACAAGGACCTGGCGTCCGCGAGCCGCCTCGTCGAGCACCGCGACCGCCTCGTCGCGCCAGCCGCCGATGGTGCCGTCCAGGAAATCGCCGGAAGACTGTCCGTGGCCGGAATAGTCGAAACGGACGAAGGCGCGTCCCGCCGCGCGGCAGGCCGCCTCCAGCGTCATCGCCTTGGTCCCCGTCATGTCCGACCGGAACCCGCCCATGAACATGACCCCCGGCTCGCTTCCGTCGAGGCGCCGGTACGCGATTGTCGCGCCGCAGGGGCGTGATAAAATCGCGGCCGTCTCGGGTCCGTCCGCTTTCACAGGCGGATTTCCCAGTTTCCTCTGCGTTCGGGGATCATCGGCGTCGTCGTTTTCCGACTTTCGGACCCTATCATCGAAACCGGAGCCACGAAAGCAGGCCGCCGCGGACGCGAGCCGACGCGTACCGGAGTGCGGCCATGACCGATCCGGCCATCATCGCGGCGATCGCGCTCGTATTCCTCTTCGCCGGGGGTATCAAGGGGGTGATCGGCCTCGGCCTGCCGACGGTAAGCCTCGGGCTGTTGGC
>JAJDVM010000257.1 GCA_022826125.1 Defluviicoccus sp.
GGCGTGGGACGAGGCCATGCACCAGGCCATGAACCTCGCCCGCGCCGAGGGCAAGTTGCCGGGCGGGGTCGAGGAGACGGTGAAGAACGCCCACGCCAGCACGCTGGACTGGCGGAGCCTGCTGCGCCGCTACATGACCGACGCCGCGCGCCGCGACTACAGCTGGAGCCTCCCCAACCGGAGATTCATCGACGGCGGTCTCTATCTCCCCTCCATCCGCTCCGAGGGCATGGAGGCGATCGCCGTCATCATCGACACCTCCGGCTCGCTGCCGGCCGGGACCCTCGCCGACTTCTGGGCCGAGCTCCGGGAGATCGCGGCCGAGATCCAGCCGGAGAGCGTCCACGTGCTCCAGGTCGACGCCGCCCTGCAGGACGCAGCGGAGTACGCGCCGGACGACCTCCCCGACGAGATCGTGGTCAAGGGCCGCGGCGGCACCGACTTCCGGCCGGGCTTCGCATGGCTCGACGAGCAGGGCATCCAACCAGCCGTCTGCCTCTACTTCACCGACATGGAGTGCTCCGACTACCCCGAAGCCGAGCCACCGTTTCCGGTCATATTCTGCAATTGGTCGGAGCCGCCGGAGGACTGGAACCGCGAGCCTTGGGGCGAGCGCATCGACATCTCCCCTGCCGGGAGCGCCGCACCGTGACCCGGGGCGTCCACGGCGCCCCCGCCGAGGCGCTCAGGCAGGCGCTGGAAACTCTGGCGAAGCTCGCCTTCTGGATCGCCTGGACCGCCGACCCCGACCTCTACCCCGATGCCCCGGTCAGCGCCCGCTGCCTGAGCGATGCCGCAGGCGGTCTTCGCAAGGCCGCCGGTCTCCTCGACGACACCGCGGAACAGGTCGAGGCGCAGCACGAATCCAGCTTCGACATGCGCCATCATGGGCATGACCGTCGGCCATGATACGGCACTTCGGGTGCCGGGCGCCCGGGCGGTTCCTGGCACGCGGCGACAAACGCAGCATCCATCCGATGCACGTCGCGGAATGGACATCCGCCCAACGTCCAGGCTACACTGTAGCCCAATCAGGAGGATCGACACATGCGCACCGTCGTTCGGGCCCGCATCGATGAAAAGACCAAGCAGGAAGCCGCCGCCGTGCTCGACGCGATCGGCCTCACCGTGTCCGATGCCTTCCGCCTGATGATGGTGCGGATCGCAGCCGAGAAACGCCTGCCGTTCGAGCCCCTGGTGCCGAACGCGGAGACCGTTGCGGCCATGGAGGCCGCGCGGCGGGGCGACCTGGTCACGGTCGGCAACGTCGACGGCCTGATGGCCGATCTCCATGCGGACGATTAGGCGGACCGCGGCTTTCAAGCGGGATTACAGGCGCGAGAAGAGGAGCCGTTTCGCCAGGACCGTCGATGCCGAACTGGCGGAGGCCCGGCCGCTCCCGCCGCGCCATCGCAACCACGCGCTTGGCGGGCAATGGAAGGGGGGCTTACAAGGAAATGTCGACGGCGAGGCCATCCGCCGACCGGCCTCTTTCGATGCCTCCATGGCCGATGCCGTAGAAGCGGGGATGGCTCCATGCCAGGCAAGGGGGTGCCCGTGCGATTCGACATAAATGTGCTCCCCGAGCCGCAGAGACGGCTGTGGGAGGTGCTTGACGGTACGCCGTCGGGCTTCGTTCTTTACGGAGGCACGGCGCTTGCATTGAGGCTGGGGCATCGTCAGTCCGTCGATTTCGATTTCTTTTCTCGCGACGCCTTCCAGCCCGATGCGCTCCGAAGGAACATTCCCTACTTGAGCGGAAGCCTGACGATCCGAAGCGAGGAAAACACCTTGTCATGCGTTCTGAACCTGGATGGCGAGGTGATGGTGTCGTTTTTCGGAGGCCTCCGCATGTCCAGCGTCAACGACCCGGACAAAGCGGACGGACCTGGCATTCTTGTGGCGTCTTTGCCGGATATCGCCGCGACAAAGGCGGCTGCGGTTCAATCGCGCGCCAGCGCCAAGGACTATATCGACCTGGACGCCCTGCTGCGATCGGGTCTCTCGCTTGAGGAGGCGCTGGGGGCCGCCAACGCCGTATTCGGCCCTGAGTTCAATCCGTTGGTGACGCTCAAGGCGCTTGCTCATTACGCAGACGGCAATCTGCACCAGGTGCCGAATGAGGTTCGTGAAAACCTGACGAAAGCCGTTGCTGCGGTCGATGTTCAGAACCTTCCGGTATTCGAGCCGCGCGCACGCCTTTGTCCCGACGAAACAGGAACGGAGCACGACAATGGCTTCTGAGATTTCGGATGACGCCCCCGGAACAAGGGAGGCGGCCCCGGACTCCGATCCGGGGAGGCAGACGCTGCTTGAGGTTGCGCGGCGGGTGGTATGGTTCCAGCCGCCTCACGAGACGCTGCGCGACGAGGTCCAGTTCCTGAACCATGTGATGATCTACGGCTCCTCGGAGGATACGGCGACGGTCCGCCGCGCCTATGGCGACGAGGCACTGCGCGATGCCTTGCGCAATGCCTGGCCCGGGATCTTCGATCCACGCTCCTGGTCCTACTGGCACACGGTTCTCGGGATGCTGCCCGTGCCCCCGATGCGCGTTCGGCAGTTCCCCGCGGAGCCGGGGGAAGCGGTTCCCGAGGTGAGCCCGGCCATTCAGGGGCATGGCGGCCCTCCAAGAGGCCGGGGGACCGGGGCGCCGGACCGAAACATGCCGGCTCCGGCTCCAGGCCCGTCCGACTGATCCCCCTTCTTCGCGGAGTACCCGCTCCCGGCACCGTCTTCCGATGAGCGGGGTTTCGTGTTTGGGCCGTGGCGCCGAACAGAAAATGGCGCCTTGCTGCTGCGCGCTCCCGCGGCAGGGAGGCGCTCCGCCAACCTTTCCTTGCAAGTCCCAATGGAAGAACCACCGGGACTGTCACGTCCGGCCCGATCTGGTCCTGATCTACCGCAAGCCCGACGCCGGACATCTCGATCTCGTACGTCCCGGCTCGCACAGCCAAATCGGCCTCTGACCCGCCGCGCCTTCCGGACCCCCGCGATCCCCGCCCTCCAATAGTCGGCCGACGCTCCGGTCCACGACCCGAGGCACTTTCCCCAGGGCCGGCCGCCGCTCATCCGCCGTCGCCCGCGCGCCGTCTTCCACCGTTTCCGATACCGCCGTACCGCACCGTCCGCCGTTTCCGGCGGCGGCGACGGTCGGGCTGCGCCTCCCGGAGCCGGAGAGCAGCCGGTCGGGGGTGGGCGTGGGCAGGCGGCGGCGAGAGCCGGCTGCGCCGCGCCGGTGCAACCCTCCATGGAGACTGGAATGAACTTCATCGCCCCCAGGGCCGAACCGCTCATCCGGGAGATCCCGCTGAGCCGGCTCGCGCTCGCCCCCGAGAACGTCCGCAAGACCCCGCCCGATGCGCAGGCCGACGCCTCGCTCAAGGCCTCCATCGCCGCCCTCGGCCTGCTGGAGAACCTGGTCGTCCGCCCCGATGACCCGTCCAACGATGGCGCCGAGCGCTACGCCGTGGTCGCCGGCGGGCGCCGCCTGAAGGCCATGCAGGAGTTGGTCGAGGACGGCGTACTCGACGCCGACCACCCGGGGCCCTGCCAGGTCAGGTCCGGCGACGCCGAGCCCGCCGAGCTCTCGCTCGCCGAGAACGTCATCCGCATCGCCATGCACCCCGCCGACCAGGTGGTCGCCTTCTCGAAGCTTGCGGATGCCGGCCAGTCGGTCTCCGCGATCGCCGCGCGGTTCGGCGCCTCCGAGCGTGTCGTCGAGCAGCGCCTGCGCCTCGGCAACGCGGCGCCCGAACTGCTGGACGCCTACCGCGCCGACGAGATCGACCTCGAAGTGCTGAAGGCCTTCGCCGTCACCGCCGACCGCGAGCGCCAGATGGCGGTCTGGGAGCAGGTCTCCGGACAGGCCTACCGCCCGTCGGCCTGGCAGGTGAAGCGCCTGCTGACCGAGGAGCGCGTGCCCGGAGCCTCCGCCATCGCCCGCTTCGTCGGCGTCGAGGCCTACGAGGCCGCCGGCGGCCAGGTCATGCGCGACCTCTTCGCCGACGAACACGAGCACGGCGTCTGGTTCGAGGACCCGGTGCTGCTGGAGAAGCTGGCGACGCAGAAGCTCCAAGCCGCCGCCGACGAGCTGGCGACGCGCTGGAAGTGGGCCGTCCCCATGGTCGAGGTTGCGTGGGACCACACCGCCCGCTACGGCCGCATTGAGCCCCAGCCCGGCACGCCCACCGACGAAGAGCAGTCCGAGGTCGCGAAGCTGGAAGCCCGGCAGGCCGAACTCGCTGAACTCGACGACGACCAGTGGACCGAGGAGTTGGTTTCGGAAGCCGAAGCCATCGAGGTCCGCCTCGACGAGATCGAGGGCGCCGTCGAGGCGCGCGCGGTGTTCCAGCGCGAGGACATTGCGATTGCCGGCTGCATCGTCACCATCGGCAATGACGGCTCTCTCCAGGTCATCCAGGGACTGGTGAAGCCCGAGGACATGCCGACGCAGTCCGACGGTGCGGCGACCCAGGCCGGCAACGGTCACGACGCGCACGCCGCCGCGCAAGGCGTCCACACGGCCGGTCATGGCATTCACACCGTCGGCCCTTCCGTCAGTCCCTCCGTCTCGGGGCCGATGGCGCCGCCGAAGGATCCCGAATCCGAGGCGCGCAAGGAGATTGGCGTCGGGATCGGCCTCGCCGACGACCTGCGCGCTATCCGCACCGCGCTCATCAAGGCGTATCTGGCCGGCGACTTCGAGGCCGCCTTCGACCTTGCGCTGTTCCAGATGGGCCGGGCCGTGTTCACGCAGGACTACCACGACCACGCCCTCGACATCGCGGTCAAGGCGACCCCGGACCGGCCCAACATCCGCATGAACGACGACGACTTCGCCGACTGGTCGGCCGGTGAGGCCATGCTGGAGGACCGCTCGCACCTGTCGCTCGACTGGCTCACCATCGAGGACGGCGGCCAGTCCTTCGCCGCGCTCAGGGCCTTGCCCCGGGCCGAGAAGGAGGCGCTGTTCGCCGCCTGCGTCGCGCGCACGGTGAACGGCCAGCTCGCCTTCGAGCCGCAGGCCCGGCCCGAGCTCGAAGCCACCGTCGCCCGGCTCGACATCGACTTCGCCAGGCATGTCCGCCCGACGGCGGCGATGCTGTGGTCGCGGATCGCCAAGGCGCGGGTCCTCGACATCGCCCGCACGGTGTTCGGTCTCAACTGGGCGTCGGCGCGGTCCAAGTACAGGAAGCCTGCGCTCGCCGAAGCGATGGAGGCCGCCTTCGCCGCCGGCGACCCGCCGGTTGGCGTGAGTGCCGCGATGCACGCGGCAGCCCTCGCCTGGACGCCGCCCGGCTTCACCGCGTTCGACACCGGCCGGACGGTCGGCGACGCCGAGGAGGCTGCGACGGAAGCCGCCGCGGCCGCGCCGGCCAGCCAGCCGGACTCCGAGGAACCCGCCGCCGACTCCGGGACCGCTTCGCCTGAGGCGGAACCGGCCGACAACGGCCATGCCACGGAATCCGCTTCCGAACCGGGATCCTCGGACGGCGCGGCGGCGAATGCCGGCAACGGCGCCGCCGAACCGGTCGACTCCGGTCCGGACGCCCACCCCGGAGATCCCGGGGAGGCCGATCCCGATCCGGCCGTCGCGGGCGGACCGGACGGCATAGCGACGACCGGTCCGGTCAACGGGCACGACGCGCCGCCGGACCCGATGGAGATCCCCGAGTTCCTCCGCCGCGTCCACTAGGCGACCGCAAGCCCCCGCCAGAACGCCCCGTCGGCCCATTACCGCCGGCGGGGCGTTTCAATTTCCGCAAATAGCATGGAGGTCCGTCCATGAACCGGACGATCCGCGCCCGCATCCACGAAACCGCCGTGAAGCGGGTCACCCGCATCTATGCCGCAACCCTGGCCGACATCTTCACCGAGACCTTGCAGAACAGCCGACGCGCCGACGCCGCGCGGGTGCGCATTTCGGTTTCCGCCGCCACCGCGGGCGGGACGCCGCTCACCGTCACGATTGCCGATGACGGTGCTGGTATCACCGATCCCGCCGTGCTGCTCAGCTTCGGCGAGAACGGCTGGGACGACGCCCTGGTGCGGCGCGAGGACGCCGCCGGCTTCGGCTTCGCCAGCCTGGCGCGCCGCAATTGCATCGTCTCGTCCAGGCCGCATTCATCCGCCGCCGAAGTATCGACCGGCTGGCGGGTCCAACTGGCGCCCGAGCACTTTCTCGGCGAGGCCGAGGCCGAAGTGCAGGCCGACGATGAAGCCCTGTATCCCTGGGGGACGTCGATTTCGTTCGAAGCCACCGAAGCCATCGCCGCAATCCGCAACGCAGCCGAGAACGCCGCCCGGCACTTCCCGTTGCCGGTGTTCTTCGAGGACCGCACGGACGAGGACACCGCCGGCCCCGAGGAGCTGCCGCGCCGCGCCTTCCTCGACGGCGCAGTCCATGCCGAGCCCTGGCGCGGCCTCGTCTTCGGGGTCTTCAAGAGCCGCCGCAGCGGCTACAACGACCCCGACCTCAACTTCTTCGGCTTCACCCTGCCGGTGAGGCTGCCGACCGTCGAGACCGTCCACGGCGCGACCTGGTCCGTGCTGGCGGACGTCGGCGATTGCCCCGATCTCGAACTCGTCCTGCCGGCCCGCAAGGAAGCGGTCGAGAACGCCTTCCTCAAGGACATGCGCGCCGCGGCCCGCCTCGCGATCTATCGCGCCATGGCGGCCGATCCCTCTCCGCGCCCGGCTTTCGAGGACTGGACCCGGGCGCGCGAGGCCGGCATCGACATCGGGCTCCCGCCGGCTGTGCTGCGGCCCTGGCGGCCCGGCATCGCCGACTGCAACGACTGGCGCGATCCGCCGAAGCTCGCGCCGACAGGCGCGGACTCGCTGGTCATGGCCTGCGACCCGGAGCCGCCGGAAGCCCAGGCCCTCTGGCGCGCCGCCGAACGCGACGGCATCGCATCGCGCCTGTTCGAGACCGACCGAAGGTTGGAGGGCTACGGCTGGTACGACGCGCTCGACCGGGTGACGGAAATCGCCGTCCGGGTCGCCGCTGGGGACGACTGGATGGCGCTCGACGCCTGGCCGCTGCCCGAGGCGTCGCGTGCCCCGGCCGCGCTGCTGCCGGCCCGGCCCACGGCCATCCTGATCGGGCTTGCCGTCCGTGCCGCCTCGGGTCCGGCTCACACCCTCGACGTGCCGGCCGACCTGGCGTTCGCCGGCGAGGCCTGGTCCTCGCTCGACGAGGCCATGCCGCTGGTCACCGGGGACAGCGCCCTCCAGCCGCATGACCTCGCCGCACTTCTCAATGCCGGGTTCTTCTCCCCGTCGGACGATGCCGATTCCGACAGTTGGGAAACGCAACGAAACCGCTTCGAGGAGGACGCGCTGCACCTCTCGACGCGGCTGCTCCTGTCGGATGACGAGGCCTGCCGTGCGTCCATCGCCGAGGCTGTGCGGCGCGAGCTGGTCTGGTACGCGCCCCGCGACCGCACCGTCGACATCCGCATCCGCCGGCCCGACGTGACCGTGACGCTGGGCGCCGCCGCGGAGGCCGCGCCGTGAGCCGGGCCTGGACCGTGCAGGTCGGCTACAACGCGCACCACTGCAACACCGTCACCGTCGAGGCCGACACGCTCGAGGAGGCGCTGGAGAAGGCCATCGAGACCGCCAACGAGGATGCTGAGTGGCTGGCGCTCCACGGATCATTGTTCCGACTCGTTCGTCGACAGCGTCTGCGAGGGCGCCCATGCCGATCCGTGGGGCGAAGGCTCGCTTCCCGTCCCGGGCCGCTTTTCCGAGCATGGCGAGCCGCCGGTCGTGACCCTAGCCGGACCCGTCCCGCCTGGCGCCGTCCGCGTCTCCGGCGGCAGAGTGACGGTTCGCTTCGAGACCGAGGCCGGCACGATCGCGGCGGAGATGCGCGACCCGCCCCATCCGCCCGCCAACAAGCCGCTTGTGACGGTCTCCGTCGGACCCGACGGCAAGCCCCGGGTCGAGGTTGCGGGCGGCAGCGCCAGGGTGCGCATCCTCGACGCCTGATCCGGTCCCCGGCCAAGCGCCGCCACCGATCCTTCCACACCGATGTCCGTTTCCGTTCCGCCCGGAGCGGAGGCCGGCATTCGTCCGGGCGAGGCGGGCCGGGGCGCGGGAGCGTCCCGGTCCTGCAGGTCCCGCATCGAGCAACAGGAGGTCAGCCCATGAAACCTGCCGCAGTCCCCGACATCGCCGGCGTCGCGCCGCCGCCGCTCCGGCCCGACGACGAGGCGCAGAAGCGCGCCATCGCGAAGGCCGTCTGGACCGACCTGCTCTGGCTGATGCCGGACCGCCGCACCGTGACGATCATCGTGCACGACGGCTGCGTCGCGGTCGATCTCGGCCCGTCCGACCCGGCGCCGGACACCGGCAAGCCGCACTGACTCCACGTCCACCCCGCTCCCGTTCGATCCTGTGCAGGAGGCCGCCATGCCCGATTCCACAGCGGGTTTCGACGAGATGCCGCTCTACGACCTGCCCGCCGGTCCTGCGTCCGCCCGACAGGCCGCTGACCGCCGCCGGCTTCAGCGCCGCTTCCTGCGCGCCGGGCCCGAGGCCGTGGACGACCGGGAACTGCTGGAGCTGCTGCTCTCCGCGCGCCCGTCCGTGGACGATGCCGGTGCGCTTGCCGGCAGCTTGCTCCAGATCTTCGGCACGGCGCCGCGCGCGCTCGCCGCACGGCCGGACCGGCTGCGCAGCGTGCCCGGCCTGTCGGAAAACGCCGTCGCCGCCCTCAAGGCCGCCGAGGCGCTCGGCATCCGCATAGCGAAGGCCGAAGTGCCCGACACCGTGCGCCCGTCGCTCGGCAGCTACGACAAGGTGATCGAGTACTGCCGCACCCTCGCAGGACACCGCGAGGTCGAGGAGTTCCGGATTTTGTATCTCAACCGGAAGAATGTGCTCATCACGGACGAGTGCCTCCAGAAAGGCTCCGTCTGCCACGCCCCGGTCTATCCCCGCGAAATCTGCGTGCGCGCGCTGGAGCTTCAGGCAAGCGCGGTCATCGCGCTCCACAACCACCCCAGCTCGGACCCGAGCCCGTCCAGGGCGGACATCGACATGACGAACCGCATCCGCGACGCGCTGAAAACCATCGAGGTGACGCTGCTCGACCATCTGATCGTCACCCCGTGCAACGCGGTCAGCTTCCAGGCGCTTGGGCTTCTCTGACCGGCCCGCAGCCACCGCTTCCCTCTCTCGCCCGCAAGGAGCCCGACCATGCCCGATCCCGCCGCCGCCTCCCCATTCGGTCCCGTGATCTTCTCCTACACCCGCGCCCAGGCGATCGAGGACGGCATC
>JAJDVM010000291.1 GCA_022826125.1 Defluviicoccus sp.
CCGGCGTCGGCGCCGGAGGCATCGGATCGGGGGTCATCTGCATGCCCGTGTCGCCGTTCCCGCCGCCTCCGCCGCCGCAGGCCGCCAGACCGAAGGCAAGGGCCGCGACCGCCGCGGCCGTCGTCAATTTTCTGTACATAGGCATCTCTGGAGGCTCTCCTCATTTTGAAGAGGCCTCGTAGAAGCCTTCGGAAGGAGGGGAGCTCCGGGGTTCCGGCCGCGAAAATCCCGGCGCCGGATCGCGCAGACTTTCCACAATACATTGATTTTATTGTTTTTTTGTCCCCGCCTTCCGGGCGGAAGGTTTCCGGCGGCGGGCCGGGCCGGGGGCGGCGGCGCCCGGAACCGATGACGCCGCTCCGCGTCGCGATTACGGCGGTTCACACAGCGATTACGAACCTAACGATTCGATTACTGGACTCCTGGTAAAAAATACTGAAAATAGATATTACATTTTTTGCATACAACCATATAGCGTTGTCATGAATGATAGTAATCGACTCGTCATTTCCCGCTGGACCGTTGACCGCCTGCGGCCGCAAAACAAGGACATCATAATCTGGGACCGCGACCTGCCGGGCTTCGGCGTGCGCGTCTACCCGTCCGGCAGAAAGGTCTATGTCGTGCAGGCCCGCGCGCGCGGCGCGCCGAGGCGGATGACCCTGGGCGTCCATGGAGAGCTCACCGCCGAGCGGGCGCGCAGGAGGGCGGCGTTCGTCCTGCAACGCATCAAGGCGGGCGAGAATCCCGCCGCGCGGGCCGCGCCGGCGGAGACCACGGTGGCCGATCTCGCCGAACGCTACCTGCGGATACACGTGGCGGCGAACTGCAACGCGCACACCGCGGGCATCTACCGGGGCTCGCTCGACAACCACATCCTGCCCGCCCTCGGAGGGATGCCGCTCGGCGAGGTCGGGCGGTCGCACGTGGCGGCGCTGCATCACGGGCTCCGCGACACCCCGCGGGCGGCCAACCGCGCGCTGATGATCCTCTCCAAGATGTTCGCCCTCGCCGCCGCCTGGGGTCTGGTGCCGGAGGGCGGCAATCCCTGCCGGTCGGTGCGCAAATACAAGGAAGGCAAGCGGGAGAGGTTCCTGACGCGCGAGGAGTACCGGCGGCTCGGGGCGGCGCTCGCCGGGGCCGAGGCGGACGGTTCGGCATGGCCCCCGGCGATCGCCGCGATCCGCCTGCTGATGCTGACGGGATGCCGGCTCAACGAGATCCTGACGCTGCGCTGGGACGACGTGGACCGGGCGGCGGGAGAGTTCCGGCTGCGCGACGGCAAGACCGGCGCGCGCATGGTGCCGCTCACCCCGACCGCGGAGGCGGTGCTGGACGGGATCGCGCGCGCGCCGGGCAACCCGTGGGTCGTCGCGGGCAAGAAGCCGGAGTCCCGCCTGAACAGCATCACCGCCGACTGGTACCGGCTGCGGGCGCGGGCCGGCCTCGACGACGTGCGGATCCACGATCTGCGCCACTCGTTCGCCAGCCGGGCGCTCGCGGCCGGGGAAAGCCTGTCGATGATCGGCCGGCTGCTCGGGCACACCGACCTGCAGAGCACGGTGCGCTACGCCCACCTGGCGCAGGACGCTGAGAAGGTCTCGTCGGAGAAGGTGGGGGCGAGCATCGGGGCGGACATCCTGCCGGGGGCGGGCGGGCGGCGCGGGAAAAGACGCGTCCGCCGGACCAAGCGGGCGGCGGCATGACGCCGGGACGGGCGGCCGGCGTTGCGCGACCCGGCCCCCCGGAGCCCACCGTGGCCGCCATGGCCGAACGCTATCTGCGCGAGCACGTGGCGGTGCGCTGCAAGCCCTCGACGGCGGTGCAGTACCGTCTGGCGATCGAGAGGCACATCCTGCCCACGCTCGGCGACCTCCCGGTCTCGTCGGTCGAGCCCGGCCATGTCGCCGATATGCAATACCGGCTCGGCGACCGGCCGGCGGCGGCCAACCTGGCGGTGGCGACCCTGTCGCGAATCATCGAACGGGCGGCGGACTGGGGCGCGGCGCCGGACGGCGGCAACCCGTGCCGGTTCGCGCGCAAATACAGGACGCGGCGGCACGAGAGGTTCCTGACCGAGGTGGAGTTCCGCCGGCTGGGCAAGGCGCTCGATTCGCTCGAATCGGAGGGCCGGATGACGGCGCACGCGGCGGCGGCGATTCGCCTGCTGGTGCTGACCGGCTGCCGGCGCAACGAGATCCTGACCCTCAGGTGGGAGGACGTGCGCCCGGAAGCGGCGGAATTGCGGCTGCGCGATTCGAAGACGGGCCCCCGGACGGTGCCGCTGTCGCCGGCGGCGGCGGGCGTGCTCGCCTCGTTGCCGAGGGTGGCGGGCAACCCCTGGGTTTTTCCCGGCGGCAAGCCGGGCGCGCACCTGTCGGGCATCTTCCGGCAATGGTGCCGCGCGCGCGCCCGCGCCGGGCTGAACGACGTGCGGATCCACGATTTGCGCCACTCCTTCGCCAGCCGGGCGCTCGCGCTGGGCGAAAGCCTGCCGATGATCGCCCGGCTGCTGGGCCACGCCCGGGTGCAGACCACCGCGCGCTACGCCCATCTGACGCGCGACTCGGTGAGGGAGGCGGCGGCCCGGGTCGCGGAGGAGATCGGCGAGGACATTTTCGACCCGGCCGAGCCGGACCCCGCGCCGCCGCCGGAGCCCGGCGGGGACGCCTCCGCGGACGATGCCGTCAGGACGTCGGCGGCCCGGATCGCCGCTCATATCGGGACCGATATTCTCCCTCCCGGGTTCCTTGCCCGGAATACGATATAAGGTGATTCGATATGTGTAGACACGGCGCGAACGATGCTGTTAAATTTACGCCGTAGTCCACATTACGAGGCGTTCGAACGAGGCCTCTTCAAAATGAGGAGAGCCTCGAAGGATGTCTATGTACAGAAAA
>JAJDVM010000304.1 GCA_022826125.1 Defluviicoccus sp.
GATCCCGTACTTCTTGTACTCGAAGACGATCACCCCGTCCTCGAACCCGGTCGGCAATGGGTACTCGCCGCCGGAGAAGAACGATGCCGCCTCGCCGGAGACCGCGGTGACGTTGGGTCGGGCCAGCACGTTTGCGAGGCCTGCCCGCGCCAGTGCATCGACCATTCCGGCGACACGGGTCCTTCCCGTCCTTCGGCCGAAGGAGAGGCCCGGCGAAACCTCTCCGTCAAAGCTCGTGCGAAGGTCGGCACTGCCCGGCGGCGTACCGAGTACCGGCACAAATCGTCCGATGCGGAAGCCCAGAAGGGTATCGCCGCCAATCCGGAACGCCTCCCAGTTGACCCCGAGATCCTCGGTGACGGAGCGCTGGACCTCGGCGATCTGAACCTCGAGGTTGACCTGCTGCGCCCCGGTGATGCGCAGTTCGTTCTCGACCGGGGTATCCTTGGGGAGCGCCCCGGTTGCGAGCCGGAGCGCGCGCTCGGACAGTGCCGCCGAGGCCACCTCGCCGGTCAGCGCAACGCCGCGCGCGACGCGCTTGGCGCGGACCCCGCTCAATTCCGGCTCCCTGGCGAGGATTTGGCGAATCGGCTCGAGATCGAGCACTACCGAGATGATCCAGTCGTAGACCTTTTCCTCCTCTCCGAGAACCGCGACGGACGTCCGCCCGACGGACTTGGCGATGACGTAGAGCGCCTTCGACGACAGGAGCTGCACGTCGGCGACCTCGGGCGAGGCGACGAGCACCGAGGACGCATGGCCGCGCAGCCAGAGGCGGCGGCTCTGACCGAGGTTGAGCGTCACCGTCCCAGGGTATCTTCGGCGCGAAGACTTGACCTTCCCGGTGCCGGTGCTCTTCGGGGATGGCTTTGCCTCGCTTGCCGGGGCGCGCTTCCCAGCGGGGTCGCTCCCGGCCTTCGATGCCGAGTCGCCGGTTGCCCTGCCGACGCGGAGAAGCAGGCCGTCCGTTGCGGGTGGATCGAACCTTCCCACGGTCACCGCGTCGGTTCCCGCCGGCGACAGCCTCATCACCAGGGCCGAGGCGGCGCGGCGCGGCGACGGACCCGGACCGTCCCGCCTCGCCTCCTCGATCAGGCGCGACAGTGCTTCGCCGTCGCCGTCGAGCCAATAGGACGGGTCGTGCTGGGCATGGATCTCGGCGGCGCTCTCCACCAGCCCGGCCACGACCAGCATGCGGAGCAGGTTCGCGGAAACTCGCGGATGCCCGGACGAGAGACGGAGCGCTTCGCCGAAATGCGCCTCGGCGGCCTCGTAGTCGCCGTCGACGGTCGCGACAACGCCGAGCCCGTTGACGGCCCATGCAGCCGAGGACAGGCCTTGCCCGGCATCCGTTGCACCGTGGAAGTGCTGGCGTGCGGCATCGATCCTGCCCGCGGCAAGCGCTGCCCGTCCCGCGCCGAGCAGCGCCTCCGCGCCGACTGCACGCGTTTCGGTCGCCCGTTCGGAGGCGCTTGCGAAGAAGCGCTCCGCGGCCGGAAATTCTCCGGCATCGAATGCGATATAGCCGAGCCCGAGATGCGGCTCGGGAGCGTTGCCGAACCTTTCGGCGAGCGACGTGTAAAGCCTGCGCGCGACGGTGGGTTGTCCCGCGGCAAGCGCCGCTTCGGCGACCGCGAGGTTGTTGCGGAGGAGATCGCCTCCGCGGGCCGCCTCGTCGGAGGCCGACCCTCCCGCGCACGAACCGATCGCAACCGCGACCGCCGCCAGCATGGCGGCACGCAGCCAACAGGGAGACATTCTGACTGTCCGTACGGGCACCGGTCGTTCCAGCCTGCCTTCGTCATCCGGGCACGACGTTCGATCATGCCCCCAACCTCTATACGCCAAATCAGCAGCTTAGACAGTATTTCTTGTACGCTTCCTCAAGAGCGAGAGAAAATGCACTCGCGAGGCCGTTTTGTAAATCGCCAGCTCTCCCGCACCGAATCCGCTTGGCACCCCAGGACTTGCACAACCGGTTGGACGCGACAAGGCTCTTGCCTCCGCCGCCCTGAGGTTGTGTTCCGGGAACCTTTCCTGGATCCCCTTCTTCGATTCCGACTTGGCGAAAGTCGTTCGAGGCGATATGAACGATGATCGTATCGGGTGCCGTCGTCGACCTGCGCCGAAGCGGGTAAGGCAAACGGAACTGCGGACCGCGTTTTGTATGTCGCGGTCATAACGGTGCCGAACCGCTCGTCCGCGCATGATTTCAGGAGCATCCAGTGACAGGTTTCTCATTACGGCATCCCGGTCTCCGTCTCTTCGCGGCGCTGCTCCCGTTATCGCTGACTCCCGGATGCCATGAACCGCTTGCCTCGAAGGATGCCTATTTTCTTCCCGGTGGCGGGTCGGCCGCCGCACAACGGACAGAGTCGCTACGCGCGGTGAGATACCATCGGGCATTACAGGCAGCCCAGCGATCGTGCGGCGAAGCCGCGCCTCCCGAACTCGAATTGCCCGACGGACCGGACCGCACCGTCTCGGCCGCGCGGCGTGCGGCGCTCACCCGCCTGTGCGCCGACCTGCGGACACCTTCCCCGGCGGCGCATGGCGGAACGGAAAACGCGTACAGGCGATGGGTCGAGGATGGGGCACGCACATTGCCGGAAGCCTCCGCCACCGCCGCGGGCGCCGCCGGCGGGTCCTGATCCGCCGCGCGGTCGCTCAATTCCCGGGAAAGCGTCGGGCGGACGATGGCCTCCTCCTCCAAACGGTATTTCGCGCGCGGTTTCGCCGCCGATTCGCGGACGGAACGAGCCTTGCGCGAGGCCCTCGCCGGGCGCGAGGCCCGGATACAGCGCGGGCGCCTGCCCGTGGCGCTCCGCACGCTGGCCGCGGAGACCGCGACCAGTCTGGTGTTCGTCGACCTCGATGGGATCGCGGAGCCGGAAACCGCGGCGAGGGAGCTGAGCGGCGTTTGCTCCTACGAGACCGTGCTGATCGCGATCGGCTCGGTCGATACCGCGCAATACGGACGCGCGCTGCTGCAAAACGGCGTCACGGACTATCTGGTCAAGCCGGTCACCTCGGCGGCCATACGCGAGGCGGTGGCTTCCGCAGTGGACGAGACCCCCG
The DNA here is from genome assembly GCA_022826125.1 of Defluviicoccus sp. Classification (GTDB taxonomy): domain Bacteria; phylum Pseudomonadota; class Alphaproteobacteria; order MPNO01; family MPNO01; genus MPNO01. The sequence continues at coordinate 3,079 of JAJDVM010000304.1, forward strand.
ATCTCTCCTACGCCGGGGATATCGTTGCGTTCGCGGGCAGCCCGGGCAGCGGGACGTCCACCCTGGTAGCGTCTGTCGCACGGGGCGTCGTCGATGAAGGACGCACCGCGTCGGTGGTGGATCTCGATCCCGTCTCCGGGAAGCTGGCGGGCTTGCTGGAGTTGGAGCCCCGCGACGGCCTGTCCACGCTCCTGACGACACCCGGCCCGGAGGGGGATGAGGACACCCAACCTGGAATCGATCCCGGCCGACTGGTTCCGGGCGTCGACCCTGCCAACCCGGGCCTGTCTCTCATCGCCTATCCCGCGGACGGGCCACTGCCCGCCTCGCCCGACGTGGCGGCTCTCGCCGCCCTGTTCAGGCGCCTCGCGAATCGCACGCATGCCGTCCTCGTTACCGGCGCCGCCGACCCGGAGACCCGGCTCGCAGTCCTCAGGGAAGCGGATGCCCGGGTGCTGGTCTTCGAACCGACCCTGGCCAGCATCGGCGCGGCCGTCCGGTTGATGGCCCAGCTCGAAACCGGCTGTCCCGTCACCCTGATCCAGTGTTCGACCAGGATGCGCCGTTACGCGCTGTCGCCGGCGCATATCCGCTACGCGCTCGCGGATCGGCGTCCCGACGCGGTCATACCCTTCGACCCGGCGCTGCACGCGGCCTCCACCGGCAAGGCCTCGGGCCGTCCCGGAAAGGCGTACCGCAAGGCTCTGGACCAGGCGATGGCACGGATCGGGAGCGACCAGGCACCCGATCGCAGGTGAGGGCTTGCGCTGAGTTGTTATCCACCTTCGGCATACAAGAATCGCGGCCGGTTACCGGCGCACCGCCAGCTTGCACGGGGTATAGCTATAGCCGACAGCGCGTCGTAGTTGCGGCGCGCCCCGTTAACGCTCCCGGAAAGGGCAATGACGACTAACTGGACCAACCGGGCTCTGTTCTGCGGCGGCGTATTCTCGCCCCTTGACCTGTCCCACCGACCGTTTACGGTTGCGCCGTTGAATCATACAGGGAGGCCGCCATGACGGGAAACGCGCGGCGACCGAACACTTTGCACTTCGTGATCTTCGAGGAAGAGGGCGCATGGATCGCCATGTGCCTGGAACGCTACATCGGTACGCAGGGCCGCACGAAGGAAGAGGCCATAGATGGCCTGAAGATCGTCTATCGTGCCGAGCTCGACGGGTCTCTGGCCCGCACCGGCGAGCCGTTTGGCGGCATTCCGAAAGCACCGGACAAGTTCTGGGAGATGCACGAATCGGACGATTCGTCGATCCTTCGCGGTCACATATGCGACGATGGACTCGGCGCGGGAATGGGAGACCGGCTTGAGATCGCAGCGTAAGTATGATCGCGCAACGCACTCCCCCGGGTCCTGCGTTTGACGACTACTGCAAATGGCTTACGGAAAAGGGCGGCAGCGTTCAGCATCGACGGAACCGATGGGGCGGCTACGCGGTGTTGCACTCGCCGGATGGCACCCTTTGTGTTGTGATCCCAATGACGGTCATAGACGGGATGCTGGTCTCGCAGATGATCGAGTATCTCGATACCCGGCTCGGATTAGTCTCGCCGTGGCGGAGGCATCCACCGATCCCTGAAGGGGACGCCGATGACGATTCCGAAGCCTGACAAGCCCAGCGACACCGTTTCATCGAAACGGCGCAGGGGCTGGACTGCGATGAGGACGAGGATCGGGATAGTATAGCGTGGCTCTGAGGCGGTTGACGAGCGTGCCGGCGAGGGAGAAGCCGAAGCTGACGTAGCAACGATGAGATGGCCGACTGAGCGCTCAGTAATTTTTTCGTGCCTCGTGGACGGAACTCAAGGATCCCGCCAACCGATGTCGGGAGGACCGGCACGCGAGCGATCATTGGCGACATCGGCTTCATCACCTCTGCCGCCCGGTGTTCCACGACGTCTGGTTCGAAGCGGGCGAACGGCTCCCAGCGCCTGAGCATGTAGTCCATCGCCTTGGCCATCCACTTCGCCTCGGCCTGTCCCGACGCTGCCCTGTTCCGTATGCTGGCGGGTCGCCTCGCCACCTCGGGACCCTGATCGACGGGGCCGCGTGCCCCAGGAACCGGATAGGCACGGACTAAACATTGCAGGTCTCGGGCCGTTTAAGCGAGACCGGCTGAAAAAGGAACCACTTGCGGAACCATGCCGGGTGCAACTGTTCCGAGATATCGGTTGCGAGATCGTTGGCACCAACCCGCTCGAAGCTTCGATCTCCGCGAGTGAAGCTCACAACGATTTGCGGGTGGTCATTCAAGCGAACGAGAAGATCGTAGTAGACGATCGCGTAGTTGCCGCGCCGGTACCATTCGAGCAATGCATCGCCGCCCGAATCCTCAATCACGGCGACATCGTCGAGATAGCCGAACGGACCCGGCGGATGCGTCAACACGAGGTGATTGCTAACCCCGTCCTCAAGGTGCAGATTCGCGAACATGTTGATGGCCTGGGCGGATTTCAGTCCGAGATAGGGCATCGAGCAATTGGCGAAGAAGAGCAGCGTCACCGCTGCGCCGATGACGGCCGCAGGGCACTTGTTCCCTGGCCCGGGGAGCGACAGAAGCGGTTCGGAGGAACGGCCGTGGCGCGCAACCGGCAGGCAGAACGGTAAAACTAACGGCAGCGCCAAGAGGGTGACCAGAGAATATTCCTCAGCTGCGGCAGCGAGAGCGAGACCCACGATCAGAAGGAGCGAAACCGCAGCGTAGAGCGGGTTGGAGACCCGCACGCGCAGAACTCTCATGCCTCGGGATGCAACGACCCGTCCCGCTCCCTCCCCGCCTAAGAACAGGGTGTGCAGGGAGATCGAGAGCATGGTGAACGTGATGTACATGGCGTAGTCGCTCAGAGCGATCAGAAGGTGGAAGAGTATACCGCCGAGTACCCCGAAATGACGCAGCCGCGGGGTCAACAGCATCAGGAAGATCGCTCCTTCGGCAACGAAGGTCCCCCAGATGACTCCATGGTCGACGAGCGGACCGTCAAGCCAGTTCAGCGGCCCGGGCATCAGCCTCCACAGCGCAACTGCGCAGCTGGTGGCGGGATCGAGAAAATCGGCGTTGATCTTGTGAAATACGCCGAAGAAATACATGACCATCAGCGTGCCCTGACCCGCTACCGAGAAATTCGCGAAGACAGCGGACCGGCTCTTACCCCGCGCCATGGCGTACATAAAGGACGCCCAGTATCCAACTAGGACGGCGGTTCTCACCATCGTGTGGTTCGAATGGACCGGTGCCTGCACGACAGCGCTGACCGTGCTCACCAGCATCAACAGCCACAATGCGCTCGCTGAACGGGGTTTGACCAGCAGGACGATGGCTGCCGCCAAGAGCAACGCTTGGTCCCATTGCGGTGGGAAGCGGTTGTATTCGAATGCATAGTTGAAGAAATGGAAAATCGAGAACAACGCGAAGAAGGAAGAGAAGATCTCGCCGCGTGCAGAATGATCCGGATCCTCGGCGGCAAGGCTCTGTCTTCCGAGCAGAAACAGGGTCAGCCAACGCCCCGACCGGAGCACCGGGTATATGAGCGCTGCGCGCGCGGGCGAAGACAGGATGCGATGGTTTGCACGGTTGAATGCGTCCGAGTGCGTTGACAGGAGCGCGAGAGTGTTGACCGCGTCGGCGCCGGCCAACCTGCGGCCTTCGGTCTCGACCACCATGCCCTGATCGAGGTCCAAGCCATCACGCTCGAGGTCGTCCCGAATGTCGGAGTTTTCGCGGAGGTCCACGAGATTGACCTGTCCCGCGGAACTCCTCAGCCGAAGCAGACCGACATATCGTTTACAGAACGGGCAGTCGTCATCGTAGAATATCGTCAACGACAACGTTCGGAGTTTCCTGCGTTTCTCGGGCTCGCCGGATGCAGCCGCCGCAAGAGCTTGAATCGGGACCGGATTAATGAACTCCTCAAGCGATTTCCCCACCGTCAGTTACGTTCGTAAGCCATGATGAATTCTTTTGCCGAATTCGTCAGATCAAGAACCGAATGCGCCGAACGTGCACGTTCGGGACTGTGGGGTGAGGCGGCCTCGGTAACGACCCCTGCTACCCCACGCCTTGCTTTTGACCCGGTGGCGGCGTCTCCTTGCGGAGAATGGTACTTCGTGACCGTCCGGGTCATACACCTTGCTCTTACCCATCGGGAAACGGGTCCCGTGTAATCGAGACGCGCGAAGCGAGTCTGATCCCTTTGCTCACTTCCCTCGTATAACTCTCTGGGTTACCGGAAAGTCTAACGATTTCCGCTGGGGACGCGCAGCATTCGGCGATCTCATTCGCGTACTTGATGCCGAACAGGTGGATGTTCGTTACCGCTTGGCCTTCCTCCGCTTGGAAGTACATTCTGTGCAATCTCAATGCCAACTCATTGAGGGTCATTACCGTCCTGATGGCCTCCTCGCCGGTCGTTCCTGGGACTTCGGCTAACGACCTCTGCCGCCCGGTGTTCCACGACGTCTGGTTCAGCGCAGCAATCCGAGGGGCTGTTCGACCAGATACTCGTATACCGCGAGGGCGCAGCATGCCCAAATCCCGCCCTCCGGATCGGTCACGCGGCTGACGGTCACCTCGATCCGACCCTGCCTGCTCTCGTCGAGGGCCTGGCGGAAGGCGGCCAGGTACGACGGGGCCATCGCCAGACCGCCGGCCATCAGGACGACATCCGGCCTCACGAAATGGGTGTGCTGCGCGACGTGACGCCCGAGCTCGCGCCCGGCCCTGGCCATGTGCGCGGCGACCGCGGGGTCGCCGTTCCGGTCGCGTTCGATCGCGTCCTGCAAGGCGAGCTCGATCTGCCACAGCGGACGCGCCGCGGCATCGTCGCCGTCGATGCTCCGCACGATTCCGACGCCTCCCGCCACCTCGTCGAGCATCGCGACCTCACCGTCCTCGCCGGTCACCTGCATCCTGCCGATCCCTCCTGTGGGGAACGAGGTATCCCCGGCGACGCGTCCGTTCAGGAGCACCGCCGCGCCGATACCCGCGCCGCACAACAGGACGAGCGGATTGCGCCGGCCGCGCGCCGCTCCGAACAGCACCTCGGCCCGGCCGACCGCAAGGGTCGCCACCCCCACCTGGATCGGCACGTTGAGCTGCTGGGACATGCGCGCACGCAACGGAAAGCCATTCCATCCGAGATAAGGCGCCTGGCGGATGCTTCCCGTCGCGGCGTCCAGATCGGCGGTGATCAGGAGCAGTCCGCCGAACAGGCGGTTCCGATCCGGCAGATGCTCGCCGATCAGCCGCCGGCATTCCAGCGCCACCCGCCGAACCGTCTCTTCCGCGTCTTCGATAGGCTCCAATGCGAACTCGGCGCTCGCCAGCACGTTGCGTCCGAGGTCAGTGAGGACGACGATCTGGATGGTCGGCAGGATGGCGATGGCCAGCACCTGACCGCCCCGCGGGTCGATCGTCAGGGGCCGGACGCGCCTTCCGGGACGAACCGGCCTTTCTCCTGGTTTCTGCTCGTGCTCCCGCACCAGCCCGGCGTCGATCAGGGAGCGTGCGATGCGCGACACCGTGGCCTGGTTGAGGTCCAGCCGAACGGCGATCTCGCTTCGCGCCACCGGCCCGGTCAGCAGGATTTCACGGAGTATTGCGCTCTCGTTCACGCTCCCCCCCCCCCCCGAACATCGCTCGGCATGTCAGGGGTTTTCCCGAGACCAGCTGTGGAGTTCCGCCTGCAGCCAGTCCACGAATGCCGCAACCTGCGGCAGGTTGCGCTCGGATCGGCGTAGCAGCATCCAATAGGAATCTTCGACTGTCACAAACTCCGGGACAGGGCGCACGAGACGGCCTTCGGCGAGGTCGTCGCGCGCCAGCGTCGTGTTGGATAGCATGACCCCCCTGCCCTGGCGGGCGGCTTCGAGCACGAGCCGGGGGTTCATGGCCAGGCTGTTCCCGATCTCCGGATCGGCGAGGCCGACGGCGGCCAGGAAGGTCGGCCAGTCGAGCCAGCTCCAGTTCGCTCCCACGACATCTGCCTCCAGCAGCGTCGCGCCGGCCAGTCCCGGACCCGGGCAACATTGCGGGCCGCATACGGGGAACATCTCTTCCCCTTCGGTCAGACGAACCGCGACCGTCGTCGCGTCGTCCCGGAAAGTCCCCCAGTCGATCGTGACTTCGTTCCGGCCCGACAGACCGACCCTGTCGAAGGCGTCGACGAGAATGACTTCGATCCCCGGCCTTTGCGACCGGAACCGTTCCAGGCGGGGGATCAGCCAGATCGAGGCGAAGTTGGGCGTCGACGTGATGCGCAGCCGCTCGCCCCGCGCCGGCCGGCGGATTCTCCCGACCGCCTCGTCGATCCGATCGAACGCATCCGACAGATCCATCGAGAGCATCCTTCCGTCTTCGGTCAGCCGAATCCCACGCCCCTGACGGGCAACAAGGGCTACGCCCACGGCCTCCTCGAGGGTCCCGATCTGGCGGCTGACCGTGCTGGGCGTCACCGCAAGCTCTTCCGCGGCGGCCGACAGCGAACCCCGCCGCGCGGTGGCGTGAAAGGCGCGCAGCGCGGCGAGAAAAGGCGGGCGCATGGACGGTTCCTTACCGGGTTCGGTTACAACCTGCCCTGGCCTCGGATCATGCACTCCGATCAAGATGGCGCGGGAGCGGGCGGTTCGCGATACTCACGCCCGGCGCGCGCTCGTTGCAATCGGCATCCCCGAGGCCGACGACCGGAAACCGATAAGTAGCCGGCTTGGTCATCGATTTCAACCGGTTGAGTCGACAACCCCGCCCCGTGGGGCTCGACCGGGCGTAGAGCACGCTCACGCCTCATCGCTCGCGGGACCGTTCGATCAGGTATTCGTAGACCGCCGCGGCGCAGCTTGCCCATACGCCCCCCTCCGGTCCGAGCACCCGGCTGGAGGACACCTCCATCGGCGGTTCCAGGCCCTCGGAAAGCGCATCTCGGATGGCCCCCATATAGGACGGCGACATCGCGAGCGGGCCCGCGATCAGCACCAGCTCCGGCCGCACGATTCGACCGTGCAGCGCGACCAGGCGGCCGACCTCAAGTCCCGCATCCGCCATCAGCGCGGCCACCCGCGGATCGCCCGTGCGGTCGCGCTCGATGGCGTCGTGCAGGTCGAGATCCATGTGCGACAGCGGCCCCGAAGGGTGCTCGCCCAGCAGCCGCCGCAGGATCCCGATACCGCCGGCGAGCTCGTCGAGTTTCGCCGCCCTGCCGTCCGCGCCCGTGACCGTCATCGTGCCGATGTCGCCGACCGGGAAGCCACCCTCCCCGACGACGCGGTCCTCGACGAGAAGCGCCGCGCCGACCGCAATGCCGCACAGCATCACCAGCACGTTGCGGCGCCCTCGCGCCGCGCCGAACAGCATCTCGGCGCGACCGATGGTGGGCGTCAGCGGGCGGACCAGTATCGGCAGGTTCAGAAGTTCCGAGAACCGCGCGCGCAGGGGGAAGGACTCCCAACCCATATAGGACGCCCGCCGGATGCTGCCCATTGCCCTGTCCACATCGCCGGTCACCATGACAAGCCCGCCGAGCAGGCGGCCGCGGTCCGGGAGATGTGCGCCGATCATGCGCCGGCATTCCTCCGCCAGCCGCTGGACAAGACCGTCCGCGTCCCCGACCGGTTCGAAGTTGAACTCGGCGCTGTCGATAACGTTCCGCGCGATGTCCGCCAGGGCGACGATCTGGACGGTCGGCGCGATGGTGATGCCGATCACCTGCCCGCCTTCCGGGTCGAGCGACAGGGGCCGCACACGCCGGCCCGGCCGGACGGGCCCCTCGTCGGGGGTTTCCCGGCCCTCCAGCACCAGCCCGTCGTCGATCAGCGCCCGGACCGCCCGCGACGCCGTCGCCGCGGCGAGCCCGAGCCGGGCGGCGATCTCCCTGCGCGGCACCGGTCCGGTCAGCAGGATCTCCCGGAGGAAGGCGGTAACGTTGTCCGGGCTCCGGCCGGAGCCGCTCCGGTCGCGTCCCGCCATGTCAGTTCACGAGGCCGTCGGCGCGGGCGAATTCTTCCTTGAGCCAGCTGACGAAGGTCCTGACCTCGGGCCGGCCGCGGACAGCCCGCAGCGTCAGTATCCAGTATCCTTCGTCGACCTTGAGGCTCTCGGCGACGGGGCGCACGAGGCGGCCGGTCCGAAGGTCTTCCCGCACCGTGGTCGAATTCGCGAGAATCACCCCCTTGTCCTGGCGGGCGGCTTCGAGCAGGAGCCGCGCGGTGAACGCGGGGCCGTCCCTGGTGGCGGCATCGCCCAGGCCGGTGGCGGCCAGGAATGTCGGCCAGTCGGTCCAGGTCCAGGTCTGCCCCTCGACCTCGCGGTGCAGCAGCGTCGCGCCCGAGAGACCTGGACCCGGACAGGCGTTCGGGCCGCACACGGGGAAGATCTCCTCCCCGTGGCTCAGCCGTTCGGCAAACGCGACCCGGCTGTCCTCGAACGATCCCCACTCGACGACGATCTCGTTTCGGCTCGAAACCTCGACGGGCTCGCGGCTGTCGATGAGAACGATCTCGGTGTCCGGCTGCAGCGCATGGAACCGCTCGAGCCGCGGCATCAGCCAGGCCGAGCAGAAGACCGGCGGCACGGTGACGCGCAGCCTCTGCCCGCGCGCCGGCCGGCGGAGCTCGTCGACGGCCTCGCCGATTCGGGAAAAGCCTTCCTCCAGACCGTTCGCGAACGTCTTGCCGTCCTCGGTCAGGCGCATGCCGCGCCCCTGCCGGATGAGCAGGGCAACGCCGATGCAGGACTCGAGGTTCTTGATCTGGTGGCTCACCGCGCTGGGCGTCACCGCGAGCTCTTCCGCGGCGGCCGAAAGCGAGCCCAGCCGCGCGACGGCATGGAAACTGCGCAGAGCCTTCAGGGAGGGGAGCACCATCGATTCTTCTCTCCCGGAGTTGTGCGTTCGGGGCCGGTCATCGCGAAAACCGCCGGAATCCGCCGAATTCGAAATGCAAAATACGGCTTTTTCAGCACTGATTAGTGAATTTAATTCAACCACTGGTGAGAAAAACTCACTTGAACTGGGAATCGCTTGCGCATATTAGTTGCGCGCTTCGATAAAGAAATAGCACGAGAGCGGCGTGGATACCAGCGCAATCGACAGCTTGGGGCCGACGAACGGAACCGCCGGATGGGGGCCTGACCGGGAGCCCGCATCCGGTATCGGGCGGCGGGATTCCGCCGTTTCCACGATACGCCCGCCGTCAGATTGCGCGGCGCCGAGGCTTCGGATGCCGGGGAGAAGGTCCCACAACATCCTTGCTGTGGCGCGCTTCGCGCGGCCAACCGATTCGGCGTCCGACGGCGAGCGGATTATACCCCCCCCCCCGCAGCAGGGGTGCGACAATTCGTCCTGCTCCGCGGGTCGGCAGGCCGACGGCGCGACCGCCGGACCGACGAATCCGTCAGATCGCCGCGCGGTAGCGGGCGCACCGACCGAGTCTTCATCCCGGGCCGCGCGCGCCCAGCGCGCCGCGCGACCGGCTGAGCCCGCCATGAGACGGGTTTCTCTTCCGGCCTTCTGGCACGGCCGTCGCGGCTCGGTCGCGGTCGAGACCGCCATCGCGATCTCGGTCCTGGTGGTTGCCCTCGCCGGCGTGATGCAGATCGTCCATTCGGCCTGGGTTTCCGACCGGATGGACCGAGCGGCCCGCGCCGCGGTCCGGGTCATCGCGCTCACGCCGGGCGCCGACGCATCCGCGTTGTCGAGGCTCGCCTGCACGGCGATCCGGAAAGAGCTCGACCTGGCCGACGACTTCGACTGCGGGAGCAAGCTCTCCGTCCGGATCGAGAGAAGCCTCGCGCCCGGGAACCTGAACGGCGGCACGGGTTCCACCTCCGACAGCACGGCCGGCGAGCTGGTCGT
>JAJDVM010000305.1 GCA_022826125.1 Defluviicoccus sp.
CGGTCGATCAGCTTGTCGGTCATCCTGTCCTCCCGTGTCGTTGGCTTCGCTTCACCGCCATCCCGGTCGACCGCATGGATCGGAATGTCGGTGTCGAGGGAGAAGCCGATCTATCGGTCATGGAGCGCGACGCGCTCGACCGCGAGACCGCCCAGGGACGCTCCCTGCTTCAGCCGCGGCCATCATGCGCCGGTGGGCCGCCTCCCACCTGGGGTCGTCGGCCTTGTCGGCGCCGTGGGGAACGAGCCTGGCCACGGGCCGGCCGTGGCGGGTGATCAGGAAGCCCTGGCCGCGCTCGACCTCGCGGACGAGCTTCGAGAAGTCCGCGTTGGCGGCCATCAGGGAGACGGTGCGCATGGGTCTGACCCTCTGGATCGCATGCAGCAAGTATATCGCCGAATTGCCCGGTCCGGCGTCAAGGCCGCTGGCCGGCATGAATTCTTCCTCGGTCGGGATGCCCTCGGCACCTTCGGTGCGGAGGAGGGCGGTCCATGGTGTTCCACCCCGGCACCCCACCCGCAACTCCTCGCGGGGTGCCACCGGCTACTCCACGCCGAGCGCCATCAGCGGAACATTGGCGCGTATCTCCACCTGGTCGGGTCGCAAGCCGGCGAAGACCAAGCAGGCGGCGGCCTCGGCTTCGGTCTCGAAGACGCCCAGCTCGTCGCCCGTCTCCAGGTCGACCACGGTAATCTGCGGCGGCCAGAGCGCTGCCAGGTGACGCTCGGGCGCGCGGGAGTTGGACCGATATGCGCAGCGTAGGCAGCGGGCGGCGCCACCGGTAGGTGCCTTGCAATCTACACAGATGCCCTTGGCGCGGCGGGAGGCATATCGTTTCCTGCTGACGGCGCACTCCCGCTCGGGGGAGACGCGTTCCTTCTCCAGCGCGAGGCAGCGGCCGCAGCGCGACAGGCCGCCCACCGTGGGCTGCGTGCAGCGTACGCAGACCTGGGCCGCTCTGCGTGCGGCATAGCGCCGGCGGTCGACTGCGCGCCTGGCCTCGCGGCATGGCTCGCAGACAGAGCGATTCTCCTCCGGCCGGTTGAGTCCGCACGATGTGCAAAGTCCCGCCTCCTTCCACGCCCTCCGCCGCCGCCTGTCGCCGGCGCGGTCGGCTCTGCGGCAGCGCTCCGGGTCCCGGCCGCGGTAGAGCTTGCCTTGAGACCGGGCCCTGTCGCGGCGGACCTTCTCGGCGGCGCGGCGCTTCTCGGCGCAACTGCCGCACACCTTCAGGCCGGGCTCGGGCGGAACGCGGCCGCATCGGGTACACAAGTCCCGTGCGACGCGGTCGGCATGGCGCTGGCGGAGGCGTCGATTCCAAGCCTGTTTCTTCGCGGGGTCAGTGAGCGGCACGATCGGCCACCCGGTCAGCGCGCGTAGCGGGCGGCGAGCAGGCCCGTCGCCTGCCAACCGTAGAGCTGGACCCCAGAGCCTGCCAGCTTGACGCCCGTGCAGACGATGATCTCGTCGCGTTCGGGCCGCAACTCCCGGACCGCCCTGCGCGAGACGATCTTGCGGCGCGGTCTGCGACTGCCTTTCGTCTTCGGCTGCCCGACCTCGACGGGACGGATCTCGCCGCCGGGTAGGGAACGGTATTTCTCTACGACGTAGCGCTCGTCGTCGAGGCCTTGCCCGAACAGGTGGACCAGAAACGTCTGCGCTTCGCGATGGAACATCCGGCCGGTCCGCATGATGCCGTCTTCCCCGGTTGGTAGTTGCCGACGGCGGGAATCCGCTCCGCAACGCCACTCCCGCCGCCCGCGTCACGGCCGACCTCGTCCTCCTTCGGGCGCGGGGCCGCGATCACGGAGAGGGCTAGGAGTGCAGCCGGCGGGATTCCGAGCGCCGGTACGGCAGACACCGACTTCTGCCAGAGCGTGGAGGTGGTGGCTGCCGATGCGGCTCAGCCATGGGCTTCCTTGACACATGCAACGCCCTGCACGCGGACGGGGCGAAGCGCGGGTACGTTCATCTGATCTGGTACTGGGCCGATCAGGTCGTGAGAGAGTCCTGCATCGAACAAGTGGATGGCCGAAGCCGATGCCATGCCTGGCGGAGCGGCCCGGCGTGGCCGCGCGGCGCAATCGCGTTCGTGTCTGCCGGAGAGTGCGGCTATCCTTCGAGGAAGCCGCGTAGCACGCGCGCTCGCGCAGGGTGCTTCATCTTGCGAAGCGCCCTGGCCTCGATCTGGCGGATGCGCTCGCGCGTAACCGAGAACTGCCGGCCGACCTCGCCGAGCGTATGGTCGCTCTTCGTGCCGATGCCGAAGCGCATGCGCAGCACCCGCTCCTCCCTCGGCGTCAGGGTGCCGAGCACACGCGACATTGTGTCGCGCAGGTCGGAGCCGATGGCTGCATCGAGGGGCCGCACCGCGTCCTCGTCCTCGATCAGGTCGCCAAGCCGCAGATCCCCATCGTCGCCGCCGAGCGGCGTCTCGAGACTCACCGGCTCTGCAGCCGCGGCCGCCGCCAGCGCCTTCTGCACCCTGTCAAGCGGCACGGCCATGCGTTCCGCGACCTCCTCCGGCGCCGGAGCGCGTCCAAGCTCCCGGCCCATGAGCCAGGACGTCCGCTTCACCTTCTTCACCAACTCCACCATGTGCACCGGGATGCGGACCGTGGGGCCGGTCTCGCCGATCGCCCGCGCGAGTGACTGGCGGATCCACCAGGTGGCGTAGGTCGAGAACTTGAAGCCCCGGCGGTAGTCGAACTTGCCCACCGCATACATCAGGCCGGCGTTGCCCTCCTGGACGAGGTCGGAGAGCGGCAGGCCCCGGTTTTGGTACTTCTTGGCAATCGAGACCACAAGGCGCAGGTTCGCCCCGATCATCTCTTCCGTCGCCTGCCTCACCTCACGCTCGCCACTGAGGACGACGGCGGCCATCTGCCTGAGGTCCGCAGGCTGCGTCGCGAGCTCGCGCGTCTGCGCCAGGATCTCCCGGCGCAGCGCCAGAACCTCAGGGCGCTCCCGCGCGGCCAGGGTCCGCCAACCCTTGCCGCGAAGCCGGCCCACGCGCGAGAGCCACGCCGACTCCAGCTCGCGCCCCTCGTGCTGCGCGAGGAACGCCTCGCGCGGGACGCCGCACCCGGCGGCCAGGCGTAGAAGCGCGCCCTCGCACCGGCGAAGGCGCCCGCCCGCTGCGCGTACCTCGTCGACCAGCGCCTCGATGCGCCCGTCGGTGAGGCACAGGCTCCCCATCGCGGCAGCGATCTCGCGCTCCAGTGCGCGTCGGCGCCTTTCCTGCGAGGCCGTCAGCGTCCGGTTTCTCCGCGCAAGCTCGATGCGCCTCTCCTGCAGCCGGCGCAGCTTCGTGTGCGACGCCGCGATCGCGTCGAGGGTCTCCATGACGGCGGGACGCACCGCGTCTTCCATCGCAGCAATTCGGGGCGCGCCGGCCTGGTCGTTGTCGCCGGCGCCGTGGGCGTCACCTGCGCCATCGGCCCCTTCGCGGCTATCGGCCTCGTGCCCCGCCCCGTAGGTGGCCGCGATGTCGACGACATGGCGCAATGCCAGGGAGCCGCCGCGGATTTCGTCGCGCCATGCGCTCACCGCCGCCATCGCCGGAAGGCTGGAGCATAGGCCTTCCAGCACCTTGCGCCGCCCCGCCTCGATCCGCTTCGCCAGCGCTACTTCGCCCTCTCGGGTGAGGAGCGGGACGGCCGACAGGTCGCGCAGATACATGCCCATCGGATTGCCGGGGAGATCGGGAGCGTCGATGCCGAGCGTGGCCGCCGTCGGCGAGCCATCCGGCGGCGACCCGGAGCCCTGATCGGCGTCCCCGCCATGATCGACCGCGATTCCCTGCTCGAAGGAGAGTGGCTCGGCTGCCAGCGAATCCGGATCCGTCATGGCCGCAAAGGTGGCACGCGCGGCGGCCTTCGTGCCAGAGCCTGTTTGCCAGAGCGGTGCCACCGCCGCAGCGTAAGCCTCTCGCACCGGCTGGGTGACGGTGAGCGGCGTGGACGCATCACCCCGTCCGTCGGTCCCGGACTACGGCCAGTTCTTCGATGCGCGCGGCGATGTTCGCCATCGCCAGCGTCGGTCCCGTGAGCAGCCGCAGGCGCTCACGGGCGCGCCTCCCCGGTGCCCTCCTCGCTCTCCCCGGCCTCGGACACGACGATGCCGAGTTCGGACAGCACCGCGATCTCGTGCTCGATTCCGGTGGCGGCGGTGCTTGCCTCCAGCGGCGCGTGCGCACGGTCGAAGTCGGCGCGGGAGATGTCGCCGCTCTTGCGGCCGCGCACGATCGGGACCGCCACAAGCGACGCCGCGCCATTGAGGACCGGCGCATCATCCGCCACGCCGCGGGACCTATCCCGGGTCACCATCGCCAGGCCCGTGTTCCTCCGCCCGCCACGCCGCGATGCTGGCCTCGAAGATAAACTCCATGACCGGGATCTCCCGCAGCGGCCGGTCGTCGAGCAGCGCTGCCGCGGTCGCCGCAAACGAACGCCAGTCCGCGTCCTCACCGGCGGCCTTCAGCACGTGTGCCGACTTCAGCATCAGAAGCGCCCAGAAGCCGCGCTGTTCCTCGATGGCGGTCCACAGCCCGGCTTCGGCCTGCGGCAGGTCCCCCGCGCGCTCCAGCGCCTCCGCAACAACCGCGGTCCCCTCGAACCAGGTCTCGACCAGGGGATGGTGGTGCGGCCAGTGCGCGCTGGCGTTCACCAGCCGGCCGCGCTCGGCTGCCGGCAGAGCGGCAATTTCACCATCCGGATCAACGTGCGCCAGCCACGCCCGCGCCGTCAACCGCCGCGGACGAAGCGCCGCCAGGCCGCACCGCTCGGCCACGTCGATCAGGCCGGGCGGCGCAGGCCGCCCGGCCGACAGTCCCTCCGCAAGCGCCGCTGCCAGTATCGGCTCCAGCGCCTCCCAGGCGAGCTCGGAGGATGCCGCCTCCTCCGCCTGCTCCCGAACCGCGTCGATGGCGCGGCCGCCGCTCGCCACGAAGGCGTCCTTGACCCCCTGGCCCGCCTTTAGCAGCACGAGCGCCACCGCAGGGCCGTCCTCGCCGGCCAGCTCCACGGCAACGCTCTGGCTGCCCGAACCGTCCGGCAGGCTTGCCAGTAGGCGCGCCGGCCGAAGGGCGAGCCCTCCGAGGTGAGCCAAAAACTCGGACCGGTGCGCATCGCCCAGAACCGCGTCCAACGCGGTGCGGGCGTCGTCCTCCGGTATCCAGTTCCGCACCAGCGGAAGCGGCGCGGCCGCGGTGGCGTCCAGCGTGCCATGCCGCATTCGCTCCCCGATGCCGTCCGCCGCTGTCAGGCGAACCTCCAGCGCCGCGTCCAGAAGCCAGTAGAGCGCGAGGCGGCCGCACCACGCCTCGTCCCGGACCGCAACGTGGTGCACAAGCCCCGAGCGCAGGGGCGCCGGTATGGCCCCGAGCATCTCGTTCAGGACAGCGTGCAGCATGTAGTCGTCGCCGTCCGTATCGTCCCGCAACTTGTCGAGCACCGTGTCGAAATCGTCCGCAAACGCCGCCGCCTCCGCCATGTCCGCAGCATCGTCGAGAATGAACGCAGCCAGACAATCCGGTGCCTCCAGCCCGGCTGAGGCATAGGCCTGGGCCAAGGCCATGGCCGTATCGCGGTCGAGCGCACCGGCCATCGCCAAGCCAACGATGGCGCCGCTCGCCTCCAGCAGGAAGCCCTCGCCCAGGCGCCCGCCGTTCTCCCGATCCCGCCGGGCATCGTCCACCAGGAGCTGGAACAGCAGCAGCCGGCGCTCCGCGTCCGCCTCCTCTCCCACCACCAGGGCAAGGGCGAGACCTGGCGTTGCAAGGAGTGCAGGACCGATGTCCCGCGCCAGTTCCCGGACGGCATCCGGGCCATCGACGCTGCCAAGCTCGTCGAGCCAGGCTCGGACCTGTGCATTGATCATAGGAACCGCCGCTCCCCGCTCCGGTGGGCCGCCGGCCAATGGTCGCACGCTTCGTGCCGCGCACAAACGGGTACCGATGACTGCCGGGAAGTACGTTCGGTGAACTCGCAGCCCGATGGCGCGTTCCGCCCGCACCGTCCCACTCCCCGCGGCCGCGGGGCAGGGTGCCGCGAGATGGCGTGAGCCGGGATGCGGGCGGACGCCGGGATACATCGGGGCCTGGACCGGCTTCACTGCGGCCTTGACCCCGATGCGGGAAAGGGATCGGGATTCGTGAGAAGCTCCTGTTGATGACGGACGCCCATTGTGCAAGGAGGCCATGCCATGATCCGATCGACAGCAGTCGCCTGCGCCGTCCTGCTCCTGTCCGCCACCTCCGCCACCTCCGCCACTGCGCTATGGCGAACCCTGCAAAGCCCGGACGGGGAAAGCGGCAAAACCGTGACGCTGGCGCGCGCAAATGGGCTCGAAGGACGCCTCTCCCTGCACGTCACCTGCCAGCAGGGCTACTACGTTCTCGCCCTGGGCTTCGACGATAACGTGACACGGCACCCAAACAGGGAAGTCACCGAACGCTTCGACCTCGGCGGTGCCGCGCAGGCGCTCGACAGGCTCCGGTGCGGAGCAGACCGTCGAGCCCCCGAATAGTGCGCCGGTCGTGTGGATGAAGGCATGCGTATGCGGTTCGCATCCTGGCCTCGGGGAGGGGAGGGCCGGGCCGCGGCTCGGGAATCAGCGGTGTTGGGTATTCCA
>JAJDVM010000340.1 GCA_022826125.1 Defluviicoccus sp.
CGGCGCGGCTCTCCTGCCCTGTCGGCCGGACAGCGCCGCGCAGGCCATGACAGTGGTGAGAAATGCGGGCTAGCCGCGGGGCCCGGGGGTGAGCGGCGGCGCGTCTTACCGCCTCGGCGTCGATGTCGGCGGAACCCACACGGATCTCGTCCTGCTCGACGCCGACAGCGGCGGCATCCTGATCGAAAAGGTCCCGAGCACCCCGGCCAACCCGGCGGCGGCCGTGCTCGACGGGCTCGCTCGCCTGGCGGGGCGGGGAGCGACGCCGGAAGACATCGAGTTCTTCGCCCACGGCACCACGATCACCACCAACGCGCTCCTGGAGATGCGCGGCGCCAGGGTGGGCATGCTGATTACCGAGGGCTACCGCGCCGTCCAGGAGGTTCAGTCGCAGGCGCGCGACGGCAACCCGTTCGACTACTTCTTCAGGCGCCCCGACCCCATCGCGCCGCAAAGCCTGACCCGCGAGGTCCCGGGCAGGATCGACTTCGAAGGCAACGAGCTCGCGCCCCTCGACGAAGCGGCGGTCCGGGACGCGGCGCGGTCGCTGCGGGACGCGGGCGTGGAATCCGTCGCCGTCTGCTACCTGTTCTCGTTCATGAACCCAGCCCACGAGACGACAACCGGGCGCATCCTGGGCGAGGAATTCCCGGAGGCGACGATCTCGCTTTCCAGCGCCGTCCTGCCGCGGCTGCGCGAATGGCCGCGCATGTCGACGACCCTGCTGAACGCCTATCTGGAGCCGGTCCTGGTCCGCTACATCGGCGATCTCTCCGATGGGCTGGACGCGGAGGGGGTCAAGACGCCGCAGCGCTTTCTCATGCAATCCAACGGTGGGGTCATGCCGTTCTCGGCCGCCCTCGCCGGCGGCAAGACCGTGCACACCATGCTGTCCGGCCCCGCAGCCGGGGCGCGGGCCAGCGCATGGCTCGCCCCGGACGAGGCAGGCGCCGGGCTGGTCACGCTCGACATGGGGGGGACCAGCTGCGACATCGCCTTCATCGAGGGCGGCGCCCCGCTCGAGGTGACGGAAAGCGAGATCGGACGGCGGCCGATCGCCGTTCCGACGCTGGACCTCACCACGATTTCGGCGGGCGGCGGCTCAATCGCATGGATAGACGGGGCGGGGCTTCTTTCCGTCGGGCCGCGAAGCGCGGGCGCCGATCCCGGCCCGGCCTGCTACGGCAAGGGCGGCACCGACCCCACGGTGACCGACGCTGACATCCTCTGCGGCTATCTCAACCCGGCCCATCTGCTCGGCGGCGCGCAGACGCTCGACCTCGACGCCGCGCGCGAGGCGCTGGAGAGAAAGATCGCGAAACCGTTGGGCATGGACATCCATGAAGCGGCTCTCGGCATCCGGCGCATCGTCGACATGCGCATGGCGGACGAGGTCCGTGTGGTCGCGGCCAAGCGCGGCGTCGATCCGCACGACTTCACGCTGTTGCCGTTCGGGGGAGCGGGAGCGGTCCACGCGGCCTCCGTCGCCGAGGAGCTGGGAATGCGGCGCATCCTGGTGCCAGAGAGGCCGGGCGCGTTCTCGGCGCTGGGGCTGCTGTGCTCGGACGTGGTTCACGACTACGTCCGGTCGGAGCTGCGCCCGCTCGCACAGGTGAAACCGTCCCACGCGGAATCGGTATTCGCCGGGCTGGCAACCCGCGCCGCCGAGGAGCTGGCCGCGGAAGGACTCGATCCCGCCGCCGCGCGCCATCTCCGCGAGTTCGACCTCCGCTATGTCGGTCAGGGCTATGAGCTGCGCGTGCCGCTCGACGGGCTCGGAGAAAGCGGGCTCGACGATGCCGGGATGGCGGAGGCGCGAAACCGGTTCGATGCCGCGCATGCCCGTATCCACGGCCACGCGGCGCGGGAAAAGGACGTGGAGATCGTGAGCTACCGGCTCCGCGTCACGGTGGACGTTCCCAAATACCGCCGGGTCGCCGAAGGCGCGACGGAAGCCGGCCTGCCCGAGGCAGCGGTCGCCGGCCGCCGAGCGGTCCGTTTCGAGGCGGGTCGTCCGACCGATACCGTTCTGGTGGACCGCGCCGCGCTCGCCCCGGGGGTTCGTTTCGCCGGCCCGGCGATCGTCGAGCAGTTCGACGCAACGACTGTCGTTCCCGCGGGCTGGACGGCGAGGGTCGACGGCCACCGCAACCTCGTGCTGGAGCACGGCCATGGTTGATCCGGTCACCGTCCAGATCCTGCGCAACAAGGTCGCCGGCCTCGTCGAGGAGATGCACTACCATTTCTACCGTTCGGGCTATTCGACGATCATCCGGGAATCGCGCGACTTCAGCTGCGTCGTCGTCGACGCGGCGGGAGGGCTGATCGTCGCCCCGCCGATGTTTTTCCATGCCCCGGTCTACAAGCATCTCGTCGGGCGGATCGTCGAGATCTACGGCGCGGACGGGCTCGCCGACGGCGACATGTTCGTCTGCAACCACCCCTATGAGGGCGGGTTGCCGCACGTCTCGGACATGGCGTTCGTCGCGCCGATCTTCGCGGACGGCGCGCTGATCGGCTTCGCGGGCTCGATCGCCCACAAGGCCGATATCGGCGGCACCAACCCGGGTAGCACCTCCGCCAACGCCACCGAGATCTACCACGAAGGCCTGCTGCTGCCGCCGATCCGCATCGCCGAGGCGGGGCGCTACAAGGACGATCTGGAAAGGCTGATCCTGACCAACAGCCGCCAGCCGGAGCTCGTGCGTGGCGACATGCGCGCGCAGATCGCGGCCACCCGGCTGGGCGTGGAGCGGATCCAGGACATCTGCCGCCGCTTCGGCGGCGATACCGTCCGGGAGGCCTTCGCCGCCATTCTCGCGGGCGCGGCAGCCGCCCTGAAAGAGGCTATCGCCGCGCTGCCCGACGGGACCGCGTCCGCCGAAGGCTTCATGGATTCGGACGGGATCGAACGCGACCGTCCGGTCCGGTTCGCCTGCACCGTCACGATAGAGGGCGACACCGCGACCTTCGATTTCAGCGCCGCCGACCGCCAGGCGAAGGGGCCGATCAACCTCCGTCCCTCGATGGTCGAGGCGTGCTGCTTCTACGCCCTGATCGGCTGCCTCGGCCCCGACCTCCAGTTCAACGACGGCATGCGCGAGGCGGTGCGCTTCGTCTACGCGCCGGACACGATCACCAACGCGAGCGCGCCGGCGCCGGTCTCCAGCTACCAGATGGCCAACCTCAAGCTGGTCGACGTGATTCTCGAAGCCCTCTCCGTCTTCAAGCCGGACCGCGCGGTCGCCAACGCGGCGTCGAGCGGGGCGGTGATGATCCAGTGGCTCCAGGGCGGGCGCGAAGGCCAGGCCAGCCTGCAATACGAGATCATCGGCTCGGCCTATGGCGGCGGGGCGGGCCACGACGGCGCCTCGGCCTGCGCGACCCACCTCTCGAACCTCCACATCACGCCCATCGAGATCATCGAGTCCGAGTTCCCCTGCCGCATCCCGCGCTTCGAGCTGATGGTCGACTCCGGCGGGGCGGGGACCTGGCGCGGCGGGCTGGGGCTCAGGCGCGAATACGAGCTCCTGCAGGACGCGGTGGTGATCCGGCGCTACGACCGGGCGCGGTTCCCGCCGGTCGGGCTCGGCGGCGGCAGGGACGGGCAGGGCAGCCGGTTCGTGATCCGCTACGGCAGCGCGAAAGAAGAGGAAACCCCGCCGGCCGGGCGTTTCGAGCTCGCCGCCGGGGAACGTTTCCTGCTGGAAACCGCTGCGGGGGGCGGCTACGGCGAGCCGTCCGCGCGCGACCCGGCGGCGGTCGCCCGCGATATCGCCGAGGGCTACGTCACCGAACCGACGGCGAAACGCGAATACGGACGCTAACGGCAAACCGAGGGAGTAAGGAGCATGGATCGCGTCGGCATCGTCGGGCCGGGCCGGATGGGGCTCGCCATGATCGGACATCTCGCCAAGGCGGGCTTCCCCGTTTCGGCGACGGACATCGACCCCGCCCAGCTTGCGAAGGCGGAAGAGGCGGGGGCGGTGCCCTTCGCCTCCTCGGCCGAGCTGGGCCGGAACTCCGACTACGCGATCGTCGCGGTCGGGTTCGATGCCGAGACCGTCGAGGTGACCATGGGCGCGGACGGGCTGATCGGCACGATGGCGCCGGGGTCCTGCATCGCGGTCTGCTCGACCTCCTCGCCGGAGACGGTGCGGACCGTCGCCGAGCGCGCCGCGGAGAAGGGCATCGACGTGCTCGACGCCCCGATCTGCCGCGGCCGGTGGGCGGCGGACGAGGGGACGCTGCTTGCGCTCGTGGGCGGTACGGATGCGGTTGTCGAGCGCTCGCGCCCGGTGTTCGAGGCCTTTTGCTCGGATATCGCCCATCTCGGCCCGGTCGGGCACGGCCAGTTCGGCAAGGCGATGAACAATTTCCTGATGTGGATCACGGGCGTCGGGCTGATCGAGGCCGGCCGGCTCGCAGAGTCCTTCGGCGCGGATCTCGTCAAACTGCGCAACGCACTGCTGATCAGCTCGGCGAAATCCGCGACGCTGGAAGACTGGGACCGCATGACCTTCACCTGGGCGCTCAAGGACATGCAGATCGTCTCGCAAATGGCCGACGCCCTGGGCGAATCCATGCCGCTCGCGGGCCAGATCCGCGAGACGGTCAAGGAAGCGCGGCGGATAAAGGCCAGCAACCCGCCCGACTGGTCGGGAGAAGGCGCGGTGCCGAAGGACCGGCAATCGGGGTAAACCGCACTTCCCGTCGTAGCTTGTATAATTGCTGTCATTTAGTTATCTAGACAGCATTGAAAGCAGACTGGATTAACGACTATGGCCGTACTGACCGTGCGCAACGTGCCCGACGAGGTCCATCGCGCCTTGCGCGTCCGGGCGGCCCTTCGCGGCCGCAGCACCGAGGCCGAGGTGCGCGCCATCCTGGAGGAAACGGTCCTGCCGGAAGGGCGGGTTGGGTTGGGATCCCTGCTGACCGCCGTCGGCCGGCGCGCCGGGTTGACAGAGAAGGAATCCGCAGGCTTTGCGCAACGCGACCCCACCCCGGGCCGCCCGGTCGATCTCGAATGATTCTGGTGGATACGAACGTGGTCTCGGAGCCGTTGCGCAGGGTTCCAGAGCCACGGGTCGCCGACTGGCTCGACGCACAGGCGTTGGAAACGCTGTATCTGTCCGCCATTACCGTGGCGGAGTTGCGTTTCGGGGTCCGGTCGTTGCCCAACGGTCGCCGCCGCGACGGGCTGCACGACGATCTGGAGCGGCAGGTCTTGCCGATGTTCGCTGGCCGGGTATTGGCATTCGATATGGCGGCTTCGCAAGCCTATGCGGAGCTGATGGCGAGGGCGCGAACCGCCGGGCGGGCAATCTCGGTGTCCGACGGCTACATCGCGGCAACCGCAGCGGCCAACGTCATGACGGTGGCGACACGGGACACCGCCCCGTTCGAGGCAGCCGGGTTGAAAACCGTCGATCCCTGGGCGGCGTAAGACCTGCCGCTTGCGGGAAATCCTCGGTCAGCTTGCCTCCATCGCCATCACCCCGCCGTCGGCGAAGATGTTCTCGCCGCAGATGAAGCTCGCGCCCTCGGTGCAGAGGAACGCCACGACCTGCGCGGTGTCGTCCGGCACGCCGGCGCGGTTGACCAGGTTCTTGAAGTAGCGGTCGGGGTCGACCTCCTGAATGCCGACCGGCGATCCGGTGCGGTTGGGCGAGACCGAGTTGACCCGGATCCCGTGCGGCGCGAGCTGGAAGGCGAGCGAACGGGTCAGGTTGGCGACCCCGCCCTTGGCGGCGGAGTAGGCGCAGGCGCTGCCACGCCCGCGATAGCCGGATGTCGAGCCGATATTGACGATCTTGCCGGCGATCCCGTTGTCGACCATGTGGTGCGCGACGTGCTTCGCCATCAGGAAGGGCGATTTCAGGGTGACCCGGATGGTGTCGTCCCATTCCTGTTCGGTGATTTCGAGCACGTGGCGGTTGTCCGAGATCGCGACGTTGTTGACCAGGATATCGATGCGCCCGAAGCGCTCGACCACCGCGGCGACCAGCGACCGGACGGCATCGTTGTCGGACACGTCGGCGACGAAGGCCTCGGCCTCGCGACCGGCATCGGCGAGGTTCCGGGCCGCCTGCTGGGCGCGCGCCCGGTCGAGATCGACGACCGCGATTCTTGCCCCTTCCCCGGCCAGCACCTCGGCGATCCGCTCGCCGATATTGCGTCCCGCGCCCGTCACGATGGCGACCTGCCCTTCCAGTTTCACCCGCACTCTCCCCGCTGCTAGTTTGACGCCGCATAGTAGCGCGGTTTCCCGACAATCAGGAGAAGGGCGGGCATGGGCGAGTTCGACATCGGCAATTCGGTGCCGCGGACGGAGGATCCGCGGCTTCTCTCGGGCGGCGGGCGGTATGTCGACGACATCGACCTGCCGGGCCTCTGCCGCGCCCACGTCCTCCGGTCCCCCCACGCCCACGCGGCGATCCGCGGCATCGACGCCGATGAGGCGCGCGCCATGCCGGGCGTCCATGCCGTGCTGACTGGCGCCGACTACGCGGCGTCGGGCCTCGGCACAATCCAGGCCCAACTCGTCCTCAAGGCGCGGGACGGGACGCCGATGGTCCGCCCGCCCTTCGCCCCGCTCGCGATCGACCGGGCGGTCCATGTCGGCGAAGCGGTCGCGGTGGTGGTTGCCGACACTCTGGCGCAGGCCAGGGATGCCGCCGAGACGATCCTTGTCGATTTCGAGCCCTTGGAAGCCAACGTCGATACCGCGCTCGCCGATACCGGGACCGTGCCGACGCTGTGGGATCAGGCACCGGACAACGAGAGCTTCGTCCACCAGCTGGGCGACCGCGACGCCGTGGACGCCGGGTTCGCGAAGGCCGCCCGCGTCGTCGAGCGCCGCTTCATCATCTCGCGGGTGACGTCGAACACGATGGAGCCGCGCGCCTTCGTCGGCGACGTCGACCGCTCCGGACGGCACACGCTCTACGCCGCCTGCCATTACCCCCACCGGCTGAGGAGCGGGCTCGCGAAGGACATCTTCCGCCTCCCCGAGAACCGGGTGCGGGTGATCGCGAACGACGTCGGCGGCAGCTTCGGGCTGCGCGGGGGCATGTATCCCGAGCAGATCCTCGTCCTCTGGGCCTCGCGCGAGGTCGGGCGGCCGGTGAAATGGACCTGCGAGCGCTCGGAAGGGCTGATCAGCGACCATCAGGGGCGGGACAACGTGACCGATGCGGCGCTCGCGCTCGACGAGGCGGGCAATTTCCTCGCGATGCGGGTGCGGACCCGGGTCAATATCGGCGCCTATGTGGCGTCGATGGCGGGCGGGCCGGCGACCGCCAATCTCGGGACCCTCGCCGGCACCTACGTCACGCCCGCGATCCATGTCGAGACCGCCGGCGTCTTCACCAACACCAACTCGACCTGCCCCTATCGCGGCGCGGGCCGGCCGGAAGCCGCCTATGTGATCGAGCAGCTGATCGACGCGGCCGCCCGCGAGCTCGGCCGCGACCCGGTCGATCTCCGCCGCCAGAACACGATCCCGGAGGACGCCATGCCGTTCCGGACCGGGCTCGTCTTCAATTACGATTGCGGCGCCTTCGAGAAGAATCTCGACCGGGCGCTGGAGATCGCCGGCCACGCGGCGTTCGAGGAACGGCGCGCGGCGTCGAAGGCGAACGGCAAGCTGCGCGGCATCGGGATTTCGAACACCATCGAGCGCGCGGGCGCGCCGAGCCAGGAACGCGCGCTCTTGCGCTTCGACCCGACCGGCACGGCGACGCTGTTCGTCGGCACCATCAGCCACGGCCAGGGGCACGAAACGGTCTACAAGCAGATCGTCGCCCAGACGCTCGGCCTCGACCCCGCGACGCTGCGCGTGGAGGAAGGGGATTCGGACGCGCTTTCGATCGGCGGCGGCACCGGCGGCTCGCGCTCGGCGACGCTCGGCGGCTCGGCGGTGCTGCGCGCGGCGGAGAAGATCGTCGACCAGGCGAAGCCCATCGCGGCGCACCTTCTGGAAGCCGCCGAGGCGGATGTCGAGTTCGCCGACGGCGGCTTCCGCGTTGCCGGCACCGACCGGGCTGTCCCGCTGGTGGAGGTCGCGCAGGCGGCCTATCTGCCGGCGCGGCTGCCGCCGGATGTCGAGCCGGGACTCAAGGCCGGCGCGGGCTACGTCGCCAGGGTGGAGAACTTCCCCAACGGATGCCACGTCTGCGAGGTGGAGATCGACCGCGATACCGGCGCGGTGGAGATCGTCGATTACGCCGTGGTCGACGATGTCGGCACGGTGCTCAACCCGCTTCTCCTGAAAGGGCAGATCCACGGCGGGGTCGCCCAGGGGCTCGGCCAAGCGGTGATGGAGCGCATCGTCTTCGAGCCGGGCTCGGGACAGAACCTCTCGGGCTCCTTCATGGACTATGCGATGCCGCGGGCGGACGACATGTGCGGGTTCAAGGTCGAGGCCAACCCGGTGCCGACCGAGACCAACCCGCTCGGCGTCAAGGGCGCCGGCGAGGCCGGCACGGTCGGCGCGCTGCCCGCCGTCACCAGCGCGATCGTCGACGCGCTCGCCCCGCTCGGCATCGACCGGATAGACATGCCGGCATCGCCGGAGACGATCTGGCGCGCCATGCTGGGCGTTCGGCAATGACTCGACATAGGCAAATGTCTATCTTGCCGGCCAAATGCCGACCTAACGCTATCGGGGAGACTACGACATGCCTGACATCGACATCGCCGCGGCCGACGGCGGCAGCTTCGGTGCCTATCTCGCGACACCGTCCTCCGGCTCCGGCCCGGGCGTGGTCGTCATCCAGGAGATCTTCGGCGTCAACCAGGTCATGCGGGACATTTGCGACCGGCTCGCCGGCGACGGCTACATCGCCTGCTCGCCCGATTTGTTCTGGCGGCAGGAGCCCGGGGTCCAGCTGACCGACAAGACCGAGGAGGAGTGGGCGAAGGCCTTCGGCTACCTCCAGGGCTTCGACTTCGAGAAGGGGGTGGGCGACATCGCCGCCACCATCGGCCACGTGCGAGGGCTCGACGGCTGCACCGGCAAGGTGGGGACGGTGGGCTATTGCATGGGCGGGAGCCTAGCCTACATGTCGGCCTGCTTCACCGACTCCGACGCCTCGGTCGGCTACTACCCGGTGCAGATCGAGGGCAACATGGACAAGGCGGGCGGCGCCTCGAAGCCCGCCATGCTGCATATCGCCGCCGAGGATGAGTACTGCCCGCCGGAGGCGCAGAAGACGATCCAGGACGCGCTCGCGGACAACCCGCTCTTCAGCGTCCACATCTATCCCGGCGTGGATCACGCCTTCGCGCGGATCGGCGGCGCGCATTTCGACCAAGCCGCGGCGGACCTCGCGAACGGGCGAACGGCCGAGTTCTTCAAGGCCAATCTCGGGTAAGGGAGGAACGACAGATGCCGCGCGCTATCCAGATCGACAAGCCCGGCCCCGCTTCGGCGATGAAGTGGCGGGACGTGGACGTCGGCAAGCCCGGCAAGGGCGAAGTCCGTATCCGACACACCGCCGTCGGCCTCAACTACATCGACGTCTATCACCGGAGCGGGCTTTACCCGCTGCCCCTTCCGCTGACGCTGGGCATGGAGGGGGCGGGCGTGGTCGAGGCGCTCGGCCGCGGCGTGACCGGCCTCAAGGCGGGCGACCGCGTGGCCTACGCGACCGCGCCGCTCGGCGCCTATTCCGAGGAGCGGCTGATCCCCGCCGACCGGGTCGTCAAGATCCCGCGCGACATCTCGGACGAGACCGCGGCGGCGATGATGCTCCAGGGCATGACCGTTCGCTACCTGATCCGCGAGACCTATCGGGTCAGGAAGGGCGACACCATCCTGGTCCACGCCGCGGCGGGCGGCGTCGGGCTGATCCTCTGCCAGTGGGCCAAGCATCTCGGCGCGACCGTGATCGGCACCGTAGGCAGCCGCGCCAAGGCGAGGCTCGCCCGCGCCCACGGCTGCGATCACGCGATCGTCTATACCGAGCAGAACTTCACCGACCGCGTCCGCAGGATCACCAGGGGCGACGGCCTGCCTGTAGTCTACGATTCCATCGGCAAGGACACGTTCGAGGGCTCGCTCGACTGTTTGCGTCCGCGCGGCACGATGGTGAGCTTCGGCAACGCCTCGGGGCCGGTGCCGCCGTTCGAGACCGGGATGCTCGCCGCCAAGGGCTCGCTGTTCCTCACCCGGCCCTCACTGCCGCATTACACGGCTTCGCGTAAGGACCTGGTGACGACGGCCAACGATCTGTTCCGGGTGGTGAAGAACGGCGCGGTCAAGATCGAGGTTAACCAGACCTACGCGCTCAAGGACGCCGCCAAGGCGCATCGCGATCTGGAGGGGCGCAAGACAACGGGATCCACGGTCCTGATCCCGTAGGGCGAATCGATTCTGGAGAACCGTGCCGGCGTGGCGTCCCTCGATACGGCGCTGGCGCGCCTACTCGGGATGAGGGGCTGAGTTCAAGAAATCCCCTCACCCTGAGTAGCGGCGAAGCCGCGTATCGAAGGGCGCGGGCGGCCGCCTACTGGTTCATCGCCTCGAAGAAATCGGGGTTGTTCTTGGTATCCTTGATCTTGTCGATCAGGAACTCCATCGAGTCTGTGACGCCCATCGGAGTGAGGATGCGCCTGAGCACCCACATCTTCGAGAGCGTGCCGCGGTCGACCAGCAGCTCTTCCTTGCGGGTGCCCGACTTGGTGATGTCCATCGCCGGCCAGGTACGTTTGTCGGCGAGCTTGCGGTCGAGGATGATCTCGGAATTACCGGTGCCCTTGAACTCCTCGAAGATCACCTCGTCCATGCGCGAGCCGGTATCGATCAGCGCGGACGAGATGATGGTGAGCGAGCCGCCTTCCTCGATGTTTCGCGCCGCCCCGAAGAACCGCTTGGGGCGCTGCAGCGCGTTGGCGTCGACCCCGCCGGTCAGCACCTTGCCAGAGCTCGGAACGACGGTGTTGTAGGCCCGCGCGAGCCGCGTAATCGAGTCGAGCAGGATCACCACGTCGCGCTTGTGCTCGACGAGGCGCTTCGCCTTCTCGATCACCATCTCGGCGACCTGGACGTGGCGGGACGCGGGCTCGTCGAAGGTCGAGCTGATGACCTCGCCCTTCACCGAGCGCTGCATGTCGGTCACTTCCTCGGGCCGCTCGTCGATCAGGAGCACGATCAGGTAGGCATCCGGATGGTTCGCGCTGATCGAATGCGCGATCCCCTGGAGCATCATCGTCTTGCCGGTCCTGGGCGGCGCGACGATCAGCGCCCTCTGGCCCTTCCCGAGCGGCGTGATGAGATCGATGATGCGGGTCGTGAGATCTTTCCTGGTCGGATCGTCGACCTCGAGCCCGATCTTCTCCTCGGGGTAGAGCGGGGTGAGGTTGTCGAAGTTGATCCGGTGGCGGATGCGCTCCGGGTCCTCGAAATTGATCAGGTTGACCTTGAGCAGGGCGAAATAGCGCTCGCCGTCCTTGGGCGAGCGGATCTGTCCCTCGACGGTATCGCCCGTTCTCAGTCCGAACCGGCGGATCTGGCTCGGCGAGACGTAGATGTCGTCGGGACCCGGCAGGTAATTCGCTTCGGGCGAGCGAAGAAAGCCGAACCCGTCCTGCAAGACTTCCAGCACGCCGTTGCCGGAAATGACGACATCGTTCTCCGCGAGTTGCTTGAGGATCGCGAACATCATGTCCTGCTTGCGCAGGGTCGATGCGTTCTCGATCTCGAGCTCTTCCGCGTAGGTGAGCAGGTCGGCCGGCGATTTCTGCTTCAGTTCTTGCAGATTCATGCGAATACCGGGTGTTTGTAAAAGAAAAGCGCCCGCGAATGGCTCCAATTGGACGCACGGTGAGGAAACGCTGTCGCCCTCGGGAGCTGCTTTTCTTGATTTGTGTTGGGGCGGCGCACGCTTCGGGACGAACCGTGATACAACCACTTAACGAATGGCGGTCGCCGAGTCAAACGTCGATTGCGAACGTCGCGGCCCGATCAGAACGGTTTCACCACGGCGAATACGACGATCCCGATCATCAACACGGTCGGGACCTCGTTCACCAAGCGATAGAACCGTTGGGAATACCGGTTGCGGCCCTCCTCGAAGGCGCGCCGCCAGGTGGCGAACGCGCCATGGACGGCGCTTAATCCCGCCACGAGCAGAAGCTTGACGTAGATCCAGCCCGACGCCCAATCGAGGACCCCGGGAGTGAGAAGAAGCAGGCCGCCGGTGAGAAACACGGCGATCATCGCCGGGTTGACGATCGCCCGCAGCAGCCGGCGCTCCATGGTCTTGAGCATCTCGTCGGCTTCCGAGCCCGGCTCCCGCCCGCAGTGATAGACGTAGAGTCTCGGCAGATAGAGCATGCCGGCCATCCAGGCGATCACGCTCACGATGTGAAGGGCGCGAACCCAAGGGTAGACGTCCGCCAGCCAGGTCATGCGGCGCATCTCGCGGCCAAGGGGCAATCGCCCGCGCCCTCTTCGCAGATACTGCCGCCCGATCCGTTGAAAACGGTTTCGGAAGACGCGAGCGCCCTCCTGACGAGCTCGGCGAGCGCGCCGACAAAAGCGGCGTCGGTGCCAACGGTCGGCACGCGCTTGTAGACCGGAACACCGCTTTCCCTCGCGAGGTCCCGATAGTCCTCGTCGAGTTCCACCAGCGTCTCGGAATGCTCGGAGACGAAAGCGATGGGCGCCACGATCAACGGCTTCCCTTCGGAACCGGCCCGCTCTATCTCCCGGTCGGTATAGGGTCCGATCCATTCGAGCGGTCCGACCCGGCTCTGATAGCAGACGACATGTTCGAGATCCTCCCGCCGAAGCGTCCGGCGAATGGCTGCGGCGCTGCGCTCGACCTGAGCCTGGTACGGATCCCCGGCCTCGACGAAGGCCTTGGGCACGCCGTGCGCGGAATAGAGGATTCGCGGCTCGGGCCCTTCCCAGCCCTGAAGAATATGCGAAATCCGTCCGGCCGCAGCCGCGACGAAGCCGGGCGCCTCCGGATAGCAGCAAACCCGCGCGGTGCACGCCGCAAGCCTCCCGCGTGCCGCGCGATCCCAGTCGCGGAACGACGACGCGGTGGTGGACGACGAGAACTGCGGATAGAGGGGCAGCAGCACGACCCTGGCGGGGTCGAAACCGGCGACCTCGGACACCACCGCGTCCGCCATCGGGTGCCAGTAGCGCATGCTGACGAACACCCGTGTCTCCGGGTTCGCCAGTTCGCGTTCGAGCGCCCGGGCCTGCGCCTCAGTCCGTTCCAGCAACGGCGACCGACCGCCGAGGCGCTGGTAGATGCGTTCCGCTTCCGGCGCGCGCCGCCACGAGATCGCCCGGGCGAGCGCCCACCGCACCGGCCAAGGTTGTCGGATAATCGCCGGGTCGTTGAAGAGATTGAACAGGAAGGGCCTTATCGACTCCGGCCGGTCGGGACCCCCGAGATTGAACAGGACGACCGCTGTCCGACCCGTCACGTCCCCGTTCCCTTGACGCGGGCGACCAGAGCGGCGACGTGCTCCGGCGGGGTTTCCGGTACGACACCGTGTCCGAGGTTGAAGACGAACGGCCCGCCCCGGAGCGCCGACAAGACGCCGTCGATGCCGTTCTCCATCGCCTTGCCCCCAGCGGCGAGGACCAACGGGTCGAGATTGCCCTGGACCGCGGCCGAGCCCTGAAGCGCCGCGGCGGCCCAAGCCGCATCCACCCCCTGGTCTATCGAAACGCCGCTTATCGCGGGGACCGCCGCGTAGTCGGCATAACCGATCCCGACCCCGCGCGGAAACGCGATTACCGGCACGTCGGGGCAGGCGGCGCGGACTACCGACGCGATCTCGGCGATCGGCCGCAGCGAGTAACGCTCGCGATGCGTGGCGGGCAGCGCCCCGGCCCAGCTGTCGAAGATCTGCAGCGCCTCCGCGCCGGCCCGGGCCTGGGCGATCAGGTGCTCGGCGACCGCCCGTGTCAGGATGCCGATCAGCCTCTCCATCAAACCGGGCGCGTCGTAGGCGAGCTTGCGGATGCGTTCGTGGCCTCGGCTGGTCCCGCCCTCAACCATGTAGGTGGCGATCGTCCACGGGGCGCCCGCGAAACCGATCAGCGCGGCGCCGTCGGGAAGGCCTTCGCGCACCCCGGATATCGTCGCGTAGACCGGCTCGAGACGCTCGGTAACGCCGGTTTCCCGTAGCCGCGCGACCTCTTCCATCGTGGATATGGGATCGAGCCTGGGCCCGAGACCCTCCTCGAACCGGACTTTCCGGCCGAGCGCGTCGGGGATCACGAGGATATCGGAAAAGACGATCGCCGCATCGAGGTCGAAGCGGTGCATCGGCTGCAGGGTGGCCTCGATGGCGAGCTCGGGCGTGTAACAAAAATCGAGGAACGACTCCGAGCGCTTCCGCAATGCCCGGTATTCCGGCAAATAGCGGCCGGCCTGGCGCATCAGCCAGACTGGGGGCACGTCCGCCGGAACCCCGGACAGGGCGGCGAGCAGGGGTTTGGGAGACGGCGCGGATGGCGGAACGGGTTGACTAGGACGCATTTGCCCTGACTCTACTTCCAAAAAAGAAGAATTAGGTTGTAGCGTTTGTTGGACCGTTCAATAGCGGGGATTATCCATTTCGCGACCTGCTGTGCACAGGGATCCTTCCATGATGGATAGATTCCTTGGAAGGGTTTGAAAAACAAGGATAATCGAAAAGAATCTATGTAAATCAATGGATTAAATCGATACTGTAGTCTGGATGAATCGCCCCACGGCATGTGGATGGCATGGGAGGGCCGTGAAAACCCAAGGGCCTTCGGATATTTCCGGAGCCGGTTCGCAAGAGGTCGGAAGGAATAGAGAAGCCGGGGAAGGAATCCGGGTCGTTGCCGCATTTGCTGGATTTATCCCGATAATTCGCGCAAACACCACACCGAACCGCAACGAAAGGGCGTCATGGCGGAGTACAACCTGCATCTGGTCTCCGACTCCACGGGAGAAACCACTCAAGGCGTGGTTCGGGCCTGTATGGCGCAGTTCGAGGGCGTCGACGTCCAGCAGCATCTCTGGCCGATGGTGCGTACCGCCGAGGCCCTGGACAGCGTGCTCACCGGCATCCGCGAGCAGCCGGGCGTGGTGATCTTCACCTTGGTCAACGACGTCACCCGGTCCGCCCTTCAGGAGGAATGCCGCAATCTCAACCTGCCCTGCGTTTCGGTGATCGATCCGGTAATCGAGGCGATGGCGCGATATTTCCACCGCAAGCAGAGCGGTCGGCCGGGCGGCCAGCATCTCCTCAATGCAGAGTATTTCGACCGGATCGAGGCGATGAATTTCGTGCTCTCCCACGATGACGGCCAGAACGTCTGGAGCCTGGAGGAGGCCGATATCGTCCTGGTCGGCGTGTCGCGAACCTCGAAGACGCCGACCTCGATCTATCTCGCCAACCATTGGGGGATAAAGGCCGCGAACGTACCGATCGTGCCCGGCATCGACCTGCCGGATGAGCTGTTCCGGCTCAAGCGACCGTTCTGCGTCGGTCTTACCGCGGCCTCCGAGCGGCTCGTTCAGGTGCGCCGTAACCGCCTGCTGATGCTGCGCCAGGACTCGCTCGGCGACTACGCCGATATCGAGGCGGTGAAGGACGAGGTTACCGCCGCGCGCCGCCTGTTCGGAGAGCAAGGCTGGTCCACCATCGACGTGACGCGACGGTCCATCGAGGAAACCGCGACCGCGATCTACCAACTCTATCGAAACTGGACGGCGGACCGGGAGCCCGACGGTCGCGCGGCGCCCGAATGACCGGCGCGAGGATGCTCGTCCTGGCGTCGTCCAGCCCGACCCGGGCCCGCCTCCTCCACGACGCGGGGATGCCGGTGGAGGCGGTTCGTCCGGATATCGACGAGGAGACCGTGAAGCGAGGTCTTCGGGCGGACGGTATCGACGGCGTGGCTCTCGCCGAGCGCCTGGCCGAGGCGAAAGCGCGAAGTGTGCGGTATCCGGGACGGCTCGTGCTCGGGGCCGATCAGGTGCTGCTTCTGGGGTCGCGCGTCTT
>JAJDVM010000006.1 GCA_022826125.1 Defluviicoccus sp.
CATGGGGTGAAAATCGACAATCCGGATCGTTCGTCGCGCCGGACCCCGCGGAAATCAGCCACGCCGCTGGGGTAAGAAAAATCTCAACCCGTCCGGAAGACCTTGCTCAGCAAGGAACTCCGAACAACGCACACGCCTCTCGCAAGCAGACAGGCCAATGATGTGGCCCGCTGTCAATCAGGTGTCTCGCGCTCTGCCACTAGCGGGCGCCTCACTCCCGATGTTCACCTGTCCCGCGTCCGGGTTGCGGCCCGCGACAGCAACCCCTGTCCCGGCATCGCCGGGAAGCTGGAATGCGGCTCGGTCTGGATCAACAAGCACGGCATGATCCAGCCCAACGCGCCCTTCGGCGGGGTCAAGCGATCCGGCTTCGGCGTCGAGTTCGGCGAGGAAGGCCTGGTGGAATACACCGACATCCAGGTGGTGTTTTCCTGAGTCGTCCGCCGCGGACCATGGTGGCGGTAGAAACCTGTCGACACGAACATCGTGACATGCCGGTTCCCCACGGCCGACGAGGCTTCGGGAACTCCTACGTCACCCGGGGTGCCGGCTCGGAAATCTTGCGAAGCAGGTGCATGAGCTGTCCCCGCTCGCCCTCGCTTAACCGCTCGAAGAGCCGGGCCTTGGCCGCTTCGGCGGCCGGGCTCGCTTTTGCAAAGGCAGCGCGGCCCTTGTCCGTACTCCTTACCAGCCTCTTGCGCTTGTCCGTCGGGTCCACGCGGCGTTCGACAAAGCCCTTTCGTTCGAGGATGCCGACCACGAGGCCGGTGGTCGACCGGTCGAGAACCAGAATTCTGGCCAGGCGATCCTGCGTGGTTTCCTCCATCCCGTTCAGGACGAACAGGAAATCGAACTGGCGTGGCGTCAGGCCGACCTCAGCGCAGCCCTGCTCGAACGCCTGTCCGGTTTCCTGAAGACAGAGCCGCAACAGGAAGCCGGGACGGTCCCACAGGCCGGCATTTTCCTCGCAGCTGACGTTCGGCTCGTTCATCCTCGGAAATGTCTGCCGTTGGGGACTATTCGAAAGACATCTTACGAGTTTGACTCAGCCCGCACAACGGAATATCGTAAGACGTCTTTCGATACGTCGATGCCCGGAGGAAGGTCATGGAGGCCATGCAGGGCGAGATCGAAACGCGGCGCGGCATCGCCCGGCCCGGACAGCCGGTCTCCGACCCGGCCGAGTGGCGGGGCAACGAACTGGCCGCGCGAACCGGGTGGTTCCTGCGCTTTGACGACGGAGAAGTCCGGGACCTGATCGGGATGTGCCGCGCGGTCAGGACGGTCATTGGCGAAGACCCTGGCGGGCTCATCGACCTGCCCCCCGGCAGGTTCGACCTCGGCAGGTTCGCCGAGAGGCTTCCCCATATCCGCCGGGAGCTTAAGGACGGCACCGGCGTGGTCATGCTGCGTGGCCTGCCCGTCGGAGACATGGAGCCGATCGATGCCGCGACCGCCTATTGGGCGATCGGGCGGCAGCTCGGAGAACCCATGTCGAACAACCCGCAGGGCGATCTGATCGGGCATGTGACGGACCTCGGCAAGGACTACCGGGATCCGGAGGTGCGGGGATATCAGACGCGCGCGGAGATGGATTACCACTGCGACCAGTGCACCATCGTTGGGCTGTTGTGCCTCCGCACCGCGAGGTCGGGCGGCACGTCCAAGATCGCGAGCTCGGTCGCGGTCTACAACGATCTGCTGGCGCGCCGGCCCGATCTCGTCCCGGAGCTGACGAAGCCCTTGTGCTGGTCCAAGCATGGCGAGTTCGAAGCCGGCGAGCCCGCCCACTACGAGAGCCCGGTGTTCAATTTCCTGGATGGCCATCTGTGCACTTCGTTCGGGCCGACGCACATCCTCAAGGGCCACGACTTGCCCGGAACGCCGGACCTGACCGACGCGCAGCACGAGGCCATTCGCGTGGCGGAGGACCTGGCGGAAGAACACCGTTTCGAGGTCGATTTCGAAGTCGGCGACATCCAGTTCCTCAACAACTCCGTCGTGCTGCATACCCGCAACGAATATGAGGACTGGCCGGAAAAGGAGCGGAAGCGGCTGTTGTGGCGCCTGTGGCTCGTCGATGACGACGTGAGGCCGCAGACCGCCTACGCGCTGCAATGGCGCCGCGGCGTCAGGGTCGCGAATACGGCGGACCGTATCCGCCTGTCCTGACGGCGCGGTCGCGGGAGCGATGTCGAATCTCAACGGATAAGGGGGCTTATCATGTCTGGAAAGGTCAAGTATCTCGCGGTCGGGGCCGTCGTCGCCTCGGCTGCTTTCGTACCGGTTTCGGCTCAGGCGGAAACCGTTCGAATCGCCAACTGGGTGCCGTCGGTGCACCATATGACGAACACTCTGGCCGAATGGGCCGCCTCGGCGGCGAAGGCATCCGGCGGGAAGCTGACCCTGACGGTCGACAAGACGGCGCTGGCCAAGCCGCCCGGGCAGTACGACCTAGCGGTCAACGGCATACGCGACGTCGCCTGGGGTGTGCCCGCCTATACCCCCGGCCGCTTCGTCGCGCTGCGGCTGTGGGAGATGCCCTTCCTGTCGCCGAGCGCAGAGTTGGGCGGCCAGGCCGCCTGGATGTGGTACGAGAAGAACGGCCTAGCCGCGAAAGAGTTCGCGGACACCCATCTGCTCACGGTGTGGGTCCACGGGCCGGGCATACTCCACACCAAGAAGAGGATCGCCACGCTCGAAGACCTGAAAGGGGTGAAGCTCCGGGTCGGCGGCGGCGGCATCTTCCTCGCCAAGCAGCTTGGCGCCGTTCCCGTCGCGATGCCGGCGACCAAGGCGCATGAAAGCCTGCTCCGCGGAATCACCGCCGGCGCGTTCTTCCCGTTCGAGGCGATCAGGGGGTTCCGCCTGGAGAAGCTCGTCACGCATCACCTTCTGGTGCCCGGCGGGCTGTACACGGTTCCGTTCTTCCTGACGATGAACAAGAAGAAATGGGCTTCGTTGAGCAGGAACGCGCAGGACGCGCTGAACAAGGCGGGAGGCCGCGCGGGTGCCAAGCTGATCGGGAAGCACTGGGACGAAGGCGACAAGATCGGGATGAAGATCGCCCGGGACAACGGCAACACGATCGAAGAGATCACGCCCGCGGAGTTCAAGAAGTGGTCGGCGAGGACAGACAAGATCGTCGTCGAGTATCTCGCGAAGATGAAGAAGGCCGGCCATGACGGCGAGGCGCTGCTGGCCGACCTGAAGGCGACGGTCGCCTCCATCAAGTAGCCGCCTTTCCGCCGCGGCGCCGGCTTCGTGACCGGACCCCCGCCGGATCGTTTCACCGCGCTGGCCGGGCGGGCCTCCTTGCGGCTCGCCTGGCTCAGCGCGGCGATGCTCGCGCTGATGACGCTGCTCACCTTCGTCGACGTGCTGGGCCGGGAGCTTCTTTCGGCGCCGATCGCGGCCAAGGTGGAGGCGACCGAGCTGATCATGGGGCTGACGGTCTTCCTGGGTATCGGCCTGACCACTTTCCTGCGCGGCCACACCCGCGTCGACATCGTCATCTCCCACCTCCCGCCGCGCTGGCGCGCGGCGTTCGACGGCGTGACCTTCGCGGTGTCGCTCCTTTTTGTCGCGTTGATCTGCTGGCGCCTGGGCGAGCAGGCGGCAGCCCAGCGCGGCAACGGCGATCTGACCCAGATCTGGGAGATACCGCTCTGGCCGGTGACCGCCGTCATGGTGCTCTGTTCGCTCGTCATGTTCGCCGCGCTGGCGATCCAGTGGGTCCGGTCGATCCGCGTCGCCGCCGGGCTGGAGGCCGCGGCCGACGCCGATACCCCGGCCGGCCCCGGCGCCGGCTGACCCGGATTCCGCCCGCCCGAGATGGATCCGATCGTCCTGAATCTGGTCGGCCTCGCCGCGATGTTCGTACTGCTCGCGATGGGCATGCCGATCGGGTTCGCGATGGGCGCCATCGGCACCGCCGGCGCAGTCCTGCTGATCGGTGTGGAGCCGTCGCTCTCCCTGCTCGGCCTTACCGTCTACGAGACGGTGATCACCAACGAGCTGAGCGTCGTTCCGTTGTTCGTGCTGATGGGTTTTTTCGCGACCGGCTCCGGACTGTCCGAGGACCTCTACAGGTCGTGCAACGCCTGGCTCGGGCACCGGCGCGGCGGCCTCGCCTTGGCGACCATCGGTGGCTGCGGCGCGTTCGCCGCGATCTGCGGGTCGAGCCTCGCGACCGCGGCGACGATGAGCCAGGTCGCGCTGCCCGAGATGCGCCGCTACCGCTACGACGAGCGGTTGGCGACGGGCGCGATCGCCGCCGGCGGCACCATCGGCATCCTGATCCCGCCAAGCGTCATCCTGGTGCTCTACGGCATCCTGACCGAGTCGGATATCGGTCAGCTCTTCGCCGCGGGCATCGTCCCCGGCATTCTGACCGTGATCGTCTTCATGGCGACGGTGTCGATTATCGCGCACCGCAATCCGGAGATGGGTCCGCCGGGGGAGCGGGCCTCGACGCGCCGGAAGTTGGCCGCCATCAAGGACGTGTGGGCGACCATCGTCCTGTTCGTCCTGGTGATCGGCGGCATCTATACGGGCGCGTTCACGCCGACCGAAGCCGCCGGCATCGGCGCGATCGGGGCGTTCGACCTCGCGGTCAACACCTGGACCCGCGACGGGCCGCCGCACCGCAAGCGGTTGTTGCGGGCCGCGAACCTGGTGCTCGTCGCCTCGCTGCTGGTGCTGCTCGTCGCCGTCTGCGTCAACCTGTCGACCGGCGCCGAGGCCGCGGGCTGGCCCGGCTGGGTCGGATATCTCGCCTATGCCGGCATTCTCGCTGCCCATGTCGTCTATGTCTGGCTCGGGCTGTTCGCCCGGAAGGAGCTGGGCTCCTGCCTGCTCGAGACGACCAGGACGACGGCGATGATCTTCACCATCCTGATCGGCGCGATTCTCCTGAACAAGTTTCTCACGCTGGGCGGGCTCGCCGACGCGCTGGGCGGCTGGGTGGACGGTCTGGGCACCGGACCGTTCGTGACGATAGCGGCGATCCTGCTGATCTACCTGCTCCTGGGTTGCGCGCTCGACGCGCTCGCGATGATCCTGCTGACGATCCCGATCTTCTTCCCGATCGTGCTGCAGCTCGGGTTCGACCCGATCTGGTTCGGCGTCATCGTCGTCATGGTGGTCGAACTCGGGCTGATCACCCCGCCGGTCGGCATGAATGTCTTCATCATCAAGGGCATGGCGCCCGACGTGCCGCTGATGCGGATTTACTCGGGCGTCCTGCCGTTCGTCGTGGCGGAAGTGTTTCTGATCGCGCTCCTGGTCGCGTTTCCGGGACTTGCGACCTGGCTGCCCGGCACGATGGGATAGCCGGACCCGCGCGGATGAGTTTCCAGTGACGACAGCCGACGTCGCGATCGTCGGCGGCGGGTTCACCGGGGCCGCGTTCGCGATCCACCTGTCGCGCATGGCCGAACGGTCGCTCGACATCGTGATCGTCGAGCCGCGCGACCGGCTCGGGCGCGGCCTGGCCTACGATACCGCGGATCCCGACCATCGGCTCAACGCGCCGCTGGAGGTGCATTTCCTCTATCCGGACGCGCCGGGCCATCTGCGGGACTGGTATGCCGGGCAGGGCGGCCCGGCGCGGGATCCCGACGCGCTCGCCGCGGACGGCAACATCTACCTGCGGCGCGGGGACTTCGGGTGCTATGTCGAGGAGCAGCTCCGCGCCCACATCGCCGGCAACCCCTCCGGCTCGACGATCCGGCATTTGCGATCGCGCGCTCTCGCCGCGCGGCGGACCTCAAGCGGCTACCGGCTGACCCTGGATGACGGGCGGGAGGTGTCGGCCGGGCTGACGGTCCTTGCCGCGGGGTACGACCGCCCGACCGCGCCGCCGCCCTTCGACGGCGCGATTTCCGATTGTCCCGGCTTCCTCGGCGACCCGTGGGACACCGCACGGCTTCGGGAGATTCCCGCCGATGCCAGGGTCCTGCTGCTCGGCATGGCGCAGACCGCCTCGGACGTAATCGCCGTCCTGCTGCGGTCCGGGCACCGGGGTCCCATCGCAGCGGTTTCGCGCCACGGCTTGCGGACCCGGCATCGTCCGCAATCGGGCTCCGGTCCTCCACCGGATGTCGTGGACCGGATCGTCCGTCCGGTTTCCCTGTTCTCGGCGGCGCATGGCCGTCACACGAGCGTGCGCGGACTGTTGCGGACGCTGCGCGCCGAGGCGCGCCGGGTCGAAACCGCCGGCGGCAGCTGGCTTGAGCCGTTCGGCGATCTCAGGGACTCGGTCTGGGACGTCTGGCCGGCCCTGCCGCTGGAGGAGAAACGCCGGTTCCTGCGCCATTTGCGGGTCTGGTACGACGTCCACCGCTTCCAGCTGCCGCCCCAGATCGAAGCCCGCATCGCCGAGGCAGAGGCCGCCGGACAGGTGTCGTTCGAGGCGGCTTCCTGCGTATCGGCGGCGTACGACAACAGCGCGTTTACGGTTACCCTGCAGCCTAGGGGTAGCGGCGAACGCCGTCGGGAGACCTTCGACGCAATCGTGAACTGCACCGGGCCGGGCATGCGGCCGGACCGGTCGACCAACCCCTTCGTCAGGGCGCTGGCGGCCGAGGGTTTCGCGGCGCCCCATCCGGCGGGGATAGGCTTCAGCGTCGAGGAAGAATGCCGCGCGATCGGCGCCGGCGGGCACGCGGATCCGCGTCTGCGCATCGTCGGTCCGTTGACCTACGGCGCGTTCGCCGATCAGCAGGGCGCGTCGTTCATCGCGCTGCGGCTGTATCGGACCGTGCCGGACATCGTCGCCGCGCTGCGCCGCTAGCCCGCCCGGGCAAACGTACCGGCCGCACCCGCATGGTGGGGTGGTGTCGAATACGGACCCCATTCGGTTGTCAGGGGAGCCAATCGTTCGGCACCGGCTGGGCGCGGAACACCCAGTTCGCCTCGCGGCCGCCGAAATTGACCAGGTTCATCTGGTGCTGGCTCCATTCGCCATAGCGCGGATTGACGAACTCCCAGACGATCTCGCCCTCCCGGGTCACCTGGAAGAAGCGCCCGTGCATGCCTTCGCAGATCAGCGTGTTGCCGTTGGGCAGGCGCCGGGCGCTGGAGATGAAGGAGCTGTAGAACGTCCAGAACGGCATTCCGGAGCGCGAGGCGTCGTACTGCCAGACGATCTCCCGGGCGACCGGATCGATCTCGAGGATGCGCGATCCTGGAAAGGTCTTTTGATAGAACTGCGGCAGCCCGGCGGGGCCGTCATTGTCGAACACCAGCACGTTCCCCGCGCCGGGCAGCCCGGGCGGGATCATGTGGGCATCGTGCTGCCCCGAGATGGAGTCGACCGGCCGCGGGCACTCGCCGTTGAAGTCGCGACGCGAGAGATCGTAGGCCGCCGGATAGTCGGGGCCCATGCGCCACACGATTTCGCCCGTCGCCTTTTCGACGATCGCGATGAAATTGCCCTCGCGGGAATCGATCATCACGTTGTCCGGGTGGAACCGGGAGTCCCCGCCGTCGTACCACCTGTTCGGCCCCAGGGGCTGCATGTCGTTGACGACGAAGAGATAGGCCCGCGGCCGGACCTTGGACTTCGAGAACAGGACCGACCGGCGCTCTTCGTCGATGCCCAGCCCGTCGAGATGACGGTGGGGGACCCACTCCCACACGATGTCGCCGCCGGGTGCGACCTCGTAGATCGGCTGGTCCGTGAACTCGGCGTCGTGAAGCTCCGGGACCGTGTATTCCTTCTTGCTGATCATCATCGTGTTGCCGTTGGCGAGACGGCAGAGATCGTGATTCTGCCGCGCCTTGCCGCCGGGCGCGCGATCGCCCCATTCCCAGACGACGTTGCCGTCCCAGTCCATCTCGACGACGGCTTCGTTGAAGAAGGTATCGGGCTCCCGCTGGAGCAGGACATGGCCCTTCCGGCCCCCGTTGACGGCGGGGTCGATCATCTCGGCCGGAAACCCGGTATGGGGCCACGTGTTGACCGGGTTCCCCGCGATATCGATCAGGTAGGATTCGCCGTTCCGGCCCTCATACATGACATGGCAGTCGTGGGCCTTGGCTTCCCGATGGATCGTTACGCCCTTGGGAAAGACGGTCGGCGGCATGGCGACTCCTTCGGGTTCCGTTGAAATCGACGGACCGGCGGCGACCGGTCCGGTTGGAATGTTAGTGCGTAGACGATTTATCCACCAAGCCGGAGGCTGAGCTCGGCGGAGGCGGGCGGCCGCTGCGCCGGCGCCACGGGATGGGATCCTTCGCTGATATCGGGAGGGCACGACGGCCGTCGGTTCGGTCACCATCGTCGAAGGCAGGGACCCCGAGACAAAGAACATGCCGATTCCGTCGAGCGATGCCCGGTCAATCCGGTGATTCGCACGCGCCTTGGCGATTCCGTGAGTTGGCCGATTTGGAAAGCTGGCAAACTGTTGGCAAACATCTTGATTCGGACGGGAGGCGACGCGTGCGCCGCCCCGCGACCTCTGCCGCCTTCGGCATTCGGCTGTCGGAGGGACCGCCCGACCCGTTCGGTCCGTTGATCGCGTGCTGGGCGGCACGATAGGGTGCCGGTCTCTCATGTCGGCCGGCCTGCATGGCACACCCGGCAACGGACAAGGAGCGCGAGGCAAACATGCATCGGATCGGCGGCGCGCGAGTCTGGACGGCGGTTTTGCCTCTCGTTGCGGTGGCGTGGGTCCTGGCGGTCCATGGGCGGACCGCCGACGCCGGCGTAGAGACCCGGGGAACCGGGATCGTCCCCTATGCCGGTCTCGGCATGGCCCTGATCCACTCGCGGGACACCCGGTTCGCCGATGGCGCGGACGCCGGCCATGCCGCGCTCTACGGAAACGAGGAGCTCTTCGATGCCGGAGACCTCGGCGACGGTCTGCGGTTTCATCTGGCGGCGGGCGTCCGCCTGCCTTACCGGCTGCGCGCGCAGCTGGAATTCGGCCTGGCGCGCGCCCTCGGCTGGCGGGGGAACGCGAACTACCGGGATTCGGGCGCGCGTCAGCCGTCGGAGGCAACACTGGACACAAGGCAGCTCCTCCTCGCCGGGTTCCACGATTTCCCGGGATGGGACGTCGCCCCGGGCCGCCCCGTGCGGCCCTTCCTGGGCGCCGGGCTCGGGATCACCGACTATCGCCTGAGCGGCTACGTCCAGCGCTTCCCCGAACCGGACGATCTGCGGGGGCCCCTGCGCCGGGGTCCGGGCGGCGAGGTCCCGTTCACCGCCCTGCCGGGGGGAAACGGGCGGAACTTCACCTGGATGCTGACCGCCGGGATCGCGATCGCGGTCTACCGCAGCATCCACCTCGACCTGAGCTACCGGTATACCGATGCGGGAGGAATCCGCACCGATCCTGGCAACATCGCCATTGTGCGCTACCGCGAGGACGGCACGCGGAGGGAGATCCCGGTCCGGATCAACGAGACCTCCGCCGACTACCGGACCCACGCATTGCTCGCCGCGCTCCGGTTCGAATTCTAGCTCCCGGGGGCTGCGAAACGGTGCTTCGGCGGCGCTGTGCGTCTCCAGCGTCAAGAGCGATGTGGGCCACATGGAAGCGGCCGCCTTCCACTGCGCCCTGCTCAAGGTCGTCCTGACGATGCGCCATCGCACGTTCGCGCCGACAAGACGGAATGTGACTAATCGCTATAATTCCCGAAATCAGCCGCCCCCGGGACGCTCGTGCCCGAGGATATCCGCGAGTTGCTGGCGCGCGCGTTCGGGCGTGTCGGCCATGCGTCCCTTTGGCACGTGCCTGAGCACGCCAAAGGCCCTGAGCATTTCCTCCACCGGGCTGGACGGGCCGAGGACGACCAGTGCGGTGCCGCTGGCGTGCGCCTGATCGGCCAGGGTCGCCAGCACGTGCGCCGCGCTGTCGTCGATCGAGCCGGTGCGCGAGAAGTCGAGGATCACCGCCTCGTGCTGACGGATGTCGTCGCCCAGCATCCGCATCAGCTTGCGCGACGAGGCCAGGGTCACCGCGCCGACGAAGGCCAGCATCCCGGCCCGCGCGGCCCAGGGATCGCCCTCCCCGATCACGGTGGCATCGAGCGGCGTCGTCGAGATCACGCTGTCGGACTCGGCCCGCTCCTGGCGCGCGGACTGGACCAGGCCGGCGACCAGCATGCCAAAGGCGAGCCCGAGCAGGGGGT
Organism: Defluviicoccus sp.; assembly: GCA_022826125.1. Taxonomy (GTDB): domain Bacteria; phylum Pseudomonadota; class Alphaproteobacteria; order MPNO01; family MPNO01; genus MPNO01. Next base: position 10,144 of record JAJDVM010000006.1, read on the forward strand.
CGACGAGCGCCGTGAGCGCCGCGGTCGCCAACATCGCCACCCCGTAGCCGCGCGGGATCTCCCGGACATTGCGCAGGAACCGCCAGTCGACGGTCCGCCACGCCAGCACCAGCAGGAGCGCCGTTATGGCCGGGACCGGGATCAGCGCGGAGAATCGGCCGAGGCCCAGGACCACCCCGGCCAGCACCGCGCAGCCAACGATGCGGCAAACAACCGTCCGCGCCCCGGCCCTCAGCGAAAACTCCGTCGCTTCGTTCGCCGTGCCCGGCATGGCGCCGAACATGCCGCCCACCACGTTGCCGACGCCCTGGCCGAACAGCTCCCGGTTGGGCGCATGTTGAGCGCCGGTGATCGAGGCCGCGCTCAGCGCGCGCTGGACCGCCTGGACCGACCCGATCACCGCGATGATCAGCGCCGGACCGACGGCCTCCAGCACGAAATCCGGTGTCGGCATGTCGAGCACCGGCGCCGGCAGGGATTGCGGCAGCGCGCCCAGCCGATCCGCGCCGGGGAACAGGGCGATGGCCGCGAGCGTCGCCGCGACGAGCGCCACGGCGGTACCGCGAAACGGCGTCTTAACCAGGCGCGGCCAGACGATCAGGATCGCCAGGGCGATGCCGAAAACGGCGAACGTGTCGAAACGCGCTTCCGCGTCGAGCAGCATCCGGACCTGCGACTCGATCAGGATGACGGCAATGCCAGCCAAGAAACCGGCGAGCACGCTGTAGGGGATGTAAGTGGCGAAGCGCGCGAGGCCGGCCCACGCGAACAGGATCTGGAACGCGCCCGCCATCGTCACCACCAGCGCCATCTCGGCCGGCCCGATCCCGGGCTCCCGCAGGACCACCGCCGTCAGTACCGCGAGCGAAATCGCCGCGCCCGACCACAACGCCCGCGTGCCGCCGAACAGCGCGGCGAAGAAGGCCATGATCGTCGCGGTGTAGAAGGCGGCCGCCGGACCCATCCCGGACGCCACCCCCAGTGCCAGCGTGACCGGAATTGCCGCCAGCCCCAGCAGTGCACCGGCCCGCGCATCGGCGCGGAAGTCGCTCCAGCCATAGCGCCGCCTAATGTCCAGCCGCCGCCGAAGGTTCATCGATCCGTTCCCTCGCGTCCGGTCTTGAGGGGCGGAGGGATGTCAGCCAAAGGAGCTGCGAAAGTCAAACCGGTCCCCCCCTTCGGGTTCCATACACGCACGAGGTCTTCGGCTTCCAGGGCAACGCCTGTAAACTTACGCCGTATGCAAGGTTGGATCGTGGGAGAACCCGGTCGTGCCGACCGCTCTGCTGGTTTACCCGGAACACCCACCGACCTACTGGGGCGCTGACCACGCGCTGGAGATGTCGGGGGTCAAGGCGACCCACCCGCCTCTAGGGCTGCTGACCGTCGCCGCGATGTTTCCCGCGAGCTATGAGCTACGCGTGGTCGACATGAACGTGAGCGACTTGCATGACGCCGATCTCGAGTGGGCGGATCTGGTGTTCACGTCCACGATGATCACGCAACATGTGTCGCTGCGCGCCGTGGTCGAGCGCTGCAACCGCGCAGGCGTTCCCGTGGTAGCCGGAGGACCTCATCCGACCACGTTTCACGAGGAAATCGGGGGCGTGGACCATTTCGTGCTGGACGAGGTCGAGGAGACCTTCGCGGAATTCCTTCGGGATCTGGAAAGCGGGACGGCCAGGAGAGTGTATCGGGAAGCGCGGAAGCCGGATGTGACCCGGACGCCGGTTCCGCGGTTCGATCTCATCGATATCAAGAACTACGCCACGATGAGCGTGCAATTCTCCCGGGGGTGTCCGTTCGACTGCGAGTTTTGCGACATCATCAAGCTCTACGGTCGCGTGCCTCGCACCAAGTCGCCGGAACAGGTCGTGGAGGAACTGGATTCGCTGTACCGCCTGGGCTGGCGAGGCCCGGTTTTTCTGGTGGACGACAACTTCATCGGCAACAAACGGGACGCCCTGGAGCTGCTGCCGGCGATAGCCGGGTGGCAAAAGGCCAGGGGATATCCGTTCACCCTGATCACGGAAGCGAGCGCGAACCTCGCGCTGATGGACGCGATGATGGATGCCATGATCGAGGCCGGCTTCGACTCGGTGTTTGTCGGTATCGAAACCCCCAACCCCAAGGCTCTGCTCAAAACCAAGAAGCAGCAAAACACGAACGAGACCCAGGAGAACTACCTCTACCACGCCGTCCGAAAGATCCAGCAGCGCGGCATGCAGGTCCAGGGCGGGTTCATCCTGGGCCTGGATAGCGATGACGAGGGCGTGTTCGATGCCCAGATCGATTTCATCCAGGAGACCGGCATTCCCGTGGCGCCCATCTATTTGTTGACCGCCGTCAAGGGCACGGACATGTACGAACGCATGAAATCGGAGGGTCGGCTTCTGGAGGCGCCCCTCGGAACCAATGCCATGCCTCTCAACTTCAAGACGGAGCTGGAATACGGGACATTAATCGACGGATACAAGCGGGTGATCGCCACGCTCTACGACCCGACCCTCGAAAACTACTTCAGCCGCTGCCTGACCCTGTTCAGGCACCTCAAGCCTGTCCGGCATCTTCGAAAGCCTAGGAGCAGGACAGAGATCGATGCAGCCTTCATGGTCGTTCGCCGTCGTCTTTCCGGCAGGCAGCTTCCAGCCTATTCGCAGTTCATTGCCAAGGTCTCCAAGGACTATCCGGGCATGCTTTCCGATGCGATCTACCTTGCGGCCATGGGGTATCACTTCGAAAAGATCACCCGTCAGCAGATCGCGATCCATGACTTTCTGGGCTTCCTGAGAAGCGAGCTGGAGATGTTTCAAGAGGCGGTTTCGGGCCGCGTTTCGGAGGAGGAGATCAGGACCCGCGGCCAAACGTCTCTTGAACGGGCCCAATCGCTATATCAGTCCATCTCCGATGAGTTCCGGTACCAGGGAGATGGGCTGGCCGAAGCGCTGCAATCTTTTCGACAGACGGTGGCTGCCCGGACGGATGGCTTCACCCACTTTGCGCCGGTTTCCTAAGTGTCGCCTCGCCCCCTGCACGTTCATTGGACCCCCCGCATGGCGGCAAAATCCCGATAAGGCGCGAACGCCTCGTTGACGGTCTCCGGCGTGAGACCGTAGTCCTCCAGCCTGTACTCGTGCGACGGTTCTTGTCGGCGTTGCTTCTCCTGAAGCGTGAGCCATTGCTGCATCTCGTCGACAGCAGCCGGCTCCAGGGGCCAGCCGAACCGTGCGTAGACGTCGCCAACGACCGCCATCGGGTCATCGACCAGATCGGCATAGCGGACATCGACCCAGCGCCCGTCGAGCGCCGGCCGGGACACCCGAAACCGCATCGCGTCGTTCAGCATGCCGCTCATAAACGCCAGCTGCTCGGGGCCGGTCTCGTGCGGCGGCCTCGGCTCCGTGGAAAAGCCTCGTATCCGCTCCACTATGCTGTTCCAAGAACCCATGAACTCGACAGGATCGCGATGGGTCTGGATGAAGACGGCATCCGGGTAGGTTTCCAACAGCGCCTCCAATTCCATGAGGTGGAAGGGCATCTTCAACAGCCAGTGCCGTCGCCTTCGCGGCTCGCGCTTGCGCCGTTGCCAGGTGAAGTGCTGCATGACGCGTTGGTGATGGGCGTAAGCGTTGCGTGATTCGGTCTCGGCCAGCCAACGGCCATAAGTCGGCACGTGGTACGCGGCCGCAAATATCCAAGTCGAGAATGTGAGCCAGAGAATCCACAAATCCTCCTCGGGCTCGTCGATATCGGTACGGTGGAGCCCGGCGAGCGTATCGACGACATTGGTCGCGCCTAACAGTTCCTCCGCATAGGCGCGGCGCGGATCCTCGACCGTGCCTGCCACGGTGGCATACTCGCCGTCGGGCAGCACCGGATCGGTCAACTCGTAGCGCCTCAATGCCCAGAAGCGGCTGTCGCGCGATAACAGGCGATGCAGAAAAGTTGTGCCCGTTCGGTTGATGCCGACGATGAAGACCGGCCGCTCGATCTTCTCCCGTTCGATCTCGGGGTGCTGCTGCCGTTCGCGGGCGAGCGCCGCGTTGCTGCGCAGGGCGCGCGTCAGCCCGTAGACGATGTGGCTGAGCCGCGTTTCCTGCAGTCCGGCCTCCGGCGATTTCAGCGCCTCCACGAGTTGCTGGAGGCCGGTGCGCATCCACTCGGGGTAGGTTCGCTCGAAGGGGACGCCCATGCGCTTGGCGTACCTTTCGGCCTGCCCCATGAGACCGTCAAAGTCCAGGCGCCCATGCGGAACAGGGTAGGGCCATCCGTCCCGATGACGCCTGATCCAGTCATAGGAGCGCGCATGGCGGATCAGCAATGCGGGCCACTTTATCGGGTGGGGGCAGTCTTCCCGGATGGCACGATCGCCGATCGGTACCGTGCGGCGGGCCCTGTCCTCGCTGAACCAGTAAGGCGCAAAATGGTCGATGAGAACCCACTGGCCGCGCAACGGAGAACCGTCGCGGAGGGCCTGGCACGAGCGCCTGAAGGATGCGTAGGGAACGCTTTGCCAATAATAGCCCAGATCGGCGACCTCCAGATCTTCGTATGGGGGCTCTGGATCGCAGCAATGATAGACGGTGAAGCGGCGGTGGGGGTTGAGCGAGATCGCCGCGCAGATTTCGCTGACCGTGTCGACTGGCTCGGCGTTTCTCTGCAGGGAAAAGCCATGCGGCGCCATTTCCACCTGTGTCGCCGCGGCGAACAGGCGCGTCGGAAAGTCGTTCGCCTGCGTATACCCCGTGCTGGAAAGACCCATTTGCGGAAGGCGAAAGATCGCGATCGGCACGCCGGCTGCCCGAGCGAACAGCACGCCCTGCTCCGCCACCAGCTTGCTCCACGGATACCCGACGACGCCGAGCGGAAAAGCCTTCTTCATGGCGGCGAGATCGGGCTGCATCTGATCGTCGATGCGGCTCTGGCGGTACTCCCTGGAAAAGTCGCAAAAATATTCCGGGAAAATGCCCATGGTGGAGAAGTGAAACAGATGCTTGAGGCGGCTCCTCAGGCAAAGTTCGAGCACGGGGCGCAGGCCGAGCGCGTTCGTTTCGCGTATATCCGCATAGGACAGGACGAGCCGCGTATTGGCGGCAACGTGATAGACCGCGTCGACCCGCTGACAGAGCCCGCCGAACCCAGATTCGCTCAGACCGAAGCGCTCGCGGGAGGAGTCTCCGGGCACCACGCGCAGTCGCTCTTCGGCAATCTCCTCCCGGATTTCCGCCTGCTCCAGCGTGTCCCGCAATCGCGCGAGCCCATGCTCGGCGCTCTCGGCACGGATCAGGCAGTGCACGATCAGCCGGTCGTTCTGGCGCAGAAGCGCGCGCAGCAGGAAGCGCCCCACGAAACCGGTCGCTCCGGTCAGCAGAACCTCTCGAAATTCGTTTGGCGATACAGCCTTGGCCGGCGCCTCTCGCGCGACCGTCGCATGTACGACGCGACGTAGCTCGTCCACGTCCGCCCGGCACCGGGGCGGTAACTCGCCGACAAGAGGGGGTACCGCTCGGTCAGCGACTCCTGGTTTGGCCATGCTGTCTCATCTTGGTTTTCGCAACGCCGACACGGAGCCGACTCTCATGCCGCGAACCCGCACTACCGGGCGGGAGAGGCCGTCCCCGCGCTCTCTCGGGAACAGGGCGCCGGCGGGAAATGGTCCTCGGGCGGACTGGCGAATGGCGACGGCTGGCGGCGAACGCGGCGCCGCGCCGCCAGGGGTGCATCGCCGATCGGGTCGCCGTCCTTCTCGGCCTCGGCCTCCTCATCCGTTTTCGTGCCGAACACGATGGCTTCCGCCAACGACCGGCAAGAGGCCGTGGTCATCAGCTCCAGCGCGCTCGCCTGGAAGTTGAACTCGCTCTGTATGAATGCCCCCAGCTCGGCGACCGAGATGGAATTCAGGCCGAAACTGGAGAGGGGCTCTTCCAGCCCGCCTTCTTCGTGGCCGCACAGCTCGGCCACCTTGGCGGCGATCCGGGCCATGACGCTATCGACCGTCAGCCGATCGTCGGCGCCGACCTCAAAAGCATCCTGATTGCTCATCAGGCGTCCGGTGCGCATGTAATCGGTGGAGTCCACCTTCCAGAGCACCCGCTTGAAGAGGGCGGTGATCAGGTGGTCGCCATCGCCCATGGCACGCAGGGCGTAGTCAAGGTTGGCGATGGCAAAATAACTGCTCACTGCCGGCATGCCGGCGGCCCTCATCAGACGCAGCACGCCGAGATTGCGCGCCGCCATTCCGGCGTCGGCGACTGCTGCCAGGTTGTAGGACAAGGCGGGCAGCCCTTGACTGCGGCGACAGGCAGCAAGACCGTCCATGAAGGCGTTCGCGGCGCTGTAGTTGATCTGTCCCGGATTGCCGAACGCAGACGACAGCGACGACACCAGGACGAAATGATCGAGTGCGAGGCCGGCGGTTGCGTTGTGCAGATGGAGGGCACCGTGGGCCTTGGGCGCGAATACCCGGTGAATGGATTCCGCTGTCAAATCCGCCAGCAGACAATCGTCCAGCGTGCCGGCGAGGTGGAACACACCCTTGAGCGGTTTCTTCACGTTGTCGACGCAGCGACGCACGTCCGCCTCGTCCGCGACGTCGCCCTGGACCAGGTCTATTTCGATCCCTTCTCCGATGGCGGCAAGCGTGGTCGA
>JAJDVM010000338.1 GCA_022826125.1 Defluviicoccus sp.
TATCGGCTTCGACGGCTATGCGGTGGGCGGTCTCGCCATCGGCGAGAGCCAGGCAACGACATTCGGAGTTCTCGACGAGACCGTGCCGTCCCTCCCCGCCGATTCCCCGCGCTACCTGATGGGCGCGGGCACGCCGTCAGACATCGTGGGCGCCGTCCGGCGCGGCATCGACATGTTCGACTGCGTGATCCCGACGCGGTCGGGCCGCACCGGACGCGGCTATACGAGCGCGGGCACGATCAACATCCGCAACGCGCGCCACGCGGAGGACCCGGCGCCGATCGATCCCGACTGTCCCTGCCCGGCCTGCGCCGGGTACAGCCGGGCCTATCTCCACCATCTGTTCCGGGCGAAGGAGATGCTGGGGCCTATCCTGCTCACCACCCACAATATCCACCGATACCAGCGGCTGATGGCGGGGCTTCGCGACGCCATAGAGGCGGGGACGCTAGCGGAGTTCGCCGCGCCTTGACCGGCGCCGGGTCCCGCGAACGGATCCGCGAGCGCGCGCTCGCCGAGGGGTTCGACGCGGTGGGGTTCTGCGACGCCGCGCTGAGCGGGCAGACCAGGCGGGACCTCGCGGGTTTCATCGAGGCGGGCCATCACGGCGACATGGGCTGGCTCGCCGCCACCGGCGATCGTCGGGGCGACATCGCAATTCTGTGGCCGGACGCGAAATCGGCGGTTGTCGTCGCCCAGAATTACGGTCCGGCGGGCGATCCGCTCGCGGCGCTCGAACGGCGCGACCGGGGCACGGTCTCGGTCTACGCCCAGGGACGCGACTATCACGACGTAATGAAGAAGAAGCTCCGCGCCGTCGCCCGCTGGATGCACGAGACGCTCGACTGCGAGGTCAAGCTGTTCGTCGACACCGCGCCGGTGATGGAAAAGCCGCTCGCCCAGAGGAGCGGCGTCGGCTGGCAGGGCAAGCACACCAATCTGGTTTCCCGGCAGTTCGGCTCGTGGCTGTTCCTGGGCGAGATCCTGACCACGCTGGACCTCGCGCCGGACCCGACGGAAAGCGACCGCTGCGGTACCTGCCGGCGCTGCCTCGACGTCTGCCCGACCGACGCCTTCCCCGCGCCCTACCGGCTCGATGCAACGCGCTGCATCTCCTACCTGACGATCGAGCACAAGGGACACATCGCGCGGGAATTCCGCGCCGCTATCGGCAACCGCATATACGGCTGCGACGACTGCCTGGCCGTGTGCCCGTGGAACAAGTATGCGAGCCTCGCGGCCGAACCGGCGCTTTACCCGAGGATGGAGCTCACCGCGCCGAGGCTCGCCGATCTGGCGGCGCTCGACGACGCGTCCTTCCGCGCCCTGTTCTCCGGCTCTCCGATCAAGCGGCTCGGACGCGACCGCTTCGTCCGCAACGCGATGATCGCCGTCGGCAACAGCGGCGAGCCCGGCCTGGCCAGTACCGCAGAAGCCGCGCTCGCGGACCCGTCGCCCCTGGTCCGCGCGATGGCGGTCTGGGCGCTGTCCCGGCTGCTGCCCGCCGAAGCATTCGCCCGGCTGCGGGAGCGCCACCGCGCCGGGGAGACCGACGAATCCGTTCGGTCGGAATGGGACGGGCGTTAGGCATGCTCCCGCTCGTCATGGCCGGCCTCCGCCGACCATGACGGTAGGGCCAGAAGGAAAAACGGTTCCAACGAAAACGGACGCGCACTAGATTGCCGCCCATGACGACCCCGCGACAGACCCTCGACCGGCGACTCTCCGTGGCGCCGATGATGGACCGGACGGACCGGCATTGCCGCTATTTCCTGCGGCTGCTGGCGCCACGGACGCTGCTCTATACCGAGATGATCCCGGCAGGCGCGATCATCCATGGCGACCGCGAGCGGTTCCTCGGCTTCGACCCGGCGGAGCGTCCCGTCGCACTCCAGATCGGCGGCTGCGACCCGGGAGAGCTCGCCCGCTGCGCCGCGCTCGGCGAGGCGTGGGGCTACGACGAGGTAAACCTCAACCTCGGCTGCCCGAGCGAGCGGGTGAGCCAGGGCGGGTTCGGCGCCCGACTGATTCTGGAACCGGCGCTCGTCGCCGAGTGCGTGGCGGCAATGTTGGAGGCGACCGCGCTCCCGATCACGGTCAAGACCCGGATCGGGGTCGACGACCGCGACGATTACGATCATTTCGCGGGCTTCGTCGACCGCATCGCCGGGGCAGGCGTCGACGTGTTCGTCGTCCATGCGCGCAAGGCACTGCTGTCCGGCCTCAGCCCGAAGGAGAACCGGGAGATCCCGCCGCTCCGCTACGGGTTCGTCCATCGCCTCAAGCGGGAACGACCCGGCCTGACGGTGGTCGTCAACGGCGGCTTCACGGCGGCGGATGCGGCGCTCGAACAGATCGGGCCGGTCGACGGCGTCATGCTCGGCCGCGCGGCCTACGACAACCCGTTCCTGCTGGCCGAGATCGAGGCCGCGCTGCACGGCATCGCGCTCCCCGACCGCGCGGCGGCGATAGAGGCCTATGCCGACTACGTGGATGCGCGACTGGCCGAGGGCGTGCCGCTCTGGCGCATGACGCGCCATGTGCTCGGCCTTTACCGGAACCTCCCCGGTGCCCGCGCCTGGCGGCGCACGATCGCCGAGGGCGCGCGCCGGCCGGGAGCCACCGGCGCGCTGCTGCGCCAGTCCCTGCGGCTGGTCGAACGCCCCGAGCGCATCGCCGCCTGACCCCGACCCGGAACCGGGAGACCGAGATGGCCGTCACGATCTATCACAACCCGCGCTGCAGCAAATCGCGGGCCACGCTCAAGCTGCTGGAGGAACGCGGAATCGCGCCCGAGATCGTGGAGTACCTCAAGACCCCGCCCGATGCCGGGACGCTCGACGGGCTGCTGACCGAACTCGGCCTGGAACCGCGCGATCTCATGCGCCGGAAGGAAGCGCCCTACAGGGAAAACGGGCTCGACGACGAGGGCCTGACCCGCGATGCCCTGATCGCCGCGATGGTCGCCAACCCGATCCTGATCGAACGCCCGATCGTGGTCGCGGGCGGAAAGGCCGCGCTCGGCCGCCCGCCCGAGGCAGTTCTCGACATTCTCTGAACGATGTCGTCCCTCGATACGGCGCTTCGCGCCTACTCGGGATGAGGATACAGAAGGGAACCCTCACCCTGAGTAGCCGCGAAGCGGCGTATGGAAGGGCCGCAGCCGCCTCTACCCGCTGCCAATCACGGCGACGCACTCGATCTCGACCAGCAGCCCGTCCTGGAGGAGCTTGGGGGAGGTGACGGCGGTCGAGGCCGGCATGTTGCCGGTGAACGCCTCCGACCGGCCCTTCGAGTACTCGGCGTAGCGGTCGATATCGGTCAGGAAGGCCTGGATCTTGACCACGTCGTCCATCGTCGCCCCGGCCTCTTCGAGCACCTCTTTCATGTTGGCGAAGGTCTGGCGCGTCTGAACGAGCATGTCGCCCTCGCCGACGATGTTTCCGTCCGGATCCCAGGCGACGATGCCCGAGACCCAAACCGTGTCGCCGACCTTGATGGCGGAGTGGAACGGGAATTTCCTCGCCCACGGCCAGTCGACGTCGATCTCTTCACGCTTCGGCATGGTTTCCTCCTGTTGCTCTATTCCGCCGCGCTCGCCGCCACGCCCTGGGCGGCTTCGGCGGCAACGAACCTCTCGATCAGGGCCCGCGCGGCGACCAGGCCCGCATCGGCGTTGGTCTCGACGATGGGCCGGTCGTCCCAGTTCGCCTGCTGCAATTCCAGCACTTCCCAGTCCTGCTGAAACGCCTTCAGCACCTGGCGGAAGTGGAGCTCGGTCCTCTCCTCGGTGATCGGCTTCAGGTTGCAGGCGTTCGACCAGAAATAGTGACAGCTGGTCTCGGTCTCGGGCGTGATGAAGTTGAGGTTGCGGAAGGCGAACCCGCCTTCGGGCTCAGGGTGGTCGATGGTCGAGAACCCGAAGTCCTTCCCTCCGGCGGCATCCGGCGCCGCGCCCACCAGGAGACGCACCGCGCATGGCGGGCGGAACTCGTTGATCGCCCAGCGGTCGACGATGAAGTCCTCGTCCCAGCCCATCATCATCCGGTAGGTGGGCGGCGCCGGATGGCCGACCATCCAGCGCGCGACAGTCACCGTCTCGTCGGTCCTGACGGTCCGGATGGTGGCGTTCTCGGCGATGGCCGAGTTGCCGATCGTAGTCGCATGCACGAAGGCGAGATGGGACTGGTCCAGCAGGTTGTCGATCACGAGGCGGTAATCGGCCGCGATGTGGAAATAGGCGCCCTTGTCGCCCCAGTCCGGGCTTACCCGCCACGGGAACGGGATGATCAGCTCCTCGTCCGCCTCCTCCGGATCGCCGAGCCAGACCCAGATCCAGTTGTACTTCTCGACCGCCGGAAAGGCGCGCACCCGCGCGTCGGGCGGCACCGTCGTCTGCCCCGGCACGCGCACGCAGGCCCCGGTGCGGTCGAATTCGAGCCCGTGATAGTGGCAGCGCAGCCGGTCGCCCTCCGTCACGCCCTTGCGGAGCGGCATCCTGCGGTGGCAGCAGCGGTCCTCGAAGGCGACCGGCTCCCCCGCCCCGGTGCGCCAGAAGACGATGGGCTCGTTGCAGATCGTCCGCGCGAACGGCGCGCGGCCGATTTCCCCGGGCTGGGCCGCGACGTACCAGCAGTTCTTCAGGAACATGCGGCGATCCTCCCGAATGCCGTCGGGCCACACACCCCTCGATACGGCTCTTGCGCGCTTACTCGGGATGAGGGGAGGTTTTTCTCGCCATTACCATACCCTCACCCTGAGCAGCCGCGAAGCGGCGTATCGAAGGGCGGCCCGCGCCCCGATCAGTGCTCGGTCATCAGCCGGCCGAAGCCGGGTTTCCGGTCCTCGATGCCGTTCTGGCGCAAGGCGTACCAGTAGGTTGCGGTCATCACCGCGATCACCGGCTTCCCGAGCCAGCGTTCGGCCTCTGCCGCGACATGGGCCATCGGCAAATTGGCGCCGAACTGGACGACGGCGTCGATGTCGGGACCGTCGACCTTCCGCACCGCGTCGCGCAGCTCGTCCTCGGTGATGTGCGCGATGTTGACCGGCGAGTCGCAGGCCAGGCACTCGGTGCGCACGAGCTCGAAACCGGTCTCGTCGGCGAATGCCTGGAGGTGGCCGATGGCGACCGGGTAATAGGGGCAGACGATGGCGATCCGCTTTATCCCGTCACCGAAGGCGCGGAGCGCCGCGGGCAGCGCGTCGGCCGCCTGGGTGACGCCGATATCGCTGCCGGCGCGGGTCCTGATGCGCTGTTCGATCTTGCGCGCCGGCTCCAGCCCGCCGCCCCAGATGCTCTCGGCCGAGATGCCGAGGATCAGGTGGTCCGGGCGGCAGGTCATCACCCGGTCGATGGACTCCTCGAGCGCGACGTCGATGCGCCGGATCAGCTCGTCGAAATCCTCGTCCGAATTGACCGGGTCGTCGGGGATGTGCATGCGCGAGATGTGGTTGGTCACCCCCTTGGGCGCCATCGCGTCGTAATGCGGCTGAACGATGGTGTTGGTCGAGGGCGTGACCACCCCGAACTTCATCCGCCAACCCCAGGCATCGACCATTTGCTTCCTCCTCTAGGCGCCGCGCAGCCGGAAACGCTGGATCTTGCCCGACGCGGTTTTGGGCAGCTCGTCGACGAACTCGATCCAGCGCGGATACTTGAAGGGGGCAAGCCGGCCGCGCACGAAATCGACCAGCTCGGATTCCAGCGCCGGTCCGGCGCCGCCCGGCTCCTTCAGCGCGACATAGGCCTTGGGCTTGATCAGCCCGTTCTCGTCCTCGGCGCCGACCACCGCGGCTTCCAGCACCCCCGGATGGGCGGCGAGCGCGGACTCGACCTCGAACGGGGCCACCCAGATGCCGCCGACCTTCAGCATGTCGTCGTCGCGCCCGCAGAAATAGTAATAGCCGTCCCGGTCGCGGTAGCAGGTATCGCCGGTGTGGAACCATCCTCCGTCGCGCATGCCGCGCGCGGTGCGTTCGGGCTTGTTCCAGTAATAGGTGGCGATGCTCTCGCCCCTGACGACGAACTCGCCGGGCTCGCCGTCGGGCAGGTCCTCGCCGTCCTCGCCGACGATGCGCCCCTCGTAACCCGGAACGATGGTGCCGAGCGAGCCCGCCCTGACCCCGCCGGGCGGGTTGGCGGTGTAAAAATGCAGCGCCTCGCTGGAGCCGATTGATTCGACGATCTCGACGCCCGACCGCGCCTTCCAGTCCTCGAACACCGAGGCGGGCAGCGCCTCGCCTCCGGACGCCGCCCAGCGCAGGCTGGACAGATCGGCCTCGTGCCCCGCCTCGATCGCCGCGAGCTGCATCGCATAGAGGGTGGGAACGCCGAAATAGACGCTCGGCTGGAACTCCGCGATCGTGTCGAGCGTGTTCTCCGCCGTGGGCCGGCCTTCGAGATAAACCGCCGTCGCGCCGGTCCAGAGCGGGAAGGAGACCGAATTCCCCAACCCGTAGGCGAAGAACATCTTGGGCGGCGAGAACAGCACGTCGTCCGCCGTCATCCCCGCGACGGCCTCGGCGTAGAGGACCGAGGTGTAGACCTGGTCCTTGTGCTGATGGACCGATGCCTTGGGATCGCCGGTCGAGCCCGACGAGTAGAGCCAGAAACAGTCGGTCCGGGGTGTCGTGGGCTCGGGCGGGCACCAGGGATCGGCGGCGGCCAGCAGCGCCTCGTGCGAGAGCCAGCCGGGCGCCTCCGCATCGACGCAGATGCGGTGGCGGACGGCTTTGCCCGCCTGGGCCAGCGCCGGCTCCACCTCGCCGAACATGTCGGCATGAGCCATCGCCGCGCAGGCGCCCGAATCCCTCAGCATGTAGGCGTAATCCGCCGCCCGCAGGAAATAGTTGACCGGGATCGCCACCGCGCCGATCCGCGCCGCGCCGAGGAAGCCATCGTAGAACCCGGGTCCGTCCTTGCAGAACAGCATGACGCGGTCGCCCTGCCCGATGCCGAGCTCCCTGAAGGCGTTCGCGGTCCGGTTTACCCGTTCCGCGATCCGAGCGAAGCTCCACGAGGCGCCGCGGGCGATCAGAAGCGGCTTGTCGCCCCGACCTTCATCCAGGTGGCGGTCGAGGAACGCGACCGAGACGTTGAAGGTCGCGGCGAAACGAACGCCCCGTGGCGTGCTCGATGTATCGACGACGACGCTGTGATCGCGCATGCCCCGCTCCCGCCGGAGATCATAGAGACCCGGGGCGAGACGCGCCAAGCCGGCCCGGTCAGCCTGCGAGGCGGCGGTCCTGCTCCGCCGGCGGCACCGTTTCGGGGTCGGCGATACCCTCGTGGAACTTCACCAGAAGGCGCTTGAACAGCACGAGCTCGGCCTCGGAAAAGCTCCGTACGAGGGTCCGTTCGTACGCGACGGCGCGGGGGATCAGCATCTCGACCTTTTCGCGGCCGCGAGCGAGCATATGGACCGTCACCGACCGGCCGTCCGCGTCGTCCCGGCCGCGCGATACCAGCCCCATCCTCGCCATCCGATCGATCATCCGCGACAGGGTCGAGATGCGGATGCTGGTGAGGCTCGCGAGGTCGCCGACCGACTGCTCGCCGTATTCGTAAAGCACGGCGAGCACGCGCCACATCCGGAGAGTCACACCGGCTTCGTCGAGCGCCTCGGCGAACCCATCCTCTATGGGCGGGCCGATACGGTTGATCAGATAGGGGAGATAGTCATTCAGCCGCAACACGGGCGTGGCTCCCCTCGAAGGCCGGCGCGACCTCCTCGACGAACTTGTGCATCTGGTCCTTGACCATCGCGTGCGGCTTGCGCCCGACGTTGAAGTAAAGGATGACCTCGTCGATACCGTCGGATTCGACCCGCTTGAGCGTCTCGATCACCGCGTCCGCGTTGCCGATCAGGATCGACTTGTCGGAGAGCGTCTCCTTGGTCATGCCGCGCAGGATCTCGTTGATCTTCATGAAGTAGTGCATGGTCGGCGGCATCTTGGACGGATCGTCGGGGAAGGCGCGCAGCACGCAATAGCGGAAATAGTCCATCATCGCCTGGCGGCCGAAATCCTCCTCCTCCGGGGTATCGGCGAGATGGATGAAATAGCTGCACTTGGCCCGGCCCGGGGTATTGCCCTCCTTCTCGCAGGCCTCGCGGTACTGGTCCACCGCTGGGCCGAGCCCGCCGAAGATCATCGACGCGGCGAACGGCGCGTAGATGATGTTGAGCCCGCGCTTCGCCGCCATCTCCATGCTGGTGCCGGAGAAGCAGGCGATATAGACCGGAATGGGCTGCTGCACCGCCTTGGGCGTGATCTCCATGTCGCGGATGTCGTAATATGTACCTTGGTGCGACCACATCCCGGGCTCGGTCCACGCCTTGAGGACGACGTCGATCCCCTCCTCGAAGATCTCCTTCGATTTCATGAAATCGGCGCCGAACGGTTCGTACTCGGCCCGGTCGTAGCCGCGTCCCGTGGCGTAATCGACCCGCCCGCCGCTGACCAGGTCGAGCGTCGCCCAGCACTCGGCCACGTGGATCGGGTGGTGGATGGGCAAGACGTTGACCGCCGGCGCGAGGCGAATCCGTTCGGTCTCCGGGACGATGCTCGCCAGCACCAGGTCGGGGCGCGAGTTGACGCCGAGCCGGTCGAAATGGTGTTCGCCGATCCAGGCCGAATGAAATCCCAGCCGGTCGGCGAGGATCGCCTGCTCGCGGATCTCCAGCACGAAGTCGCTCGCGCTCCGCGGGTTGTCCGGATAGTAGTTGTCCGACAGGGTGAAATAGCCGAATTCCATGACGCCTCGCTCCGGTTCGGGCTGGTACGGATTTATTTGTAAATGCAAACGATCCGGCTGGCAAGAAAATAATTTGCGTATGCAAATATTATCTCGATGCCTCCGGAAGTGACGTTGACGGACCCTCGTCTGGCGTGAATCATGCCGCCTCTCGAAAAGGAGCCGCCATGAGCGATACGGGGATCGGGGCGAGCGTGCTGCGCAAGGAGGATCGGCGTTTCCTCGCGGGGCGTGGCAACTACGTCGCCGACATCGCCGCCGCCAACGAGGTCGCGCTCGCCTTCGTCAGGAGCCCGGTAGCGCACGGCCGCATCCGTTCCATCCGCAAGCCCGAAGGCGCGGAGAACCGGGTGTTCACGGCGAACGACCTGGACGGCGTGGAGCCGATGCGCGCGCCGTCGAAGCTGCCCGGATACAAGCCGTCCGATTTCCCGGCGCTTGCCATCGGCAAGGTGCGCTTCGTCGGCGAGACGGTCGCGGCGTGCGTCGGCGAGACCCGTGCGGAGGCGGAAGATCTCGCGCAGGCGGTCGAGGTCGATTACGAGGAACTTGCGCCGGCGGTCGACATGCTGGAAGCGCGCAAGCCGGGCGCCCCGCTGGTCCACGAGGCGTGGGGCGACAACATCGCGCTGTCCACCCGCGCCGACGGCGAGTTGGATTCGGTCAAGGCGCGCGCGACGCACTCGGTGACCCGCGAGTTCCGCATGAGCCGCCAGGCGATGGTGCCGATGGAGG
This sequence comes from Defluviicoccus sp., assembly GCA_022826125.1. Taxonomy (GTDB): domain Bacteria; phylum Pseudomonadota; class Alphaproteobacteria; order MPNO01; family MPNO01; genus MPNO01. Next base: position 9,494 of record JAJDVM010000338.1, read on the forward strand.
GCCGCGCGGTCCTGGCGGAGTGGAATTCGCGGATGGACCAGCTGATCGTCCACACCGCGACGCAGGTGCCGCATTTGATCCGCGCCGGGCTCGCCCTCTTCCTCGGGCTGGAGCAGCGCCAGGTGCGTGTCATCGCCCCGGACGTGGGCGGTGGGTTCGGGCTCAAGACCTATGTCCAGCCGGAGGAGCTCGTCGCCTGCTGGTACGCGATGAAGTTCGGCCGCCCGGCGCGCTGGATCTCCGACCGGCGCGAGCATCTGATCGCCGACGCCAATTGCCGCGAGCATCATTACATCGTCACCGCGCACGCCGATGCAGACGGCAGGATCCTCGGTCTCGAAGGCGAGGTGACCGTCGATGCCGGGGCCTATTCGATCTACCCCTTCACCAACTGCCTGGAAGCAGCGATGGCCGGCGGCAACCTGCCGGGGCCGTACGCGATCGAGGCCTATGGCGTGAAGACCTGGACGGTGGTCACCAACAAGCCGCCGCTGGTTCCCTATCGCGGCGTGGCGCGGCCCGGCGTCGCCTTCGCGATGGAGATGCTGGTCGACGCGGTGGCGCGCACGGTCGGGCGCGAGCCGCACGAGGTCCGGATGATCAACATGGTCCCGGCCTCGGCCATGCCCTACACCAACATCGCCAGGAAGACCTTCGATTCGGGCGATCATCCCGGGGCCGTCGCCAGGGCCGCGCAAATGATCGACATCGCCGCGGTGCGCGAGCGCCAGACCCGGGACGAGCCGGACGGCAGGCTGATCGGGCTCGGCTTCGGCAGCTATGTCGAGCAGGCCGCGCACGGGACCTCGGTGTTCGCGAGCTGGGGCGTGCAGATGGTGCCGGGCTACGAGCAGGCCGGCGCCAAGCTGACCCCGGACGGCGGGCTGGAGCTCCGGGTCGGCGTGCAGTCGCACGGCCAAGGGATGGAGACCACCCTCGCCCAGGTGGCGAGCGAGATTCTCGGCATCGACCCGGAGAACGTCTCGGTCATCCACGGCGATACCGGCCTGACGCCCTACTCGACCGGCACCTACGCCTCGCGCAGCATCGTCATGGCCGGCGGCGCGGTGTCGCGCGCCTGCGAGGTGTTGGTGGAACGGATGCGGACCATCGGCGCCCACCTGCTGCAGTGCGAGCCGGACGAGATCCGCGTCTCCGGCGGGCGGGTGATGGGACCGGGCGGCGACCTGCCGTTCTCGGAAATCGGCCGGGTCTGGTACATCAACCCGGAGGAGCTGCCGGCGGACGTCGACACCGACGGCGTCGAGGCGGTGGTCGGCTACCGCCCGGAGCCGGATCACGGCACGTTTTCCTACTCGACCCATGCCGCAGTCGTGGCGGTCGATCCCGACACCGGGGCGGTCGAGGTGCTCGACTACGTGGTGGTGGAGGATTGCGGCACCATGGTCAACCCGATGGTGGTCTCGGGCCAGGTCTATGGCGGCGCGGCGCAGGGTATCGGGACGGCGCTGTTCGAGGAATCGCCGTTCGACGAGCTCGGCCAGCCGCTCGCCTCCACCTTCGCCGATTATCACCTGCCCGGCGCGGCGGAGGTGCCGGCGTTCCGGCTCGCGCACATGATCACGCCCTCGCCGCACACCGAGCACGGCATCAAGGGGATGGGCGAAGGCAGCACCATCCCGACCCCGGCGGTGATCGGCAACGCGGTCAACGACGCGCTCAGGCGCTACGGCGCCGAGGTCAACGAAACCCCGATATCGCCCAGGCGCGTGCTCGCGGCGATTGCGGCGGCCGAGGGAGAGGCGGCATGAAACCGGCCAGGTTCGATTACGCGCGCGCCGGCGATGTCGCCGACGCGATCCGGCTGCTGGGCTCGTCCGACGGGTTCAACAAGCCGCTCGGCGGCGGGATGTCGCTCGGGCCCATGATGAATCTCCGCCTCGCCCAGCCCGACCTCGTGGTCGAGGTTCGCAGGCTCGACGCGCTGAAGGCGGTCGCCGAGGAAGGCGACTGTCTCGTCGTCGGAGCCGGCATCACCCACGCGGAGATCGAGGACGGCAAGATCCCAGATACCACCAACGGCATGATGCGCTTCGTCGCCGGTCAGATCGCCTATCGCGCGGTGCGCAACCGGGGAACCGTCGGCGGCTCGATCGCCCATGCCGATCCGGCGGCGGACTGGCCGACCGCGCTCCGCGCGCTGGGCGCGGAAGTGGCGATCGACGGGCCGGACGGCGCGCGGGTCGTTGCGCTTTCCGATTTCCAGCTCGCCGCCTTCACCGTCGCGCTGGAGCCCGCCGATATCGTAACGGCGCTCCGCATCCCGAAGCTCTCCCCCGGGGCCAGATGGGGCTACTACAAGATCTGCCGCAAGCCGGGCGAGTTCGCGGATTCCATCGGCGCCGTGGTCCACGACCCGGATCGCGGTTACACGAGCGTCGTCCTCGGCGCCACGGACGGCGCGCCGCTCGACGTGCCGGCGCTCGCCGACGCGGTCCGGGACGGGAAGGATGTCGAGATCGACGACGCCAAGGCGGCACTCGCCGCCCAAGGCGCGGTGTTCGACGATTACGGCAACCAGATCCACGCCGTCGCGCTCAGCCGCGCGATCAAGGGAGCGTTCGCGTCATGACCGAGATCAGCCTCATCATCAACGGCGCGCCGGTGACGGCGAGCGTGGAGCCGAGAACCAGCCTCGCCGACTTCGTGCGCGACAGCCAGCGCCTGACCGGCACCCATCTCGGCTGCGAGCACGGCGTCTGCGGCGCCTGCACGCTGGAGATCGACGGCGAGCCGATGCGCTCCTGCATCACCTACGCAGTGAGCTGCGACGGCGCCTCGGTCACCACCATCGAGGGTTTCGACGACGACGAGGTGATGGAAGACCTCCGCCAGGCCTTCACGGAGAACCACGGCCTGCAATGCGGCTATTGCACGCCGGGGATGCTGGTGACCGCGCGCGACATCGTCAGGCGCCTGCCGGACGCCGACGAAAAACGTGTAAGGCTGGAGCTCTCGGGCAACCTGTGCCGCTGCACCGGCTATGTCGGGATCGTGCGCGCGATTCTGGCCGTGCTGGAGAAACGCCGCGGCTGATACGCTCAGCCGAGGGGATGGGGACCCGACATGCGGTCGATCCTTGCTGTTTTTGCGCTGGTCTTTCTCGTCTCCGCGCCGGCGACGGCCGAATTGGCGCGCGAGCTCGCGTGGCGGGATCTCGCACCCGGCGGAGACAAGCTCGTCGACCCTCTCGCCGATCTGACAGGCGACCAACGGCTCGACCTCGAGGCGGTCGCCTGGGCCCGCGCCGCGGAGCGGCGGGGCGAGATTTCCCCTGTCGGCGAGGAATACGAGATCGCGGTGGAGATGGCGAGCGGGCTCGCGCAGCAGGGTCTCGACGTGGACGCGCTGGTCGCGAAGTACGAGAGCTTCCGCGCGGCGGTGGATGCCCTGAACCGGCGGGTGGACGACGGGCTCGACGGCCAACTCGTGCGCATTCCGGGATATGCGTTGCCGCTCGAATTTGCGGGCATCGCGGTCAAAGAGTTCTTGCTCGTCCCCTATTTCGGCGCCTGCATCCATGTCCCACCGCCGCCGCTCAACCAGATGGTGTTCGTCACGCTCGACGAACCCTACGTCGTGAACGAGCTATTCGCGCCGGTCTGGATCACCGGCCGGATGAGCGTCGAACGGAGCACCAAGTCGCTTTCCTATGTCGACGGCCGGGCTTCGCTGGCGACCGGCTATACCCTCGCCGGCACCGGGATCGAACCCTACGGACGCTGACCCGCGCGATCGGATCGGCCGCACGGCAGCGCTTCTTCGCAATTTGTAATGTTATATTGTTTGAATCGTCGGCGACCGAGAAGGAGGGAACGAAATGCTCGCAAAACGGCTTAGCATCGGGATCGGGTTCTGTGTCGCGGCCGCCCTCCTGTCGGGCGGTGCATGGGCGGCGGAGGGCGGGCACAAGGCGCATGTGCACGGCGAGAGCAAGGCCAAGCTGGCGATCGAAGGAAACGTCGTGGAAATCGAATTCGAATCGCCGGCGCACGATATCGTCGGCTTCGAGAGCATGCCGAAGACGGACAAGCAGCGTGCCGCGGTAGATGCCGCCATGGCCGCCTTGAAGAAGGGAGAGGCCCTGTTCCGCCTGACGCCCGCCGCGGGCTGCAAGTTGCGGGAGGCGGAGGTCGAAACGCCACTCGCGGAATCCGACCACAAAGGGGAGCACAAGCACGCGGAGGAAGAGGAGCATTCGGAGTTTCACGGCCACTACCATTTCCGCTGCGCGCAGCCCGACCGCCTGAAGGGCGTGGAAGTCCTCCTGTTCGACGCATTTCGTACGATGCGGGAGATCGAGGTCGGCGCTATCCTGCCGGGAGGCCAGCGCGCGGCGACCCTGAAGCCGGGTGCGAACCGCTTCGATTTCTGACCCCCTGCCGGGACCCGTCCCGCCTGCATGATCCGCCTCGCCGACATCCGCTTCCGCTGGCGCAGCCGGGATCCTCTGGTCCTCGATATCCCCGAGCTTGCCGTCGACAGCGGCGAAAAACTGTTCGTCAGGGGGCCGAGCGGCGGCGGAAAGACGACGCTGCTCAACCTGCTGGGCGGGGTGATCGAGCCCGAGGCGGGCACGGTCTCGATCCTGGGGACCGAGATGGCCGGTCTGAGGGGCGGCACGCGCGATGCCTTCCGCGCCGGCCATATCGGCTTCGTGTTCCAGATGTTCAACCTGGTCCCGTATTTGCCGTTGATCGACAACGTGCTGCTGCCGTGCCGGTTCTCGGCGAGGCGCCGGGAGCGTGCCGGCGCGCACCCCGAGGCCGAGGCCCGCCGCCTGCTGACGCATATGGAGCTCCCCGTCGAACGTCTGGCCGGCCGGCCGGTCTCGGGGCTTAGCCAGGGCGAGCAGCAACGGGTCGCCGCCGCGCGGGCCCTGATCGGTACGCCGGAGCTGGTTATCGCCGACGAGCCCACCTCCGCCCTCGACGAGGATGCAAGGGAAGCGTTTCTCTCCCTCCTCATGGAAGAAGTCGACAAGGCGGGTTCCACACTGATCTTCGTCAGCCACGACGCCCGGCTGGAACCGGCATTCGGGCGAAGCATCGCCATGGCCGAAATCAACCGCGCGACGCCGGAGCGCTGACTTGCCGATCGTAACCCTGGCGCTCAGGAGCGTCGCCAACCGCAAGACGACCGCCGGTCTCGTGGTCTTCGCGATCGGGGTCAGCGTCGCACTCCTCCTCGGCGTGGAGCGGGTGAGAACGGAAGCCAGAGCGAGCTTCGCCAACACCATCTCCGGCACGGACCTGATCGTGGGCGCGCGGAGCGGCGCGCTCCCCCTGCTGCTCTATTCGGTCTTCCGGATCGGCAACGCGACCAACAACATCTCCTGGAAGACCTACCGGGCGCTCGCCCGATCCCCCGAAATCGCGTGGACGATCCCTCTGTCGCTGGGCGATTCGCATCGCGGCTATCGCGTCCTCGGCACGGATCGCGGTTATTTCGAGCACTACCGCTACGGACGGCGAAACCGGCTTTCCTTCGCCGAAGGCGTTCCGTTCGACGATGTGTTCGACGCGGTGCTGGGAGCCGAAGTGGCCGACAGGCTGGGTTACCGGCCGGGCGATCCCATCGTGGTGAGCCACGGGCTGGGCGCGTCGGGCATCTCGGATCACGCGGACAAGCCGTTCCGCGTCGCCGGCATTCTCGCCAGAACCGGAACCCCGGTCGACCGGACCGTCCATGTCAGCCTCCAGGGGGTCGAGGCGATCCACGTCGATTGGCGGCACGGCGCACCGATTCCGGGTCTTGCGGTCAGCGCCGAGGCGGTGCGGGGAATGGACCTCACGCCGAAGACGATCACCGCGTTCATGGTGGGGCTCAAGTCGCGCCTCGCGGTGTTCGGGCTGCAGCGGCGGATCAACGAATACAGGGCCGAACCGCTGCTCGCGATCCTCCCCGGCGTCGCGCTGCAGGAACTCTGGGATCTGATGGGAACGGCGGAGGCTGCGCTCTCCGCGATCTCGGCCTTCGTCGTGGCGACCGGGCTGCTCTGCATGATGGCGACGATGCTGGCGGGACTCGGCGAACGCCGGCGCGAGATGGCCATCCTGCGTTCGGTGGGCGCCCGTCCAGCCCATGTGTTCGCGCTCCTCGTCGCCGAGTCCATGGCCCTGACGATCTCGGGCATCGCGGTCGGGCTGGCTATCTTCTACGCGGCGCTCGTTATCGCGCAGCCGATGGTGAGCGCTTCCTACGGGCTTTACCTGCCCATCGCCCCGCCGACCGCGAGAGAGCTCCTGTTTCTGGCGCTGGTGGTCGTCGCGGGTGCGCTCTCCGGGGCCGTCCCGGCGTGGCGAGCCTATGCCCGGTCGCTCGCGGACGGAATGACCGCCAGAACCTGAGGAGGGCCGGGGCCGCTACAGTTTCTGGGTGTTGTGCTCGGCGCCGGCATAGAGCACGTCGGCGACCGCCCGCGCGGCGCGGGCATGGAAGGCGACGGCGGTTTCGTCGAAGTCTCGATCCGGAACCGGGGTGTGCTCGAAATAGCCGAACGGGTCGGCGCCGCGCACCAGCGCCGCGGAGTCCCAGTCGCCTACCACCTGGGCCGTGTCGGGCGGCATGAAATGCATCGAGACGCCGATCCGCCGGTCGTCCGACAGGTTGGGCCCCGAGGCATGCGCGAGCCGGTAGCTGTGGAGCGACATCTGGCCGGCTTCGAGCGGCATGTGCACGGCCCTCCCGTCGTCGACGCCTTCCACGATCTCCTGCCCGCGGGTGAGCATGTTGTCTTCGTGATAGCTGTCGCGATGAACCAGCGTGTCGCCGACATGGGTGCCTGGCATCACCCGCATGCAGCCCGCTTCCATGCTCGCCTCGGACAGCGCGAGCCAGGCGCTCACCACCTTCTCGCTCGACAGCCCCCAATAGCGCGAATCCTGGTGCCACGAGACGAAGCTCCGCGAGCCCACGTCCTTGATCCAGAAGATCGTGTTCCAGCACAGGATGTCAGGGCCGATGAGCTGCTCGATCGGATCGAGGATCCGGGGGTCTCGGATCAGGTCGTCGAGCCACTTGAACAGGAGATGGGACTTGTTGCGCTGACTGCTCCTCAGCTTGCCGCCATTCTCCGTCTCGAACGCCTCCAATCGCGCGCGCAGCGGCGGGATCTCGTGCGGCTCCAGCACCGGCAGCGGGAAGACATAGCCGTCGCGACGATACTGCTCGATCTGTTGCGGGGTCAGCGGCATGGCTCGTACTCCGTTCTCGCGATATGATCCTCTCATAGCGGGACGGCGGGGAAAAGCCATGGCGGAAATCCTGACCGACGACCGGGTGGAACGCGCGCGGCGCGACGGGTTCGTGTTCCCGGTGCCGGTTCTGAGCCGGGAGAAGGCGCGCCACTATCTCGACCGATTCGAGGAATACGAGCGCGATCACGCCCATCGCGGGCCGCGCAAGCTGATGGTCAAGCCGCACGTCCTGTTCCCGTGGATGGTGGAGCTCGGCACCACGCCGGCCCTGCTGGACGCCATCGAACGGCTCATCGGCCCCGACATCCTGCTGACCAGCTCGGCGATCTGGGTGAAGAACGGCAACGACCCCTCCTACACCACGTGGCATCAGGATTCGGCCTATTTCGGATACGAGCCGCTGGAGGTCTGGGGCGCCTGGATGGGGCTCACCGATTCCCTCGTCAGGCACGGCTGCCTGCGTTACAAGCCGGGCTCGCATCTCAGGGACGAGATGGACCACACCGAGACCTGGGCCGAGGACAATCTGCTGGCGCGGGGACAGATGATCCCCGAATTCGACGAGACCGGCGTGGTCGACGCCGAGGTCCGCGCCGGCGAGGCGACGATCCACCACTTCCGCACGGCCCATTCTTCGAAGCCCAACACCACCGGCGACCGACGCATCGGCGTGCTTTTCGTCTACTGCCCGCCGCATGTACGGCCGAGCCTCGGGCGCTTTCCGGCGATGCTGGTGCGCGGCGAGGACAGGTACGGGAATTTCGACCGCGATCCGGTGCCGGACCGCGTGATGGACCCGGCGATGCTCGACTATCTCAACGGCTTCCTCGACGGCTATTTCGATCCGGAGCTCAGGTCCGAGGCCGAGCGCAAGACGGCGGCCGGATAGACGGCCCCACCGCGTCGCATCCACTGGGGTGACAGGCCGGACGTTCCGGATACACTCGCGCGCGGCTGGGGCTCGAACGCGGGGGAAGCGATGAAAGCGGTCTATTTCGAACGGCACGGCGGACCCGAGGTCCTGCGCTACGGCGACCTGCCGGACCCGTCGCCAGGGCCGGGCGAGATCGTGGTCGACATCCATGCCGCTACCGTGAACGGCGCCGACTGGAAGGTGCTCGCCGGCCGCTACAGCGAATTCACCGACTTCCCCTATGTGCTGGGACGCGACTTCTCGGGCACGGTCGCGGCGCTCGGAGACGGCGTGGACGAGTTCGCTTTGGGCGATGCGGTGTTCGGCGTCTGCGCGCCCGGCCAGGAAGGCACCTACGCCGAAAAGATCGCGATGAAGTCGGCGCTCTGCGCGACCAAGCCGGACGGGGTCTCCCATGTCGACGCCGCCGCGCTCGCGCTGATCGGGCTGACGGCGCTGGTCTCGATCGAGGACACGCTGGAACTCAAGGCGGGCGAGAAAATCCTGATCCAGGGCGGCGCCGGCGGGGTCGCCGGGTTCGGGATCCAGCTCGCCAGGCATATCGGCGCGCACGTGGTCGCGACCTGCAGCGCGCGCAACATCGACTATGTCCTCGGGCTCGGCGCCGACGAGGTTATCGACTACAACGCGGTCGACTTCACCGAGGCCGTCTCGGGCTGCGACGCGGTGTTCGAGACCGTCGGCGGCGACGTGACGGAGCGCTCGTTCGCCGTTCTCAAGCCGGGCGGCCGCGCGGCCTTCATCGCTTCGGGCTCAAGCGCGCCGGAACCGCCGCGCGACGACGTAATCTCGCTGCGCCCTCGAGTCGGTCGCGACCGCCCGCACCTGATGAGGATTCTTGAACTGTTCGAGGCCGGCGCGGTCAGCGTGCCCAAGATCACGACTTTCCCCCTCGCCGATGCCGCTTCCGCGCTGGAAACCAGCGCGTCGCGCCATCTGCGGGGCAAGCTGGTCCTGCAAATCCGCTGATCGGATCGACCGGACCGAACCGAAGATCTTGATATACCCATTTCGAGTACTAAAATACTCTCTATGGGTATAGAGGGCTCGACACTCGCCAACGCGCTGTTCACCTCGACGCAACAACGCGTGCTCGCGCTGCTCTTCGGGCAGCCCGACCGGGAATTCTATGTCACCGAGCTTATCGCACTGGCGGGTTCGGGGCGCGGAGCGGTGCAGCGAGAACTGGCCCGGCTCAACGCAAGCGGTCTCGCCTCGGTCTCCCGCGTCGGCAACCGCAAGCATTACCGGGCCAACCCGGAATCGCCTCTCTTCGACGAGATTTGCAGCATCGTCCGCAAGACCGTCGGCCTGGAAGAGGCGGTTCGAGGCGCGCTGGAACCGTTGGCCGGCAGGATTGTCCTGGCCCTGCTGTTCGGATCGGTCGCCCGGGGAACGGAGACGGCGGCCAGCGACGTCGATCTGCTGCTCGTCTCCGACGACCTGACGCTGGAGACGATCTATACCGCCATGGCGCCGTTGGAAGACCTGCTCGGCCGGCGCGTGAATCCCACGGTCTACACGCCGGTCGAGTTCGAGGAGCGGCGCCGGACCGGGGCCGGGTTTCTGACCCGCATCCTGCAAGAGCCGTATATCGTCGTCGCGGGAAACCTCGATGGCGAATGAGCACCTGGACAATCTCACCGCGCGTGGCCTGTTGAAGACAGAGGCGCCGACACGCGACGAGGTATCGGGACTGATCCGTTCCGGAATCGCACGGCTCGCGGACGCGAAGAACGCGGAGCTCAGCCTCGAGTCACGGTTCGATCTGGCCTACAACGCCGCGCATGCCTTGTCGCTGGCGGTACTGCGGATCGCCGGCTTTCGGGCCAGGAATCGTTATCTGGTCTTCCAATGCCTGGAGCACACGTCGGTGGGCGCTGCAGGACTCGAACCTGCGACCCCCTCCTTGTAAGGGAGGTGCTCTCGCCATCTGAGCCAAGCGCCCCGGGCAGCCGGGCCTCGCAGGCTACCGGCCGCC